>NZ_JBSSEL010000001.1:0-487366 GCF_054061655.1 Pedobacter sp. UYEF25 | reverse complement strand
ATTGTGTTGATGTCCAGCGTCCTGAAGAAATTGCTGATCTTGTTTGGGAGTACAATGCTTACATCTCGTTGATCATCTGCCAGCCAATAAGCCAGCGACTCGTGGTACACTCCCGTAGCTTCCATCACATACAGCGTTGTCGTCTGCGGAGGAAGTAACTTTTCGGCCCATTTCCTGAGCATCGAAAACCCCGAGATCTTGTTCTTAAAGGTCTTGTAGGCAAAAATCTCCACACTGAGGCTCTCATCAATGCGACCCAGCGAAACAACGAGCTCTTCCTTTGCTACGTCGATACCTACCACCTGTTTTAAAAATGTTCTCATACATTTAGCTATTAAGAGTTTAGGTTAAAATAAGTGATAAGTCTTCTCCGTTTTTTCTCCTGTTGGATATCCTGAATATATGGCTCTGCCATATTTCTTACATTCTGTTCAAACTCTAAAGAACAAAGAGACGGGAGGTTATATCTTTTACGCAGCATAGTTCTAGACTTGCTTAGGATGCCAACTCACTCTCTCGCCTCTTCACTTATTTCTATAAATTTGATGATAAATTATTATTATTCAAACATAGGAGGATGCCATTCCCATCGTTAGCGCACCGCTCATTTCTGCTATTTAGCGATTGTAGATTAAATCCTTTTTGTGAGGAACGAGCCAAAAGATTGCAACGTAAAGCGCGACCCTCTTCAGGGTAACGCCCAAATTATATAAAAGCCCAGAGAAATTCTGGATTAATATGCAGCCAATTATTTCGCAGTTTGATTCTACAACTACGGGCCTTGCCATTATTTTTTATAGAAAAAGCGCAAAATAAATGCTATTTGACAGTACAGTCTGGGCATAGCATACTGTATTGGTGTACGAGCGGAATCCATTTTGCGAAGAAAATAGACTATTGTCACTAAAATTACAACGCCTCAACTGCGTAACGAGCTGTTCTGTAGGTATTTATGAATTTTTATTCTCCTATTTCTAAAACGTGGAAAGTACCATCGACAGGTTTTGGCCACGGATGAGCATTTTGTGGGGTGGGAGCAACTGCGGCAGTTTGAGCTGTAGGAGTAAAGAGCCGATGTGTTTGTAAATCTATGGCAATCGTTCTCGCACCTTTTTCTGTTGGGATATTTTTTACAAACTCGAAATTATTGGCGTCTTTTTCCTTAACGACAGAAATAAATCCTTCATTGTTAGATGCGTATGCCAATTTGTAAACTGGATCAAACACTACGCCATCGCAACCACCGATGGTAAAACTAGTTATGTTTTTTCCATTTGTAGCATCCATAATAACCATTTTTTTATTGCCGCCGCAGCCAATGAACAAGCGATTGTTAACGATATCTATGGCCAAACCAGACGGTTCATCACCATGCGCTATCTTGTATCTATGTTTAATTTCGAATGTGTTTGCATCGAAAACAACTACTTCATTTTTATCTTCTATGTTTACATAAATTTGCCCTTTACCGTCAGAAACACCTGCTTCTGGCTTTCCACCTAATGAAATTGTAGCAATTAGCCGATCTGTTTTCGCATCAATAACACTTGCATCGCTACTTCGACCATTAAAAGTAAATATTTTTTCAGATGAAGGATCGTATAAAATATAGTCAGGATTTGTTCCCACAGCTATTGTTTTAATCGTTTTATTGTCGGTCAGGTCGAAGACAGTAACTTGGTTAGCCCTTCCATCGCTAATGTATCCTTTGTTAAGATTATTTGCCAGAGCAATGCCGTGAACGCCGCTTGTATTTGAAATTACGCCAATTGAATCTCCACTTCCTTCGCTGATGATATTCACTTGGTTTCCATGAGAAACATAAATCTGTTTCTTACTTGAATTAACAGTAAGGTAGTCCCAACCCCCCTCTCCTGAAATGGCATGGCTCTTTAAAATACGGAAATGTTGGGCTTTTTGGGCGAACACAGATAAGCAACACGAAAGAATGCAGATTGACAAGGTAATTTTCTTCACGGGATTTTTTTTTCAAGTTAAACACTAATTCTGTAGAGATTTAGTAGCTAGGCAATCTTCGCAAGAAAAAACTGACCGCTATTGAGTTTGGTTTTGGACGTCAGCCTCACCGGCTTAAACAGAGGCGCTGAACGCATGTATGATGATACATGTAAAATTTTAAGCGCGTAAGAGATAAAACAATCGGCTCAAAACCACCATTTTTTCTTTGGCTCCTTATAGTTATTGTGTGCCAATTGATTTTTTAATATTCCCGCATATTCTTCCCCATCCGGGTGAAGTAATTGCCAAATGGTATCCCAACCCAAAAAGCCACCAATATTTCTATCGTCGATAAAGATATCAGCTAAGAGTTTTCGACTGTAATTTCCTTCTTTAGTTTCACCCGGATAATTTTCATTTACGGCATAAAATATCATCCCATTTTCCGCGCAATAGTCAACTGCTTTTTGTAAATATTCGCCATCCCGATAGGTCCAAAGAATCAATTTGTGCCCTTTCTTCTGAAGTTCTTTTAGCGTAGAAAATGCGAAAAGCATCTCTTGTCCAATTTCCGGATAAGTGTGCTCTACAATTGTACCGTCGAAATCTACTGCTATTAGTTTACAATCATTCTTCATACCTCTTAACTCACTTTATTTACTATATAATTTTCTATAATACAATTTCTCTTTTTGCCTATTCACAATCAATTTAGCCATTATCTCTCCCGGGGTATTAGTGTTTATTCCCTCGGCTAAAGCTGCAACTGCCTTTTCTTGAGAAATATCAATTCTATATAACACACCAATTAGCTTATTAAAATCGGTTATAATTAAGTGGTCTAGATGGTCTGAAAGTACCTGTTCAAAAGCCTGCTCATTTTCGTTATCTTGATCTTCAGTTAAACCAAATAACCGATAAGACCAGCCCACGGCTTCCTTATGTTCCTCTGTTTTTGTTTGCATCATTTTTTTTTCAATGGCCACTCATAGATAATCGGCACGCCGGTAGCCACTTCTCTTGCTAATATTTCGTCGGTAGATAAATTTTCTAAGAACAAGATTAGCGCTCTCAGACTGTTTCCATGCGCTACAATCAAAACGTTTAACCCTTTGTCTAATTCCGGTCTAATGTGAGATTTAAAATACGGGATAACGCGGTCATAAGTGTTTTTTAAACTTTCACCGCCAGGTGGCGGAACATCAAATGATCGTCTCCAGATGTGTACTTGTTCTGCGCCATATTTTAACGCAATATCACTTTTATTTAAACCCTCCAATTTGCCGTATCCACGTTCGTTCAGTGCGTTATTTTCAAATACAGGAATATTTTCCAGGCCAGCAATTTGTTGGATAATTTTTAATGTATGCTGTGCACGAATGAGTTTTGAAGTAAATGCAACATCGATTTTTTCTAACTTAAGCTGTTCACCTGCCGCTTCAGCTTCCTTAATTCCGGTAGCGGTAATGTCCACATCTTGCCATCCAGTAAATTTATTTTCTAAATTATACTGCGACTGTCCATGGCGTACAAGTATTAATTTGTTGCTCATTGTTTTGTCTTACGTCCTAACACAGGCTACCGTTTTTCTTTATCATTAATCGTTCCACTATCTTAAACCTAACCGTCAAATGAACAAAAAGGATTAAGAACAGCCGCTGTATCATTAAGGTCGAAGCAGAAATAACATCAAACTTTATCAAAATTGTAGCTGTAGAGGAAATCGATACTTTTTAGCGAATGGTTTTTATTAAAATTAAAAAAGCAACCATCGTTACGTTGTTTTTAGGATTGAGTCGGTTCGCTAATCATTGCCTTGTTAGTGGTTTTGGTTAATGCCGCAATTTTGAATTTCTATTGAAAAAATAGATCGAGTAGTGTTGTCCGGAAATAAGCATTTAAACATTCAGCATTAACCCTCACAAGTTAGATTAGGCGAACAATTTTTTTAAATACTTTTATTTTGATAAATTCGGTGCTTTTTAAGAAGCTACAACCATACGATATGAATTCCTTAACGGTAGAGAATTATTTGAAGGCCCTTTTTAATTTGTCTAATGACAAAGGTGAGGTAAATGTGAACGAACTCTCTAAGCATCTAAATATAAAAATGCCAACTGTTAACAGCATGATGAAAAAGCTTTTTGAGCAAGATTTTGTGCACTATGAAAGCTATAAACCGGTAAGGCTTACTGAAATGGGAAAGAAGGAAGCAGCTTTGGTTATTAGAAAGCATAGATTAACGGAGATATTTTTAGTTGAGAAGATGGGGTTTGGCTGGGAAGAAGTCCATGATATTGCAGAGCAGGTTGAGCACGTACGCTCCGTTGCCTTTTTTGATAAGATGGATCAGTTACTTGGCCATCCAAAATTTGATCCACATGGCGCCCCGATTCCTGATAAAGAAGGGAAAGTGGTGCAGCGTACTTATAAAAGCCTGAGCGACTGTAAAGTAGGTGAAAAGGTTATATTTAAGTCGGTTACAGATTCTTCAAAAGATTTTTTAAAATTTTTGAATAAAAAAGATTTATCCTTGGGTACAGAGATTACAGTTACTGCAATAGAGGCGTTTGACCAATCCACCACGATTGATTACGGCAACCACGTTGCCGAAATATTGAGCAAAGTGGCCTGTCAAAATATGCGCATAGATAGAATTATGAAATAGGCTTTTTTTAAGGCGGTTTGATTTTCAGCTGCCAACTGAGCATCAAAGATTGTTGTACTAATAATAGTGCCTCAAAAATTGCCAATAACCGTACTTGTCAGCTAAAGATTTTTATATTTATTATCCAAGAGTTAAACGGTCAACACATAACTGTTTCGATAAGAAATAAAAGCTGTTAAAATCTTTTTGTAACCATGGAATTTTTGTTTCAATTATAGTTTCAAAATAAACGAAGGAGAACTCCTCTCGGAAGTATCCTTCGTTTTATGAAATACTAAACCTATTCCCCTGAATTCTTCATCGCTGATAAAATCGAGAAAGCACCATTTGTTACAAAATTCGAATTTTTTAGTTCAGGATTACTTAGCTCCACCTCGTTCCATCCATTTTCTTGAATGCCAACCTTTACAGGTAACAAACTAAACTTCATCCTATTTTTTTCTGCATTTGCTAAAAAAACGTACCGTTTGCCACCAAACCTTACCAACGCACCATCTGGTAAAGCGGAAGTATTTTGAGGTTTTGTTTCAATTTCGGCCTGTAGAAACATGTTTGGCAACAAATCTGAATCAGTTCTTAAAAAATGACAATGAACCATGACGCTGCGAGTAGAATCTAACATTTTTCCAATTAATATTACTTTGCCCGGAAAGGTTTTTCCAGGTAAACTAGGGAGCGAGATAGTGACGAGATTACCGATCTGGATTTTGGAGATGTCTTTCTCAAAAACAATAAGTGCTGCATGAATGTCGCTGGTATTAACCAGTTCCATTAAAATATCTGTTGGATTTACATACGTACCAGTGCTGACATTTACTCTAGAGACAAACCCATCAATTGGTGATTTTATAGTTGCCAAAGCAGTAATGTTTTTTGTGGTAATATTATTCGGATTAAAGCCAAGCATTTTTAATTTTTGAGCTGTACCCGCAGCTTTCGCCAACTCCGTATTATAGTCTGCCAAAGATTGCTGATATAGCTTTAGTGGGCTTGCTTGTTGATCACTTAATGTTTTTTGCCGCTCTAATTCTTGCTTTAGAAAGATTATTCGGCTACTAGCTGTAAGGTAATCTTGCTGTAGCGTAACATACTCAGCATTTTCTATGAGGGCAACTACCTCACCTTTTTTAACCACCATACCCGGTAACATTCTAGTCTGTTTTAAAAAACCTCCCATAGGTACGTTAACGGCGATTAGATTTTCTGGGGGCACATCCACTTGTCCATTTGCGTGAATGCTTGAATTAAGTAAATGTGTAGGCAATTTACCAGTTTCTATGCTGCCGTTCGTTATTTGTTCTGCATTAAAAGTGATGGTATTTTCCATCGTCTTTGAGCTGTCTTGTGCAGCATTAGCTTCCTTCTTATCTTCTTTACTTGCACAAGAAGAGAGCAGAAAAGCAGCGCAAATGATTAAATAAATTTTCATGGTTTTTCTATTTTTGCCTGGTAGTACCAAAGCAGGTTAATTGTTTGATCAATTTGGAGTAAAGCGGTTAGCCGATCGGTTCTTAGCTGTATGGACTGGTTATACAGATTTGCCCACTCTAGGTAACTAATGTCGCCATTCTTGAAAGACAGTGAGGCCGTTCTTAATAGTTCATCGGCTTGATTTTGAGCTGCAATTTCATAGTACAGCAACGATTGTTTTTGGCGATTGTAACGCCTAAATGTCTGTTGCCATTGTGAAGAAAGCTGCGTTTCTTTTTCTGATAAAGAAAACTGAGCAGATTTTTTTTGCAATTCAGCGCTACGAACAGCGGCCTTATATCCTTTAAAAAATATCGGGACATTTAGCCCGACCATCACCGAAGAATATCTATTGCTTTTATTAAGCGTTGTAAATCCGTTCCCGATGGTTGTCCCACTAAAGCTTTGGTTACTATAGGCCAAACTCAAATCAGGTAGGGCTTTAGACTTATTTACTTTACGCTTCCAATCGTTTACAACTACTTCTTGGTTTGCCTGTCTAACTTCTGGGTTTTGCATGACCATTGTAGAATCTGGAATAAAATTATTTTGCCAAGCCGGCGGCAACTGATCATTGGGTAAGAAGATTTCATTACTTGCCATTAGCGCCTGAAGCCGACTCTGTTGCACTTCTATTTCAGTTTGTAAATTGTTGAGCTCATTCTTGAGCATAGCGACTTTTACCTCGGCGCTGGTTAAATTTACCCGAGAAACTTCTCCAACATCAAAACGGAGTTTCTCCAATCTCACCACCTGATTAAAAATAGAGTCTTGCTCAGTCAATATTTTTATCTTAGCAACTGATGCCGTCATTTCTACGTACACAGATCTAACTTGGTAGGCAAGCTGATTTTTAACCGCCTCTGCCTGAAAATTAGACTGCGTACTTTGCGCTTTAAGGTATTGCTTTTGTTTGTTGTAGAGTCCGGGCAACGCGAAATTCTGCGAAACCATAAAACGGTTGTCTGTGAGTGGACTATTAATGTTTCCTTGATCAAAAGACAGTGCTGTTTTAGGGATGTCGAAAGCAGTTCCTTCATTTGCCAGAGCTGCCTCGCTCTGAATTTTTGCAGCCAATAAAGCATTGTTTTGTGTAAACGCTTTTGCCAAAGCTTCCTCAATTGTGATGGTTTTAACAATTGCAGTTTGGGAATTTCCAGAAAACCCCAAGAAAAGAAGTAAAATACCAATTAGCACTGCTTTTCCACTGGTTCCACTATCTTTCTTAGCCTTTGAGGCAAATTGTTTGTACAAGGATGGAAGCACCACCAAAGTAAGTAAGGTTGCCGTAATTAGGCCGCCAATTACCACCGTAGCTAACGGCCTTTGAACTTCAGCACCGGCGTGCGTAGAAATGGCCATAGGCACGAATCCTAGAGAGGCGACAGTGGCTGTCATGAGTACTGGCCTTAATCTATTTGCAGTTCCTAGTTTGATACGCTCGTCGATGTCCTCAACTCCTTCTTTTTTTAAGCGGTTGAATTCGCTTATGAGTACAATTCCATTGAGCACCGCAACGCCGAAGAGAGCAATAAATCCAATGCCTGCAGAGATGCTAAAAGCCATGCCCCTAAGCCACAAAGCAAAAACACCTCCCGTTGCCGCCAATGGTATTGCCGAGAATACAATAAGTGCTTCTTTAAATTGATTGAAAGCAAAATAGAGCAAAATGAAGATAAATAATAAAGAGGCGGGAACTGCAACTGAAAGGCGATTTTTTGCAGAATTTAAGTTTTCAAATTGGCCTCCGTATTCCAAATGATAGTCTGCCGGTAACTTTAGTTTTTCCGTTACTATTTTTTGTAAATCCATTACAACGCTTTCAACATCTCTTCCCCTAACATTAAATGCAACGGCAATCCGCCTTTGCCCATTGTCTCGCTGTATCTGGTTTGGCCCATCTTTTATGCCAATTTCCGCCAACTGACTTAATGGTATAAGTTGCCCGTTTTGAGTAGGTATGCTCAAAGATCCAATTTGATCGATGTTTGACCGGGCAGAATCTGCCATGCGCAACATTACGTCAAATTGTTTTTCCTCTTCATAAATGCTTCCTGCTTTCTGTCCAGCGAAAGTTGCATTTATCACGTGGTTAATCTGGCTAATACTCACATTGTATTGTGCTAATGCTGCTCTATTGTAATGAATTACTAACTGTGGCAATCCGATAATTCGTTCTGTATTTATATCGGCGGCCCCATTTACTTTGGCTACCAGAGCGCTGAGCTTCCCCGCGTATTTTGCCAATTGATCTAAATTATCTCCATAAATTTTTACCACCACATCTTGTTTGGCGCCTGATATGAGCTCGTTAAACCGCATCTGTACAGGATATTCGAAGCCAACATTGAGCCCTGGAATTTCTGCCAATACTTTGCCAATTGTGTCTTTCAAGCCTATATAATCTTTAGCGGTTGTCCAAGTAGATTTGTCGTTCAAGGAAATAAATACATCGCATTGTTCTAGAGACATCGGATCGGTAGGTATTTCTGCAGATCCTATGCGGCACGTAACCTGCTGCACTTCAGGAAAACGCTTTAGTTTTTTTGATGCCAATTCCATTCCCTTAATTGTTTGGCTTAGTGAAGTGCCAGGTAAAAATCTTGCATCTAACGCAAAATCTCCCTCTTCTAACTGTGGGATAAATTCTCCTCCAAGAGATCTAAATACTAAAAAAGAGCATCCAAAAAGTATCACCCCAATAAGAATGATTGTCTTCGGATAAGCCATAGATTTTTTTAACAAAGGAGCATATCTTTTTTGGATAGCGCCCATCATCTTATCAGCAAGATTTTTTCCTTTTTTAGGTTTTCTATTCAATGTTAAGGAGGTCATCATTGGTACGTAGGTGAGCGAAAGAATAAAGGCCCCAACCAAGGCAAAAGCGACCGTTTCTGCCATAGGTCTAAACATTTTTCCTTCTATTCCCTGCAAACTTAGGATAGGGAGATAAACCACCAAAATAATGATCTGACCAAAAATAGCAGCATTCATTAGTCTGGAAGCAGACGTTTTCACTTCGCTGTTTACTTCTTCAGTCGTAAAATCGCCTCCTGTATGTTTATCTACTTTATCATGGAAGCGATGCATTACACCCTCTACGATAATCACGGCGCCGTCTACAATGAGGCCAAAATCTAGCGCTCCCAAGCTCATCAAATTTGCAGAAACTCCGGTTGCGTACATGATAATTAAAGCAAAAAGCATCGACAGTGGTATTACTGAAGCAACCACCAGACCAGATCGTAAGTTGCCAAGAAAGAGCACGAGCACCAAAATAACGATCAAAGCACCTTCAATAAGATTTCGTTTAACAGTTGATATAGAATTGTTTACCATTTTACTACGTTCGTAATAAGGTTTTATAGTTACACCTTCAGGCAATGTTTTCTTAATTTCTTCAACACGCTTTTCTACCTGTTTAACCACTGCCATGGCATTTGCACCCTTTAACATTAGGATTACCGCGCCAGAAACTTCTCCATATTTATCATTAACCATGGCGCCAAACCGCAGCGCAGTCCCTTCTTTTACTTCCGCAACATCGCCAACGGTAAGAGGAACGCCTCCAACATTTTTGATAGGCATGCTTCGGATGTCTGCAATGGTAGTTGCCATTCCCTCGGTTCTGATGTAATACGCATTTGGTCCCTTTTCGATGTATGCACCGCCCGTATTTTCGTTGTTATTTTGTACGGCGTTGTAAATTTGGTCTATTGTAACGCGCATACTTTTAATGCTAGCAGCATTGATTACAACCTGATATTGTTTAAGCTTTCCGCCCAGACTGCTTACGTCTGCAACACCAGGCACGCCCAAAAGCTGCCTACGTACAATCCATTCTTGGATGGTTCGCAATTCGGTCAGCGTGTATTTGTTTTCGTATCCCGGTTTGGGCACTACATAATATTGATAAACCTCGCCTAAGCCTGTGCTTATTGGCCCCATATCTGGTTCTCCAATTCCAGGTGGGATTATGGCCTTGAGCTGTCCGAGGCGTTCACTAACCTCTTGACGGGCTTTTGTAACGTCTAAATCGTCGTCAAAAACGAGGGTAACATTAGACAGGCCAAAGCGAGAAATGGAGCGCACTTCCTTTAGTTTTGGTAAAGATGCCATTAGGCGCTCGGTAGGTGCGGTAATTAGTCGTTCTACCTCAGGCGCAGCCAAAGAAGGAGAAACAGTAATTACCATCACCTGATTATTTGTAATGTCGGGAACAGCATCTACAGAAATTTGACTTGCAGAATATATACCTGCTACAGCTATAAGTAGTACCAGTAAGCCCACAATGAGCTTGTTCCTGACCGAAAATTCTATTATACGATCAATCATTTGAAATGGATTTAATAAAAATTAACACGAGGTTAGTTGGAAACACTTTAAATCGTTTTCAACGAAAGCTTAGCCCATAAAAGTGCAGCAATGCTTTTGATTGAACATCGAAATAAGAAAATGCCTTTAAGGCGTTCAAAAACCCAGTAAAAGAGGTTAAGATTTGAAATCCAACTTTGGAGGCCGAAAAATGCTATCGTGATAATATAGGAGATGCTTTATTTTGAAATTTTGGATAGCTTCATCTTTAATCTGTGGGTAAACGGAGGCAACTTTAGTTTCGATTAAAGGGGGTAAAGACAATTGAATGATGTAAGAATGTAGGTCTATTGCTTTGAAGGGGAGCTGCATATCTTGCGCATAATCCTCATCCATCACCGTAGGGTCGATGTAATGCATTTTTAAGAAACCGTAAATCGTTGTGTTGTGGTGTAAAGTGATGTGTTGTTCGTAATGTTGAACAAGCAGCGGCAGTTTCAGCAGCTCACCTGCGACAGTGTTCTGAAGAATAAAAATAAAAAGAAAAAAACGGCTTAAAAATCTTTTCACTTTGTTATTTATTAAAGCTTTTCTAGAAGGTTATAAGAAGATCATTTTATTAATAATGGCTAACAATTATGAAATTAATCTTGCAACTAAAAAAGCTGCTCCAGCGGCCAAAGCGCCAATTAATACAGTTTTAATAGCACCCTGTAAGGGGTTAATTCCTGTGAGTTTTGTCTTTACATAACCAAAGATAAAGAGCGAAATAATGGTAATGACGGCAGAAAAAATCAAACCTTCTGAAGGGCTTTTGGTAAAAAAATAGGCGGAAAGCGGTACAAATCCACCAATAACGTACGAAATGCCAATGTTAAATGCGCTCTGTTTGGCCCTTTTTGGATCAGGTCTTTCCATGCCAAGTTCAAATCTCATCATAAATTCTACCCATTGGTCTTTATCTTTGCTCAACTCATCAGCAATTTCTATCTGTAAATTTCTAGGAAGGCCATAATTCGCAAATACTTCCATCACTTCCTCTTTTTCCTTCTCGGGAACAATCTCCACTTCGCGGTATTCTCTACCTAACTCGGTTTCATAATGTTCAATTTCCGTTTTGGCAGAAAGATATCCACCCAAACCCATCGCAATAGAGCCGGCCACAATTTCTGCAATTCCGGCTGTAATGATTAGCGCATTTGAGTGAACAACTCCACTAAGTCCTGCAGTTAAAGCGAAAGGTACGGTAAGTCCATCGGTCATACCGATGATCACATCACGCACAACCTCAGAGGAAGTGAAGTGTTTTTCGCTGTGATGGTGTTTAGTCTCCAAAATTTATGCCTATAACTATCCCAATTATTTATTGATTGCTACTTCCTGTCAAATCAAAAATAAGTGTTATTAAAACCTAGTTTTGCAGCTACAACCAAAGGCACAATTTATAACATGTTAAACCTTTGATTTGTTCAATTGTTTGGAGTGCAAAATAATAAAATATAACGCAGATTTTCGGTATGAATTAGATATTCGGAATGAGTATGAATAAACGTCAAAACAAAAGCAAATAACCGCCATTTTTGAGTAATGACAGATACTTTCTAAACTTGGAGAGCCGCGGGCGATTAAATGTTTTACGAAATTAACCGATGGCCAACAAACTCATTTTGATCTAAAATTTGTGAATAGAATTGCCGATAATTTTGATCACAACAAAAAAACTCTTTTCAACTATCCTTGTTAAACCTTTATGAAAATTCTTCTTACTGGTGCAAACGGGTATATAGGCGCTCGTCTACTTCCCTTACTGCAAAAGTCTGGTCACGAAATCTACTGTTTGGTTAGAGATAAGCGAAGGGTTAATAAAGAATATTTCGAGCATGAACATACACATATCATCGTGGGTGACTTGCTTAAGGACGAGACCTTGGATGTCATTCCAAAAGACATCGATGCTGCATACTACCTTGTTCATTCGATGGGCACAGCGCACACAGATTTTCGAGCGCTGGAGGCTACTTCCGCAAAAAACTTTGTCGATGCAATAGAAAAAACAAGTTGCAAACAAAATATTTATCTTACAGGAATTGTGAACGACGACGATTTGTCGCAGCATTTGCAGTCGAGATTGGGTGTAGAAAATGTATTGAAAGCTAGTAAAGTGGCACATACATTTTTGAGGGCTGCCATTATCATCGGATCTGGAAGTGCGTCGTTTGAGATTATTAGGGATTTAACAGAAAAGCTTCCGATAATGATTGCGCCAAAATGGTTGCGCACTAAATGCCAGCCCATTGCAATAAGAGATGTGTTGTATTATTTGGAGGGAGTTTTGCTCAACGATAAAGCACTAAACAAGACCTTTGACATTGGGGGTCCGGATATCTTAACTTATAAAGAAATGCTTTTAGGTTATGCGACAGCCAGGAAGTTAAAACGTAAAATTTTTACAGTACCTATATTGTCGCCAAGACTTTCTTCTTTGTGGCTAAACATTGTGACCTCTGTAAATTACAACATTGCCAGCAGTTTGGTTGAAAGCATGCGCAACGAGGTGATTTGTAAAGACGATGAGATTAAAAAAGTTGTGCCAAGGACCTGTTTCGGCTATCAAGAAGCGTTGCAGCTAGCCTTTAAAATGATCGAGCAAAATTCAATTGTTTCGAGTTGGAGCGATGCGTTAAACCGCGGATATTTAGACGGTGCTTTTATGGATCAGGTTAAAGTGCCTCAAAATGGAACGCTTACTTATAAAGTAAAGCATAGGTTTAACATTTCTACAAACATCGTAAAAGATAATGTTTGGTCGATAGGCGGTAATAGGGGATGGTATTATTTAGATTGGCTTTGGAATCTGAGAGGACTAATAGACCAGGTAATTGGGGGAGTGGGTACGAGAAGAGGTAGGAGAAGTAATGTAACACTTTATGCGGGCGATGCACTAGATTTCTGGCGCGTGATTTTGGCTGACAAAAAAAATGGCAGATTGCTACTTTATGCCGAAATGAAACTTCCTGGAGAGGCTTGGTTGGAGTTTAAAGTTGTTGAACGAAGCACTTATAAATACCTCAGCGAAATTGCAACCTTTCGCCCCGTCGGCTTGTGGGGCAGAGTGTATTGGTGGTTGATGTATCCATTCCATATTTTTATTTTTAATGGGATGGCGAGAAATTTGATAAATTATGAAGAAAAGAACAAAATTTTGGTTGCGCCCCAACCAGAATTGCCACGCATATCTCCACCAGGAGATGGGAATTAATAACATTTTAATAGACATATGTTGACATTATAAATAAAAGAATATGCAAAGACCCAATAAAAGATTAGCAGGCCAAACAGCGATTGTAACCGGAGCAAACTCTGGGATAGGTGAGGCGGTTGCCGAAGCTTTAGGCAGAGACGGCGCTAACGTGGTCGTCAATTATGTTTCTCATCCAGAGGCTGCAGAAGAAATTGTGAACAGGATAAATAAAAGTGATATTAGTGGGAGCGCCATCGCTATACAGTGTGATGTGAGCAAAGAGGATCAGGTAATTGCGATGTTTGAGCAAACCATTGATAAATTTGGTACTGTAGATATTTGCGTCCCAAATGCAGGTTTACAAAAAGATAGTGCTTTGCACGAGATGTCATTGGCAGATTGGCAGTTGGTTATTGATGTAAATTTGACCGGTCAATTTTTGTGTGTGCGTGAGGCGATAAAAGAGTTTCTCCGTAGAGGAATGCGCCCAGATGTTTCCAGTTCTCTTGGTAAAATTATCCATATGAGCTCTGTTCACCAAATTATTCCATGGGCTGGCCATGCCAATTATGCAGCTTCTAAAGGTGCCATCCATATGTTGATGGAAAGCATTTGCCAGGGTTATGCCCCACATAAAATTCGATGCAACAGCATTGCACCTGGAGCCATAAAAACGAGTATAAATAAAGATGCGTGGGACACTGAAGCCGCTCTTGAAAAACTAAATAAACTCATTCCATATAAAAGAATTGGCATACCTGAAGACATCGGCAGTGCTGCGGCTTGGCTGGCATCAGATGAGTCTGAATATATTAATGGTACCACAATTTTTGTCGACGGTGGAATGACTTGCTACCCTGGATTTACTGAAAACGGATAGAAATGAAATTGCAGACTGAAGAAGAAAAGAGACTTGCCGACAACTACGCTAAAAAAAAAGATTGGCTAAAATGGGGTCCTTATCTTAGCGAGCGACAGTGGGGAACTGTGCGAGAAGATTATAGCGCAGACGGGAGCGCTTGGAATTATTTGAGCCATGATGATTCCCGTAGTAGAACATACAGATGGGGCGAAGACGGAATAGCGGGCTTATCAGACCATTATTGCAATGTTTGTTTTGCCATTGCACTTTGGAATGGTAAGGATCCAATACTTAAAGAGCGAATGTTTGGTTTATCCGGTCCCGAAGGAAACCATGGAGAAGATGTAAAGGAGCTCTACTATTATTTGGAAAATACGCCTTCGCATTCTTATATGAAGCACCTGTACAAATATCCGCAGGGCGAGTATCCTTATAATGATTTGGTAAATACCAATGCAGCTAGAGGAAAAGATGACCTTGAATATGAACTGCTTGACACAGGAATTTTTAACGAAAATAAGTATTTTGATGTTTTTACAGAATATGCGAAAGCAGATGTAAATGACATTTTAATTAAAATTACCATTTGCAATCGGGCGGAAGAAGATGCTGAAATTTATGTATTGCCAACTTTATGGTGTAGAAATTTCTGGAGTTTTAAAGAGGCAAAGAAGCCGATTATAAAAAAGAACAACGATGGCGATCTAGATTTTGTGACCGTCGGGAATACATATATTGACGACTACAACCTTTATTTCGAAGCTGCGGATAGACTTTTATTTACAGAAAATGAAACCAATGATGAGCGAATATTTAATGTAGCGAACAATCATCCCTTTAAAAAAGACTTGTTTCATAAGGCAGTTATAGACAATGATTTTAGTTCTGCTTGCCACAATGAAAGCGGTACCAAATGCGCTCCCTTATACAGACTTACCATTAAAGGCGGTGAATCTACCACCATTAAACTGCGGCTAACCACCAAACATTTTAAAAAGCCTTTTAATTCGTCATTCGAAACTGTTTTTAATAAGAGAATTGAGGAATGTGATGAGTTTTATAAGCGTTTAAACATTTCTGATAATGAAGAACTAAATAAAATAAAAAGACAGGCTTACGCAGGTATATTGTGGAATAAGCAATATTACAATTATGAGGTAGATACATGGCTAGATGGCGACCCGAAACAGCCAGTACCACCAGAAGAACGCAAAAAGGGAAGAAATAGTGATTGGCGAACGTTAAGAAATCACGATGTGATGTCTATGCCCGATAGTTGGGAGTATCCTTGGTATGCTGCATGGGATTCGGCTTTTCAGTGCACAACTCTAGCTCGTATAGATGTAGAGTTTGCAAAACAACAATTGCTCTTGTTTACCAGAGAATGGTATATGGCGCCTAGCGGGCAAGTGCCTGCTTACGAATGGTCCTTCGGTGACGTAAATCCGCCGGTGCAGGCTTGGGCAGCGCTAGAGATTTACAAAATTGAGAAAAATAGAACGGGTAAAAATGACGTTGATTTTTTAAAGCGGGTTTTTAATAAGCTAACGCTTAACTTTTCTTGGTGGGTAAATAGAGAAGATAGTTCTGGCAACAATGTGTTTGAAGGCGGTTTTTTAGGTCTCGATAACATTGGGCTCTTTGATAGAAGTCATGGTGTGCCGGAGAATGGTTATTTGGAGCAAGTAGATGGCACATCTTGGATGGCATTGTATTGTTTGAATATGCTAGAGATAAGTTTAGAAATCTCCAAAGTAGACAATACCTTCGAAGATATGTCCGTTAAGTTTCTCGGCCACTTCGTTTATATCGCCGAAGCTTTAAATAAGATCAGCGATACAACTGTGGGTGCATGGAATGAAGAAGATGGATTTTTCTATGATAAGTTAACATTGGCTAACGGAGATCAGATTCCTATAAAAGTAAAATCGATTTCGGGCATGCTGTCGTTGGCAGCAGTGTTATTTATCGACAAGGAAACCTTAAATCAGTTGCCAAAATTTAAACGGAGTGTGCAATGGTTTAAAGATTATAAAAGCCAAACATTGAATTACCTTGTAGTAAATGATTACAGAGATACGGATGAACTTTTATTTGCCCTTGTCCCTAGAAATAGGCGTGAAATTCTGATTGATACATTACTAAACGAAGACCAATTTTTAAGCGCTTTCGGCATCAGATCGCTTTCTAAAGAATACATTCAGCCTTATTGTTTGGAGATAGATAAACAGGAATATCAAATAAATTATGAGCCAGCAGAATCTTCTACAACACTTTTTGGAGGGAATTCTAACTGGAGAGGACCGATTTGGTTTCCGCTCTGCTATTTATTTGTACAAGCCTTAAGAAAATTTTCCAATTATAAGGTTGAGGGAAAAAAAGAGTTTCATTTTCCCGCCGGATCGGATAAAGTGTTAGGCTTGAGAGATATTAGTGAAGCGCTAAGTAAACGTCTTATAAATATTTTTGTTGCGGACGAGCATGGAGATAGACCTGTAAATGCACTTCATAAAATGCAATATAGAGATGTGCATTTTAAGGACTATGTATTGTTTTATGAGTATTTCGACGGAGATACTGGCAGGGGAGTTGGTGCTTCTCACCAGCTCGGTTGGACAGCATTAGTCGCAAATTTAATTGAGGAATATTTAAATGAATGAGGATAATAATAGAGAGTGGTTAATAACAAATGGGTTAGGTGGCTATGCCTCTGGCGCTATTAATGGAATTAATACGCGAAGCTACCACGGACTACTTATCGCTTCTTTTAAGCCACCTACAGATCGATATGTGTTAGTGGCTGATATCGAAGAGCGAATTTCTATCAAAGGTCGGGATCTATTTTTACAGGGAAATAGATATTTAGGGCAAAAATTACCCGAAAATCGTCCATTTTTTAAGCACTTTTCGGCTGACGATCTTCCTACATGGAACTATGGAGAACAAGAGGTATGGAATTTGGAAAAGACGGTTTATATGCCGCAAAAATCCAACACCGTTTTTGTCAGGTATAAAAATAATGGTGAGTCTATATTTACCCTAACGTTGCATCCGCTTTATGCTTACAGCAACTTCATGGCCACATTTAAAGAAAACGGAAAAACTGATTTCTATTCAGAATTTAAACTAAATACGATAAAAACGTTTGCACAATACGGCGCAACACCGCTTTTTACTTCTTGGGATAGCGGGTCATTTACACCGGAAAAAACGTGGTATAAAAATATATTTTTAGCAGAAGAGCGAGATAGAGGCTACGGATCTGTCTGCGATTATTATCAATTGGGAGTTTTGGCACAAGCGCTTTCTCCAGGAGCCGAAATGACGTTATGCTTTTCCTTAGATGAGAAATTTTCCGATCTAAATTTTGATAAGGGAATTGAGCAACTTGTTAAAAAGAAAACTAAAGTCGAGAAATCGGTAAGTAGTAGATTTTTGAAAGACTTATTGCATTCCGGCGATCAATTTTTAGTGGATCGGGTTTCTACTAAAAGTAAATCTATCATCGCCGGTTATCATTGGTTTGCAGATTGGGGACGAGATACGATGATCGCCATGCGCGGATTGACCATTGCAACCGGGAAAAAAGAGATCTCTAAATCTATTCTTCGAACATTTCTTGGTAGTTTAAGCCAAGGCATGTTGCCAAATCGTTTTCCGGATTATGAGGGTGATGAGGTTGAGTACAATACCATAGACGCAACGCTGTGGCTTTTTATAAGCTTTTACGAATATCATCAAAAATTTAAAGACGACGCTTTTGCCGAGAAACACCTAAGTAAATTGAAAAATGTGCTAGATCATCATTTGGCAGGCACTAGATATAACATTCACATCACCGATGAGGGTTTTTTGTATGGTGGACAAGATGGCTTTCAGCTAACCTGGATGGATGCAAAAGTAAATGGAAAAGTCATTACCCCTCGAATTGGCTGCCCAGTAGAGATTAATGCCCTGTGGTATAATGCCTTAAAAATTTATCAATATTTTTCCTACTATTTTCATCAAGAATTTGAACAGAAGTATGTAAAAGTGTTGACTGCTTTTGAAGGTAACTTTACAAAGATGTTTACTAACGAAGCGGGCACTTTGTATGATGTCATTGTTCCGGGAAAGTCATGCGACAATAGTCTGCGGCCAAATCAATTGTTTGCCATTAGCCTTCCGTTTAAGCTTTTGGACAAAAAGCAGCAACAGAAAATATTCGAAACGATTAAAGAAAAATTATATACACCCTACGGTATTAGGACCTTGGCCACAGATGATCCGAGTTTTAAAGGAGTCTATTTCGGGGATCAGCAACACCGAGATGATGCCTATCATCAAGGTACGGTTTGGCCTTTTCTATTGCATGAATTTTTTAGCGCTGAGTTGCAAATTTATGGTGCTTCGCTGACGAGGAGAAAAAAGGTCTTTGTCGCCTTAAAAAAGATTAGAAATCATTTTTACAATGATGCGGGAATCCACTGTATTTCAGAAATTTTTGATGGCTTAAATCCTGAAAAAGGGAAAGGTTGTATACAGCAGGCATGGTCTGTTGGCGCAATTTTAAAATTATACGAAGATTTTCAATTATCGGAATTTGAGAGGTAATGCAATAATAGCGGCTTCTTAGTAGTTTTTACAATTCAGGGTTTTTGACAAACAGTAAATCTTAGATTCTCGAATGGCTTGAATTTATCTTGACTAAAGTGCGGCACAGTTTAAGCTTTTTTACCGACTGTTTTCCTCCATTTACCGAGCATTTGCTGCCGTAGGACTAATTGTTGTTTTTTTATTTCTTTGACGTGCTACTTTTACATCATAAAAAAAACATCATGGTAGATTTACAAAACAACAACATCAATAATAAACCTTCGTCATTTAGATATATCGGTGGCTTACTTGTTATATTGGTTGGAATAGCCTTCCTACTTAACAACCTTAATTTAGGTTTGCCAGATTGGCTCTTCGATTGGCCAATTTTCTTAGTAGCGCTAGGAATTTTTGTAGGCGCTAAGAAAAATTTTAGGGGAATTGGTTGGTTAGTTTTGATTCTTATTGGAGGTTATAACCTTTTAGGGCAAGTAGTAGATTTAGATGTGTCGAAATATGCGCTTGGCGTAGGTTTGGTTATTTTAGGAGCATTTTTAATTCTTAGGCCGAAGTCGTCTTACGGAAATTTTGGCAGACGCAGATTTAAAAATAGGTTTGATGAAATGTCGGGCACTTCTGTACTGAATGCAGAAGAAGCGAATACCAATGATTACTTTGAAGCCTCAGCGGTTTTTGGCGGCACACATCAAAGTGTCTTTTCAAAAAACTTTAAAGGAGGTAAAATAGCTGCGGTTTTTGGAGGTGCAGACATCAACTTTACACAAGCAGATTTTACAGGTAGCGTTGTGTTAGAAATAAATGCAGCATTTGGCGGTATAAAACTAATTGTACCTCCAAATTGGGCTATAAAAACAAATATATCTCCAATGTTTGGAAATGTTGAAGACAAAAGAATGACTTTGATAGAAACAGGTGAAGAAAAGAAATTACTAATTTTAGATGGTTCGGTTACGTTTGGTGGTGTCGAGATTAGGAGTTTCTAAGAACTGAGGTTAAGTTGAGCATCAGCCTCGTTTTGGTCTCAACATCAATTTTATTCGCAACTGTACTTAACCTAAATTTCGTCCCTAACCTTCACTGTTTTGACAACCAGACCCATTTCAATTCCTAAAATAAAGTATACAGCTTTGGCAGGATTTGCCGTTCTGACCATAAGTTGTGCGCTTGGACTTCACTATTTTCTACATTTTAGTTGGCAACTTTCTGCTGCCGATGCTTTGGTAAACAACTTGCTCTTGGCTTTAGGTTGTTTAGGGCTAAGTAATATGTTGGGATATTATCAGCCCAAAGCACAACTAATTACATACGTAGCTATTATTGCAATAGGTTTAACACTCCTCACAACATTTCTTGCAAGATCTATTCTCCTTTATTTCTTCGGGAATATAGATTTTTATAAAGACTTTTATAGTTTTTCCATCGTTTTTAGAGTGTTGATTGTGTTTATGTGTTTTTTTTGGGTAGCAATTTCGAATGTTTTATGGTATAAGTTAGAAGAACAATCAGAAAGCCAAGCCAGACTCGTCGATGCTCAAAACCTAGCAAATCAAGCAGAATTGAACAAACTTAGACATCAGCTGCAGCCACATTTCTTGTTTAACAGCTTAAATTCTGTTTTTGCATTAACAATGGTTAATCCCAAGGAAGCAGGCACAATGATTACAAAATTAGCGGCCTTTTTGAGGGGAAACTTAAAAAGAGAGGACCAAATTTGGGTAACTGTCGAAGAAGAAATGGAATACATCAGTTTGTATTTAGATATAGAAAAAGTAAGATTTAGCCATCGCTTAGACATTCAAATAGACATTGCCGATGAGAGTTTATCATATCTATTACCTGGTACACTGTTACAACCCATTATAGAAAACGCAATAAAATTTGGCCTTTACAATACCAATAAGGCTGTTGTTGTAAAAGTTAACGTTTTCATACAAGACGGGGTGCTAAAAATAAGAGTGCAAAATCCGTTTGATCCAGAAATGACGGCAGCTAAAGGAACTGGTTTTGGACTAAAGGCAATTAGGCGACGGCTTTATCTGCTGTTTGGCAGCTTAGATTTGCTTCAAACAGCAACCGAACCAAATAATATTTATATTACCACTTTAAAAATACCTCAACTAAAATGATAAGGACAATATTGATTGATGATGAACCTTTAGCTAGAGATATTGTTAAATTTTATTTAGCGGATTACTTTGATGTAGAGATAGTTGCGGAATGTTCTGACGGTTTTGAAGGCGTAAAAGCGATTGGCAAGCACAAACCAGATTTAGTCTTTTTAGACATTCAAATGCCTAAAATTACTGGATTCGAAATGTTAGAATTGATTGATGAAAAACCAAATATAATATTCACAACTGCTTTCGATGAATATGCCATTAAAGCATTCGAGATCAATGCTTTGGATTATTTGTTGAAACCGATAGAACGGAATCGGTTTGATACGGCGATGGAAAAATTGCAAAGCCGCATAAAACAAGTCGACAGTCAATTAACACTCGTAGAACGTATCTCGCTAGATCCTGCGCAGAACAGTAGGGTGGTAGTCAAAAAAGACGGGGTAATTTCTATCATATCCGTGGCAGAAATAAATTATTTAGAAGCTGATGATGATTATGTGACTATAAATGCAGCTGGAGGTACATTTCAAAAAAATAAAACCATGGCCTTTTTTGAGCAAACGCTAAACCCAACACAGTTTATCCGAATACATCGCTCTTACATCATCAACCTTTCACAGGTTACTAAAATCGAACTTAAAGAAAAAGACAGTTATGTGGTGCTTTTGAAAACCAATATTTGGTTACCTATAAGCAAAACAGGTTATGTAAAACTAAAAGGTGCTTTAGGTTTGTAGCTAAAGTGGAAATATAAGGCTAATCCAATACGTTAATAATTTAAAATAATTTTTGTTAAAATTTTGAGACGGCTGTTTAGCCTATAAACGGCATAAAAATAAATTCTAAAACTTGGAAAAATAAAGTCCGTACCACTTGCATTTCTACATAAATCACTCTATATTTGCACCTCTTAATTTTTAAGGCAAACCACACAAGATAACGATATACAGTCATGAAAAGAACATTCCAACCTTCGCAAAGAAAGAGAAGAAATAAGCACGGCTTCCGCGAAAGAATGGCAACAGCTAACGGCAGACGAGTATTAGCTTCACGCAGAGCTAAAGGCAGACACAGATTAACAGTATCTGACGAGCGCAAGCATAAAGCGTAATTTTTTGGTTGCGTTTCTGCTTAAGCAGAAAGAGGCGGCATGAGTTTTGCCACAACAATCAAAAATACATGTACACATTTACGAAAGAAGAACGGTTATGCAGCAAGAAACATTTGGATTCGCTGTTCAAAAACGGTTCTTCTTTTTTATTATATCCCATTAGGATTTCGTATCTTGTTGTAACCGCGACCAATCTTCCGCCGGTTCAAGTAGTTATATCCGTTCCAAAAAAAAGATATAAACGGGCAGTAGATCGAAACCTGATAAAGCGTAGGATTAGAGAAGGATATCGATTAAATAAAACCGAATATCTTTTCCGCAACTTGCCGGCCAGTGGCCAAACATTGCTGCTTTCTATTCAATTTATCGGCAAAGAAATCCCCCAGTTCGCTTATTTGCAAACAAGACTTTTACTCAGCTTTGTTAAATTAAAATCGTTAACAAATGGGGTTCATTAAATCAATTTTCGGTTGGATTTTTCTTGCGTTGATACGGATTTACCAATACGGGATTTCGCCGATGCTTGGTGCAAACTGTAGATTTACACCGTCTTGTTCGGCTTACGGAGTAGAGGCGATAAAAAAATATGGTCCATTTACAGGAGGATGGATGGCTTTGAAACGCATTGGTAGATGCCATCCATGGGGGGAACATGGTCATGATCCCGTTCCTTAAATAGTGTTTTACGCTACTATCCTGTTTTTTTGGAGGCAAAGTGGGGATGGAAGCAATGATTGCATGCAAAGCTAGGCAGTTAATAAATTTATAATTTAAGTCGCTAATAATTTATCTTCGTACAATGGGCACTATATTATTGCTAGAGACTGCTACAAGTGTATGTTCCGCGGCGCTTGCTGTAGATGGAAAGGTAATTTCATTAAAAGAAGAAAGCGGTTTAAACCTTCACGCAAGCAAACTCACATTGTTTGTACAGGAGGTAATGGAAGAGGCAAATTTAGTTTTTGCAGATCTAGATGCTGTTTCAATCAGCAAAGGTCCAGGTTCTTATACAGGCCTACGAATTGGTACTTCTACGGCAAAGGGATTTTGTTTTGCATTAGACATTCCGCTTATTGCGATCGAAACGCTAGTTATGATGGCTAAAGGATTTATAGATAAAAACCCACAATATACAGGTTTGATTTGCCCAATGATCGATGCAAGGCGAATGGAAGTCTATACCTCTATTTTCAGTAAAACTCTCGAAAACTTATTGCCAACGGAAGCAAAAATTATTGATGAGGGAAGTTTTTCAGAATTGTTGCTTACCAATCAGATTACGTTTATTGGCGATGGAGCAAGAAAAAGTAAAGACATAATCAATCATTTAAATGCAATACTTTGCGAAGATAATTTTAACAGTGCGGCAAATATGGCCAGACTTTCTGAAGAATTATTTCTTCAAAAAAATTTTGAAGACGTTGCTTATTTCGAGCCTTTTTACTTAAAAGATTTTGTCGTTACTAAATCTAAAAAAAAAATGATTTAGACTTTGTCGTTCGATACATTTAATCACTCACTTGTATAGTTTTTACTCACCTCTTTTTAAAGCCTGAGAATAAATGTTTAAAGAAGTTATCGCCACCATCATTTATGCCAGGAATAATGTCTGCAAACTGCGGATGATTTACAACGTATCCAAACTTAAATGCCAACCCAAAATAAATAGAAGCACCATTTCCGGTCGTTCCTGCACCGACTTGTGCATTTTGTTCAATTAAACCTTTTGCGGTATATGCGGAGCGCAGAAGATTGTCGCTGCCTAAAAACACTTCGAAGTTTGGAGTTTGATATTTACCTTGTAATCCAAGCATAAAAATATTGGTGAAGTTGTAATCTGGAGTAATGCTTGCAGAAAATTCTTGATAATAAAAAGTGTTTACGAAAGCAGCATCACCGCCTTGATAAAAAAGGTTCTTAGAAACTATAAAGGCTGGTTTATAAAAAGTAAAATTTTTGGATATGTAAAAATCCGCTTTTGCATTGGTGGCTGCCAAGAATTTTTTGTTCTTTCCCGCAAGCAGAAAGACATCCTTTATCTTTTCGTTTGTTCTGTCTTGATTATATTTCAAATTATCAATTGTTGTTGTTTGAAGTAGATCAGCTTGAGTAGTGTTGCTTCGCCACCAAATAAAGCCGAGATCCTTAATATTTCCCATTAAAAACAAACCTTGTTTGGTTGTGTAGTTCGTTCCTAGACTTAGTGAAAATCCGGGGTTTTTAAAGGTGGGGAAAAATGTTTTGGGTTTGATGTCATCTAGATTTTGAAAACTGCTGCGATACTGTCCCGCAAACCCTAAATCCAGCGTATTTGCGGCTTTATTTAAGAATAAACTAGAATTGTTAATGTCTAAACTGTTGTATAAAATACCGCTCAAAATACTTGCTTTAAAGCCAAATGCGAGTCGTTTATCGTAGTTTTCGCGGTAACTAAAGCTAAACTGATGATAGCTCTGCTGATAACCATTCGTATTAAAAATGTCTGTTAACAATTCATTTTTTGGAAACCGGGTATAAGAGTCAAATACAGCCAAACTCTCGTTTGTATATCTCACATCTACATCCGACCTAATCTGCCACGAAAACCCCATTTCTTTTTGATACTTATATGATTTGAAAACACGTAGCGCAGCAACATAAATGTTGCTGTTTTCGAAAAAGTGATTGCGTTGGCCTAGACCTAAAGGCAATTCACGGGTGTCAATTTCTCCGGTTTGGGTCAGTTTTCTAATGATGTTATCTGCAGGGCCTTTGTTCGCTGCATTTGCGCCAAAGTAGGGTAAGAAAAAATTTGTAGAAAACTGCCTAGAACTATTTAAGGTGAAAGATTTCTGGGAAACATTTTCAAATGCGTCAAACATGGTCTCTGTTCCAAATAATCCGTACTGTTGCGCCTGAACATGGCTAAAAGCAAGCACAGCGATAAGGATGAGTAGAAGTCTTTTCATTTAGAAAATTTGTTTACGGTTTTATTAACGAATTTGTAATGAATCTGGTACTGTTGGCTTCTCATATTTGTTTAGCAATAAGTTGGTGAGAAACCGATGTTTATCTGCGCTCATCTGGTAGTAAAAAGTATCAAAGCTTCTTAGTCCGCTGTCGGCACGCAAATGTTTGTAATACGGCAGAAGAATATTATGCCTAAATACGGCTTTAGAATTTTCTGGGTTGATGTAATAACTGATGTTGCAAGTGCTCGTCAACTGGTTTAATGCAGCCAAATATTCGGGAGTTTTGCTTAAAAAGCGATTCTGTTTGTAGCTGTTTAGAAATGATTGCACAGTACTTGCATTGTTGGCAACCACTAAATAATTGTCTATTACAGTAAAATATGGCCTAGAAAAGTTTTCAAATGGAGCACCGAAAAAACCAGTTACAATACCTGGAGTCTTAAAAATACGAATACCTGGACTGTAAGCGCTGCTAGCCTCTAGGAGAAGCTGATCGAATTTATCGCCATTGTGGAGTGAAAAGGCAGCCAGATCCTCTGAAGTTGAGAGTTGAAATGTGACAAATTGGTTTCCGACGAATGTACTAAAAATCTTTGCTAAATCTGTATGATAATCTTGGTTTACAGCAGCAATCATTTTTTCGACTTGCTTTTCCTGATTTGTCTTTTGTTGTAATTTTTTCAGTTTGATTAACCATTTAGCATAATCATCTGTCGCGTAAATCGCATAGTTTGCCGTATTTTCAGGCAGTATGCTGGCTATGGAAATTGTTTGAGGAGTACAGTCAGAAAATAGATTTAGATAATTATCAGCGTCTACAACATCTGTGTTGCCATTAAACAAAATGTATTCTTTGCTGTAATTGTAATTTAAAATGGCGTAGCTGCGCTGCTTATTTAAAACAGATAATGCGCCGTTAACTTTGCCAGCAATAATAACCTTTAGAAGTGACGGGGCATTATTAAAGTTTAAGTATAGTTGTGCCAATACGTTTTTATTCATCGTATTGGCGCTTTTTATATAGTTTGTAAAACCATTTGCCTTACGGTTTTGATTGGCCTGCGCTAAAAGTTGTGCAGAGTTACTCGCAGTAACTACATCGTTTTTAATATTGACAAATACAGAAGCGCTGTCATTTAATTTTAAAACCGCTGACTGGCCTACGCTATTTTTATCTATTTTAATTTTTAAATAATCGGAAAAGGCTTTTAAGTTTTTTTGATCTGTTAACTGTAGCGTGTAAAGAAAATTTATGGTTTTATTGGAATCTGGTAACAAGCTTATGTATACCGTTTGATTTTCCAAAACTTTGTGTAACAATCCATCGCCCCGAACTTTGTTCGCTAGGGCGTTTAAAAGGTTCATTTTCTCCACTCCTAACACTTGCTGGAGCAAAATCTGACCATTCATAATGTCATAAAATGAGTTGTCGTTTTGAAACGCAAAGACCATCGCAGCATCGGTAGACGCAGTTTGCAGCGCAAAATCTTTTGCATTATTTTCTGTATCTAGTCTAGAAAAATAGGTGTACGCTAAATAAAATACCGAGAGTGCTAAGACAATAATTGTAAATCCAATCTTCTTCATCCGTTCGAAACAAATTTAAATTATTACATCCAATTGTGCTAAAATCTTCGCCAATTTATTAATTTAGCAATTGCCAAAGGCAAATATTTATGAACAAACGTATAATTCTAACCGCTTCGTTTTTTGGTGCCGTGGCAGTTTTGCTCGGCGCTTTCGGTGCGCATGCGCTAAAAAATCTTGTTGATGAACACGCCTTAGAAATTTGGCAAAAAGGAGTCGATTATCAATTTTACCATACCTTTGCACTTCTTTATCTCTCTACTTTTGCACGTTATCGAAACAAGCTCATCAACATTGCCTATTTCTGTTTCACCTTCGGGATTATCTTTTTTTCTGGGTCTCTATATCTATTGGCCACAAAATCTATGTTTAACAATGAGTTTGTAAACATTATTGGGCCAATTACGCCTATCGGCGGATTGCTATTTTTTCTAGGCTGGATAATGTTGTTTTTTGCTGCTGTAAAGGATAAATAATGGATTGGCAGCAAAATACTATGTTTACAGAAAGAGAAACTCTTTTTGTAGAGGTTATATTGCCGCTTTCTTTGGCACTAAGATACACCTATAGAGTTCCTGCGAATTTAAACGACCAAGTTGCAATTGGGAAGCGCGTGGTTGTTCAATTCGGAAAAAACAAGATCTATACTGCACTTGTTGCGAAAATAACCAAAGAGGCACCTACCGTTTATGAAGCAAAATATTTAATAGATGTTGTAGACGAAGAGCGAATCGTAACCGACATTCAATTGGTTTTTTGGGATTGGATAAAGGATTATTATATGTGTAATGAAGGCGATGTGATGGCTGCTGCATTGCCCGCAAGCTTAAAATTAGCCAGTGAAACCATCATAATGTTAAAAACAGATGGTAATCAAGAAACTGACTTAAGCGAAAAAGAGGCCTTAGTGATGGAGGCTTTAAAAGTGCAACTAAAGCTAACCATAAGCGAAGTTTCTAAATTACTAGGACAGAAAACTGTTTATCCAATCGTTAATAGCTTGTTGGATAAAGAACTTATATTGGTTGCAGAAGAGGTCGCTCAAAAGTATAAGCCTTTGTTAAAATCTTTTGTTAACCTAAGTAGTTTTTATAGCGAAGAAGAAAACTTAAAGCAGTTGTTTAGCATTTTAGAACGCGCGCCGAATCAATTAGATGCGTTACTTGTATTTTTAAAGTTAAAGAAAATTGGGAATCCCATTACAAAAGAGCAAATTTTAGAGGAGAGCAATTGTGGGAATGCGGCGCTTAAGGCACTTACCGATAAAGAGATTTTTGTCATCTCAAAAAAGCCGGTAAGTAGACTTACCAGTTTTGATGAAGAATTTAGCGTAAATTTTACGTTGACCGAAGATCAAGATCGGGCGTTCAAAGAATTAAAAGCGGCTTTTATCGATAAAGATGTTGCACTTCTTCACGGAGTAACCGCATCGGGGAAGACGCAGATTTACATTAAATTAATAGAGGAAATTATTGAAGCTAATCATAGTCAGGTGCTATTCTTATTGCCCGAAATTGCACTTACTACCCAGATTGTAGAACGTATAAAACTTTATTTTGGCAATCTTATCGGTGTTTACCATTCTAAGTTTAACAATAACGAAAGGGTAGAAATCTGGAATAAAGTTAAAAAAGGAACATTCAAGGTTATATTGGGTGCACGTTCCGCCATCTTTCTTCCTTTTCAAAACTTAAAACTCATTGTGGTCGATGAAGAACATGAGTCTTCTTACAAACAACACGATCCCGCACCAAGATACCAAGCGAGAGACGCTGCGATTTATTTGGCATACTTACACAAAGCAAAAGTGGTTCTAGGCTCTGCAACTCCTTCTTTAGAAAGCTATTACAATGCTTTGCAAGGTAAATATGCGCTGATAGAAGTTTTAAATAGATTTGGTGGAGTTGCTTTGCCCAACCAAAAAGTCGTAAGCATTTCCGAAGAAACTAAAAATAAAACAATGGTTTCTTATTTTTCTAGCGTGTTAATTGAAGCAATTGATTTGGCACTTGAGAAGAAAGAGCAAATTGTATTGTTTCAGAATAGAAGGGGATATGCTACAATTCTAATTTGTGCAACTTGTGGTTACACGCCAAAATGCATTAACTGCGATGTAAGCCTTACTTATCATAAAAGTAGCGGAAAACTGCATTGTCATTATTGTGGATACCATCAAAGCAGTTTAAATATTTGTCCGGCGTGTGGCTCGGTGCACATCATGCAAAAGGGTTTCGGAACCGAACGCATTGAGGAAGAACTAAAATTGCTTTACCCTAAAACGACCATTGCAAGGCTAGACCTAGACAGCACGAGAACGCGGAATGGCTTGCAGAAGATATTGTCAGATTTTCAAGATAAAAAAACAGATATTTTGATTGGTACTCAAATGGTTGCCAAGGGGTTAGATTTTGAGAATTTGAATCTAATTGGCGTCATAAATGCCGATACGTTGCTGGGTTATCCGGATTTTAGGGCCTATGAAAGAAGTTATCAGCTTTTGGCCCAGGTTGCTGGACGGGCCGGTAGAAGAGCAGAACAAGGAACAGTTTGTATCCAAACATATGATGCCGGGCATAGAATTATTAAACAGGTGGTAGAAAACGATTATTTAGGGATGTACGGCGATGAGATTGCCGAGCGCGAAAAATTTGGATATCCTCCGTTCTCTAAAATGATATTTTTATCAGTGAGACATAAAGATCAGAATGTGTTGGAGACTGCAGCCGAGCGATTGGGCAAAACATTGAAAGCTAAATTTGGACAGCGAGTGCTAGGTCCTGAAGTTCCTTTGATAAGCAGGGTCAGAAATCTCTATTTAAAGCAAATTATCATAAAAGCCGACAAACAAACGGCGATAAATAAAGTAAAAATGGCATTGCGAGAAGCTATTTTGCAATTTAACAGTCAACCAGAATTTAAAAGTGTTTACATCTCTATTGATGTAGATCCATATTAATAAGAGAGAAGCTGCGATGGGTTTTCGGATGAAGTGTCAAATACTGAACGCTAAATTCTGTCGGTTAGTTCATACTATCAACTTTGTTTTCTTTTAACATTTTGCAAATAAAACCTACCTAAAAAAAATTCGTCTTTACAATCAAGCAACTAGCTATTTTAAACAGCATTTGTGTTGTTAACAGCCATTAAAAACGTATTTTTGATCAGATATGGCCTACAAGTTTATTGATAATTATCGAGAGCAGGGAGCGAGGAAAAAGCTTGTAACGCTTCTAGAAGGGCGCGGAATTTCGGATAAAGCGGTCTTAAAAGCAATAGGAAAAATCCCTAGACACTTTTTTTTTGATGAGACTTTTTGGAATCAAGCTTACAGAGACATTGCTTTCCCAATTGGGAATGGACAAACCATTTCGCAGCCTTATACAGTGGCGTACCAGAGCGAGTTGTTGCACATTAAAAAAGGCGATAAAGTACTGGAAATTGGTACTGGATCTGGCTATCAAACCTGCGTTTTAATGGAGTTAGGTGCTAAAGTTTTTACAATAGAGCGTCAGCGGAAAATTTACGATAGAACGGTTAAAGTGCTTCCAGGAATGGGATACCCGGCTCATTTTTTCTATGGTGATGGATCAAACGGAATTCCTACTTATGCTCCATATGATAAAATAATTGTAACTGCTGGCGCTCCATTCGTGCCCGAAATGATGCTAAAACAGTTACGCATTGGTGGTATTTTAGTCATCCCGGTTGGCGACGAGCAATCACAGAAAATGATTACCGTTATTCGTGTAAGCGAGCATGATTACGATAGAATTGAATTAGATACGTTTAGATTCGTTCCCTTACTGGGAGATCAAGCATGGTAATAGGCAGTCGGAAACTGGAATTAAACATTAGAAATTACCCATACGTACTGAGCTGCTTTTTTAAAAAAAACAAGAATCAATAGGTACTAACTATCCTTCATCGCTCTATCCATTTCTCTTTTCGAATCACGCTCCTTCATGCTGTCGCGTTTATCAAACTCTTTTTTACCTTGGGCGAGCGCAATTTCTATTTTAGCGAAACCGCGTTCATTCACAAAAATTCGCAGCGGTACAATCGTGTATCCCTTTTCTTCTCCCTTTACTCTTAGTTTTTTTAATTCTTTTTTCTTCAATAGAAGCGCTCGATCTCGTTTGATATCATGATGAAAAAAAGAACTGTGGCTATATTCTGAAATGTGCAGGTTTCGTACAAATAAATCACGACCGATAAACATACAAAACGCATCAGTCATGTTTGCTTTTGCTTCGCGGATAGATTTTATTTCGGTTCCTAACAAGGCTATGCCTGCGATGTATTTATCAATTAAGTTGTAATCGAAATAAGCTCTTTTATTTTTTATGTTGATGTCGTTTTTCAAAATGATGATGCTTTAAGCGTTTAAACGTGTGCTGATGTTGGCCTTCCCTAAACAGGCAGAGGCAAATATCCTAAAATTGGGCGTAATCGACGCAAAAATAACAGTAATTCTTGTAAATAGCCTAAAGGTTCATCTGTTTGTAAAACAAATGATAAACCTCTTTTTTGAGTATATAAATTTTTATGTTTGAATTTATCATTCTGTATCCATGAAATTAAAAATCGCTATTTTATTTGTTGCTTGTTTTTCTTTTAATCAATTGAAGGCACAACAACCTACTTTTTTGCCCCAGTTTAAGTTTTATACATTAGATGGTAAAGTGTTTTCCAACAACAATCTAAGTCAGACAAAGTCGAATTTATTAATGTTATTTGATTGCACTTGCGAGCATTGTCAGCACGAAGCCATGCTAATGACCGCTAATCTTAATAAACTTAACAATGTAAACATCGTAATGGTAACCTTAGATGAGCAGGCAGCTATAAACCAGTTTTTTACGCGTTACGCACCAGGCCTAAATACCAAAAAAAATGTAACAGTTGCACAAGATAAAAACGGAATATTTATTCCTACTTTTTTGCCCAGCATCTATCCTGCTCTATACCTTTACGCTCCTAAAGGCAAATTGATCAGCTATGAGAAAGGCGATGGGGCAGTGAAAAGAATTTTAGCCAAAGTTGGCAAGTGAGGCTGAACTGGCTTGCAGGGATAATACCAATCTAAGTGAGCTGTGAAAAATCAACGTTTCCTTTAAAAAACTACGGTTTAACAAGAGCTACATAGATATTGGTGTTTTAAGCAATGGCAAACGTTCTATCATTTTCTGGCGACCGATGTGGGATTCATCACAAGATTATCTCAATTCTGCTTCATTTTTATTAGTTAAAGAATAGCCTTCAATTAATAAAAATTGTCGCTCATAAAATTGATTTTAAGTGGTTTCACATACTATCAAAAATTAAATATTGATTTCGGCCTGAAAAAAGAATATCATTTGGTTATGTTTGCTTGCTTACATCACTAAAAAATACAATGGCGTTCGAATTAGACAAAACCGATTTTAAGATTTTAAAAATTTTACAGGAGAATGGTAGGATTACTAATCTGTTACTGTCGCAAGAAATTGGATTGTCTCCTGCGCCAACATTGGAGCGCGTGCGCAAATTAGAGCTAGCTGGCTACATTAAAAGTTACCATGCCTTGGTAGATGAGGAGAAACTAGGGCTTGGAATTAAGACTTTTATCCAGATTCAGTTGGATTTCCATAAAAACGATACCATTCAAATCTTTTTAAATGAGGTAAATCAGATTAAAGAGATTACGGAATGCCATCACGTTACCGGTCAAGGTGATTTTATGTTGAAGGTTTATGTAAAAGACATTAAGGCTTACGAACGCCTTATTATGGAAAAAATTAGTAAAATATCTGTTGTGAAGACTTTTCAAACGATGATGATTATGAGTACCACCAAAAAAGAACCGATCGTTCCATTGGAGTATTAGGTGATTTTCTCGATCGTGCTTCCTTTACCTTATTCTATTATTCCATTTTATCCTATTTTTTTCCACCTTTTGATGTTAAAAAGTGACGCGCGTAGACCAAATACTTTTTGCGTTCTAGACTGGTCTCCTTTGCAATATGGATCTATAAAAATTATGGCAATAGTTGTTATTTTAGCGATGTTGGTTTCCTGCAAAAAGACCGGTAAGAAATGCATCCAAGTGAAATATGTAATGAGCTATTGTCTAAAAGCGGGTGCTTCTTTAGTTGCGCTATGTAACCCCAATATTGATGCAACCGTGAATGGCAAACAGGTTTACGAAATGGCTTTACTTAACGTTTCAAAATCTTTTCAAATTAAAGATAAGGTGTTTTATATCAATTATCATTACGATGTTGAAAAAGCAAAATTCGATAATAATATTTGTCCTGCAGTTGTAGGTCCTGCGCCAATTTTTGTTTGCGATTCAGCGAGTGAAACAGATTGTAATGACTAACTTTCTTTCTTACAGACAGCATTTATGTCCATTGTTTTAGGCCGCTTGCTAGCGCTGAGGACAGGAACGGCATCCTTTTTTGGATTCTTTCGCCAAAAAAAATACAGTGGATGGCCTGTTAAAGCGCCCAAATAACATGTGTTATTCCATACGCTAGTCTTCAAAATGCCAGTTTATGGGATCTAGTCCATGCTCGCTTAGCCAAATATTTGTTTTGGAGAAAGGCCTTGTGCCAAAAAAACCATTGTAGGCAGAAAATGGAGAAGGATGAGCCGAAGAGATGATGAGGTGTTTCGTTTCATCGATGAGTGCTGATTTTTGCTTAGCGTAATTGCCCCAAAGCAAGAAAACTAGGTGCTCTTTTTGATTAGACAATTTTTTAATAATGGTGTCTGTAAACGTTTCCCACCCCTGTTTTTGATGTGAACCTGGTTCAGCGGCCCTAACGGTTAGCGTAGCGTTTAGCAGCAATACGCCTTGTTCTGCCCATTTTTGTAAATGACCATGATTTGGAATGACAAAATTGTCTAGATCGCTTTGAAGCTCTTTATAAATATTCTTTAAAGATGGTGGCGTAGCGATCCCTTTTTTTACTGAAAAAGCTAGGCCGTGTGCTTGACCAAGACCGTGATACGGATCTTGTCCTAAAATAACCACTTTGACTTTTTCGAACGAGGTGGAATTTAGAGCGCTAAAAATCTCCGAATTAGTTGGGAATATTTTTTTACCGTCATTTTTCTCTTTGAGCAAAAAAGCTTTCAATTGTAGCATGTAATCCTTCTCGAATTCATTTTGCAAGACAGCGAGCCAACTAGGTTCCAAAGATGTAGCCATAGAGAACTAATTTTTATTTTTTACCTTTTAAAATAGCTAACAAATCGGCTTCGAGCGTATCGTTGGGGTGCTCTATTATTCTGCCAAGCTCTTTGTTTTGGTCATTGTAAATAATAAAAGTAGGCACCTTTTGAATGTCTAGCGAATCAATAAGTCCGTTTTCGGCCTTTTTATTTCCGTCCACAGCAATAAGGTCTACACTTTTTTCACCGTAACCTGCGCCATCTAAAATTTTGAAAAAATGAGGGACATAAACTTTGCTATCGCCACACCATGTGCCAAAAACAATTTTAATGTGCGTTTTTTCTAAGAGTGGCCTAATCTGACTCAACAAAGTGGAATCCGGAAGGTATGAAGCGTATAGAGGATCAAACATTGCTTTAAATTCGGGAAAGCTGTTCATCCCCGTTCTCGTACATGTATTGATCAAAATTTCCTTATTGTGCACTTCGTCGTGTATTTTTTTATTTAACTCTTGTGCGGAAACGGTCATGGTGGTTAAGATTAATGCAATGCAAAAAACGATTTTCATAGTTTTATAATTTTCGGTGAAATTATCGTTTTTAACTGTTATTTCTATTATATAAACACCATATTTGTAAAAAATTACTTTAACAAAATCTACGTTTATGCTAAATATAATACGTTTAATTGCAGGAATTGTGTTATTTGTTGGCGCAATTGCGCTCTTTATTTTTGGATTTTGGCCTTGGGGAATTTTGTCAATAATTTTAAGCTTAATTGTGCTGGCGACGTTTTTCTTTAATGAGAATATGCTATTGGCGCAGTGGTTTTTAAGAAAAGACAATATGCCAAAAGCAGAGCACTTTTTAAAGCGCATAACCAATTATGAAAAGCAACTCATAAAGGTTCAGCATGGTTATTACAACCTCTTAATTGGGCTTATTGAAAGTAGGAGAGCGCCAATGCAGAGCGAAAAATTTTTTAAGAAGGCGCTTATTTTGGGATTGCATATGGATCATAACATTGCGTTGGCTAAGTTGAGTTTAGCGGGCATAGCGATGGCGAAACGTAATAAGCGTGAAGCAACAATGTATATTGCCGAGGCAAAAAAGGCTGACAAAAACAAGCTATTGGCAGACCAGATTAAACAGATGAAAGATCAGCTTGTGCAAATGGATAAGCAGCAACAAGTTAGATATAAGTAAAAGCAAACTCATACATACAAAAGCCAAACTCCGAAAGGTTTTGGCTTTTTTTTTGAAGAATTTACCGTATCAAAATTTGAGTTTAAATGCCTCGAATGAGGTATGTTGTTTGTGGGGCGCTGTTGATTTTAATCGTTGTAATGAATTTTTAGAAGCGGTAACGAAGGTTTTGCTTTGAGAATCAATCCTCTTAAATAAGTAAAAGTTGTGATTTTGGGTATGTAATTAAGTGGGGGTTGTTAAGTGGAGTGTGCGCATCGATCGTTTGCAAATTTAGTTAAGAGTCCAATTGCTAGGACGATGAAGACATCGGCGATTTGCAAACGCATTAAAATGTTAACATTCAGTGAAGCTCATCCTGAGCATTTTTCTTATTAACAGGCTGAATCTTTAGTCGGAAAGTATTAGTCCCAATACCGAACAAGCGCTAAGAATCTTAGATTTTTTTAAAACGATTATAGTATGCGCATTACTTTTAAAAAGCGACTTTTATAATAATCGTTAAGGGCTGTAATGGTAACGCCATGAGCTTTGCCCGATGTGGCATGAATAAAGCTAATCTGATCACCGTCGACCGAATACACAATGCCAACGTGACCAATTTTCCTAACTTTATGGTTACTGCCTGTGAAGACAAGCACATCGCCCACCTTGGCCTCTTTTAGCGAGGTTTCACTGCCCGTATTTCCAAATTCGGTGGAAGACCTCGGCACATTAAAACCAAAATTGCTAAAAACATAATTAACAAATCCGGAACAATCGAAGCCCACATTAGGGTTACTTGTAGCATAACGATAAGGGATTCCAATCAGCTTTTTGGCGAAATCTACCAAGGTACTTGAACTCACTTCTGTTTGGTCTTCCAAAGATTGTCTATTGGGATCCTTTCCGAATTCTGACATTAGCTTTTTAATGACCTGTTGGTATTCAAAAGGCAACTGCATTTGGGCATGCACTACGTTAGCATATAAGAACAATAAAAATAATACAATGAATGACTTCCTCATAAATTGTGAACAAAGGTATCAAAAAAAATTAAATGTCGTAACAGCGCTAGAAAGGGTGCTTCAGATCGTAGAAAAAAGGGTTTGCGCTTTTAATCCGATAAGCGGTATAGGTTTTTGTTCTCCTTGCACTGCCCCTATAAAACCAATAATCCACAAAATCAATAACGCCAATTGCACGACGCGAATTAAAGCTACAGATAGCGTAACAGAAACGGAAAAAAAGAGTAAGCCAAAAAGAATGCCCGCACCCCAAGAAACTACCATACTTACAATGTGGAACAACAACGTTTGGCGCAATTGGTATCTGCCAAGTGGAGTCTCTTTGTCTTTGTGAAGCGCAAAGTAGGCGATGAGCCATCCTACAATTGTAAGATAACTTACTATTCCTGCCATTTTACCATCACCCGCTTCTATTGGTTGTTGAAAAGTGTTTTGGTTTTCCATTTATCTATTTTGTTTATGATGTGCTAAGGTAAAAAATAATGGCATTAATTAAAATATCGTTTAGGATGTTTTAAGGAGTAGTTACAGCTACTGGTAATATTTTTCCATTGAAGAATTTCTGCCCGGTTTTAGCAAAATCAGCTACATATTTACCCATTTCGAAAGCCATTACAGGGCTCTCATATCCCGGAAAAGCAGTTTCTAACATTTCAGTTTGAGCAGAACCTAATGCCAAGCAATTTACTTTTATGCCCTTTGGACCAAGCTCGAATGCCAAACATTCTGTTAGTGTATGCAGTGCAGCTTTGCTTGCTGAATAGGCTGATAACCCGGGAAACTTAACACTTCCTTGGAAACCGCCCATGCTACCGATGTTTACAATGTGGCCACCCTGAATTATAAGTGGTACGACGTGTTGAATCATTCTAAAATGACCAATCAAATTGCTTTGGAGCATTTCGCCCAAATCTTGCTCGGTGGTTTCTAAAAAAGGTTTGTTAATTAATACGCCCGCGTTGTTAACTAAGATATCTATATGGCCAAGTCGCTCTCCTAAAAAGGTAAGAAGGGCTGTGTAGTCATCATTAACGATGTCGAATTCTACAGGCAAAAGCGTACAATCTGGATTTATTTTTTTAGCAATCGTATGCAAGTTTCGCAATTTATCAGCAGATCTAGCAATTGCCACTATTTTATTTTCGTTGTGTAAACTAAACTCCAATGCGGTCTCGAAACCTATTCCGCTGCTTGCACCTGTGATAATAATATTCATTTTTTTAAATGTTTTATTTAAATATCCCTTATTTAAAAGGCACTGTTTCACTTTGATTATTAGATTGCTCCTCTACTGGATGCTTAATTACGTGTAAACCATCTGTTATGAGTTTTCCGAACATTGGGTTTGCTGATGCTTTCAGCTCTAAATAAGCCAACACCTCTTTCTCCAAAGTTTGTTCTGGTTGTTTATCGAAAACCAATTCTAAGATTTCCATCACACAAAGCCAGTCGTTTCTGTAGTCTTTCTTTAATGATTCGAAAATATTTTGCAACTGATGTAAATGTCCAGAATTTTCCCTAATGTCTCTTACCTGTTGATATAGATGGTGCAATTCTGCGGTTTTTTTAGTGTAGGACGGATTTATATAAGTTTCTGAAGCCGTCAATTCATTTTCTTCGAATTTATCCTTATCAGCAGCTCCGTTAAATACAGATACAATTTGGGCTCCAACAGCCATATTATAGATTCCCAAAGCAGGTTCAAATAGCACATTCCCGTTTCCTTCCTTAACTGTACATTCTTCGAAAGTAATTAGAATCAGTTTATTATCTGTTCTTAATAAATTTTTTACAGTGCCCGAAACGGAAATCCCACTTTCAAAATTAAGTTTTGTTTGGTAACCCTGGATGAGCCCAACCGCGGTAAGTTGGTCATCGTTAAAATCTTCCAAGGCTAATGAATGATCCACTAATTTTCCAACCGGAGAAGAAAATCCATTTTTATGATCTTCTTTAGCTTGCGAATTAATTTCCTTATAATCAACGCTTAAAGCTGTCTTTCCAGTGGTTTTTATAAAGGTAATTTCATCTAAAGCATTTAATCCCATGTCGGTAAATATGCCGCTAATTTGTACACCAGAACTATAGACAGCTGTAGCTACATTTTTACAGCTGATTGCTTTTACCATTCCGTCCATTCCGCCACGCCTAAATGCCATGGTGTTTGCAAATTCTTCAAGCACATCGATTAGTTTTTGAAAATTTGGGGTCACAAATAGTTGTGGCTGTTGCTTAGTAATGTCATATTCATAGTTAAGTGTGTCGATGCTATAAGGTAGTTTTTTTACGCCTTGTTGCATGCAAGTGGCGCTTTCTCCGATAGATGAAAGCAAACCGGCGCCATATATTTTTGGATTTTTTAATGTGCCGATGAGGCCATATTCTACCGTCCACCAGTGCAGCCGACTCAATAAGGCCATTTCAGAAGGTTCACCCATATTTTCGCTTATCTTTCGTAGCGAGCGCTCCGCAGTAGCAATTTGGGTTTCTGTCGATTCGATGTCTTCCTTCAAGATAGATAGTTTTCTAATGGCTTGGTAGAGTTCAAAATCTTTTGCAGAAAACATGGCTTTAGCTCCAATAGAACCAAAATAGCTTAAATAGTTGTTATAGCCTTCATCGGCAATAATAGGCGCATGTCCAGCACTTTCGTGAATGATATCTGGGGCAGGCGTGTATTCAATGTGTTCGATTTTTCTAATGTCGGCTGCAATTACCAGCACTTTACAAGCCTGATATTCCATAAATGCTGCCGGGGGAATAAATCCATCCACAGTAACGGCGCCCCATCCAAGTTTGCCCAAATGATCATTCATGGTCTTTAGATCGGGGATGTGTTCAATAGTTAAGCCTGCTTTTTGCAAACCTTTGATATAGGGATAGTAAGCAACGCTCTTTAGATAGCTGTAGTTCTGACGCATTACATAGCGCCAAACAGCCTGATCTACAGGTGTATATTTATCGTAATTTTGTGGTACGATAAATTGCTTTAAGTGTTTCGGTAATTTAGCAACCTGTGCATTGTTAAAATCATTGAAAAGCTCCATAAATGTATAAGTATCTAAATTGACAATAAGCTTAAGTTCGCCCTCGTTCACTAATCCACTCAAGTTAAAACCAACGAACGGGTAAAATAGGTAAATATTTTATGAAGGAATTTTTGCTCCGATAAATCTAATTTGTCCATTCGAATACTACCGTTAAACGACTTTTTTAGATGTAGACGCGCGCTACTCACTCATTGTTTCAAATAAACTATTTTCTATTTAATTTTTTTCACGCTAAAGGTGACATAATGCTGGTATAAATAACTAAATCCCGCAATCAAAATCGTAACGATCACTTTAGAGACTGTAGGATATATGTGAAGTATTTCTATAAAAAACTTGATCAAAACTGTGGTTAACAGAATGTTAATGAAATTTAAATTAAGAAATCGTAGCAATTGGATTCTACCTCTAACTTCACTATGTTTAAATATGACGTATCTATTCAACAGAAAACTATAAGGTATGGCGATGGCAAAATCCACAATCAATGCGGCGGTGTTTCTCTTAATTACCATGCCCATAAAATTCGTATCTGGCGTTAGGAAAACATATTTAAATGCTACGGTATAGGCTAAGATGCCCACAGCAGCTGCACTGCCGCCTGTAATTAGATACCTGAAGTTGTGCTGGGAAATTAATCCCTTAAATGGTGGATAAAAAAAATCTATAAAGGCTAAAATGGCATTTCGCATGTAAAAAACTGGTTCTGATTTGTGAAAAATTTGGGCGCACTGCGTTTAATAGAATGTAAATAATAAGCTCGACAAAGATAAATTTTTAAATGGTAACCGACGCTGTATAATCATTTGGGTACTCTCTAACATCTGGCACTCTCGTGCAGAAAGTGCTTCGCTTAGAATCAAATTAATGATGGTAGAAAATGCTTTCAATTCTTTACTCATGTATTACAATAGAGAAATTGTTAGTTCTTATATTCGTAAATAAAAACCCAAAAACTATGTTAAGTACCATATTATTAGTTCTAAACTTGTTGATTTCACCACCAACTAATGTTTATCAATTTAGCTTTAAAACCATTGATGGAAAAACAGTTAAGCTCTCCCAGTTTAAGGGGAAAAAGATCTTAATTGTAAATACTGCAAGCAAGTGTGGCTTTACTCCACAATACGAAGATTTAGAGAAGCTTCATAAAATGTATGGCGATAAGGTAGTTCTTATCGGGTTTCCTGAAGGAGATTTCGGCGGACAGGAATTTAGCACAAACGCTCAAATTAAAGAATTTTGTGCAGGAACATACAACGTTTCTTTTTTACTTGCGGAAAAAAGCGATGTTATTGGCGATAAAATCAGTCCATTGTTCAAATACTTAACTACTCAAACTGGCGGAGAAGTAACAGGAGACATCAAATGGAATTTCGAGAAATTTTTAATCAATGAAAAAGGAGAGCTGGTACATAGATATCGCTCAGCAGTTAAGCCTCTAGACGAGTCGATCACAAAAAATCTGTAACTTTTTCAAAAAATTATTAAGGGGTTTAACGTGCAGGTATTTCCTGTATATTAAACCCCTTTTATTTGCCGTTAACGTTGGTGATGAGAAATAACAGCTGCTAGTATTGATGATTTCGCGAGAAAAAAATTTTAAAAAAAAAAGAGGTTGCCTTTTTCAAGGCAACCTCCAGAAATAGTCTAATTTAAATCGTCCCAATGATTTAATTCTAACAAGTCAAAGGTAATTAGAAAAAACAAAAACTGCAATAATTTGTCTACTTATTTTTACAAAATATCAAATAATTGTAGTTGTTTAATTTGATTCTGTTCGAAATTTTGCGATTGATTTTTTTTTCCTACGAAATACAACGCAGTTTCTGCAGTTCTCGAAGCCACTTCAACAGTGACTAGATCAGAGATTTTTCTAAAAAGCTCACGAACTAAAGTTGGGTTATTATTTTGATGAGAGAGGTGACATAGCAATATATGGCTCATAAATTCCGGGCGATGCTTACGATAAAGTTCTAACGCTTCATTATTGCTGAGGTGCCCGCTACCGCCCATTATTCGCTGCTTTAGAAAGTAAGGGTAATTGCCGTTCATGAGCATTTCTGTATCATAGTTCGCTTCTAAAAAAACTGCATGACATTCTTTAAAATGCGCAATTAGATTGCTGCAAACCCTACCTAAATCCGTAAATACACCAACTTTAAAGGTTTGATGTTCTACTACAAAACTGTAGGGATCGACAGCATCATGAATTTTAGAAAATGCGGTTATAACTAAATTTCCGATCGTAAACTGACCGTTGTGATCTAAAAAATGAACATCTATATCAACAAGGGCGAGCTTACTATTCTGAAGTGTTTTTTTGCTTATGTAAACGGGTAATTTATATTTTCTTGCAAAAACCTCTAAGCCCTTAATGTGATCTGAATGTTCGTGAGAAATAAATACAGCCCTCACAGAAAATAGGTCTAGTCCCTGTCTAGTCATTCGCTTTTCAATCTCTTTACAGTTCAGGCCAACATCAACCAAAATAGCTTCATTTTGATTGCCCACATAATAACAATTGCCGTTGCTGCCAGAATTTAGGGAGGAGAAATATAATGCCATAAGATATGTACGAAGTTACGGGTTCTGTTTTGGATGATTGCACGCAGTTTAGATTTAATTACTTTGCTTTCGTCACATTTTGCGCTTGGAAACTCACGGTTTTTATAAATGGTTGCGTGGGTTGCTTAGGTTGGTTTGCGAAGTTTTTAGTAAGTTTAAACGATTTATCAGCGTTCTCCCCGATAACCTGTTTATATCTTTAATGAGTAAAAATTCATCCTATGGAAAATCGAAATGATCCAACGAAGAAAATTTTAAAGCCCAGTGTAATTCATGATGAAGTTCCAAAGCCTGCCGAAATCGACCATTTGGCTAAGGAAGAAGATTATCAACGAATTCTGCCTGAAAATCCCGAGAGAAATTATCACCATGGCGTAAATCATATCATCGAAGATCACAGTGATATTACCAGCGCCGACGATGACATTTGGAATGGCGAAGACGCTTAAATAGAATTTACAAATATATTTTCGCTTATTGCTCAGAACTTCTATCTTTGCAACTCGTTAAAAAAAGAGCCTCGGTAGCTCAGCTGGATAGAGCGTCGGTTTTCTAAACCGAGGGTCAGGGGTTCGAGTCCCTTCCGGGGTACAAAAGGTCTTAAGTTTGCAACTTGAGGCCTTTTTTATTCACTACAGATCTTGAAAACCTTCCTTTTAGGCAAATAATTTTTTTAAATCCAATAGAAAAATTTTAGCAAGAAACCCTTTTTGATATTTTTCTACTCGGTGGATCTAGCCAACTGTTTCTGAAAAGCTTTACGAGCGGCGCCATGAGCAAAGATTTCTCCGCAATAGACATAAGCTAACTTATTTAAAATTGATAACATAGGGAAGTTGTCGAAATTTGTGTCTACCCGAATGCTATAGATTTGTTGCGTCACAGCGAAATCCTCAATAATTTTAAAAAGCGTCGTTGCTATCCCTCTACCTTTTGCCGCGTTAGTTAGGGCTACTCGGTGTACCGTTACATAATCTTCATCACTTAACCAATTGCCGCTAATGTCAATGTAATTTGGCTCTATGCCGCCCACAATAGCCGCATAAGCAACGATGGTTTCCTGATCGACTAGGACAAAAGCGGATCCATTTTCAATATCATCAACGATTGTTTGCTCATTTGGATATCCATTTTGCCATTGCGTACTCCCATCGTTTTTACGTTGCTCAATGGCTTGTTGTAAGATTTCCCAAATTTTTGGCTGTTCGGTGGGAGAAGCCTTTCTTAAAATCATTTTATAGAGCTAAATTGTTCTTGAAAGAGAAGAAATTATTGAAAGCATAAGAGCTTCGCAGTTTGTTTAATTTTTTTTCGAAGGTAATAAATTAGGGTTATATTTTATCAGGAGTGTACTCTTAATAGAATTTGGATGATCTTATTTTTAAACCATTCTGATTTCTTTGTAAGTAAATGCAGATTGCGCATCCACCCTTTTTCAGTTTACTGATAGTGCTTAACTGAAACGATATCTTTTTTTAGTTGTCTCGCACACAAGAGATCTAATCAGGCGTTTTGTGAAGACGCTTTATATGATTAATGAAAACGTAGAATGGGTAACCGCTATTGAATTTATGTAACTAATTTGGCTTCTAAATTTACTAAATCGACAATAGTCTGTAGAATTATTGTTAATAATATGCTGGTCGCTCAACAAGATAATGAAGCTTACTTATTTATTTCTGCGTCTGAGATTTTAGGTTGTTTCTTCATAGAGTTATATATTTCTAAACATTTCAAACATTTACTACTGCAAGATGTTTAATCTCGACCAATACCTCGAGCCATGACATCAGATTATGCCACTTTACAATTTAGTCTCAAAGGAAAGAATTTTAAAGGTTTTTGCATGAAAATTAATGATGATTTTCACGAAACCTATGCGGTGGTATTAGACGGTTACCATTCATTCTGCGTTTGGATAGACGATAAAGGCACCAAATGGTCCGCTTCAAAAAATGCGATGATAGATTCTGATGCCCTAGAGGAAATCATTTTCAGAATTTCGGGCGCTAGATCCACACAATAACTGATTTTTTGTCAATCTCTTAATTTTTTAGAGAAGTTGTTATAAATCTTCTAAAAATATTCTGGATGGGCAATTACGCCATAATTTGTGCCAATTTTTCAGTTTGATGGTTTGCAAGCTTCTGAAGTGGCGTGGAGGCCAACATTTTCATCATCGGATTTAAATCTGCCGAGATTGTAAGTCTAGCTTGGGTTGTATGCGAATCGTTCGAAGAAACACTCCATTTTAATTCAATTTCAAAAGGGGCTTTCTCAGAAGGAACGGCTATAATCTGTTTGTTTTGTACTTTGCTACTGATTTTTAAAGCAAGTTTAGCCATATTTTGAATGGTGAAACTCGCTTCGTTTTCTGTTGATTCCCAGTTGTAAATATTGGACGGCATAAGCTGTTGATGATTGTTCATGTTTTCCAACAGCGCATATACTTCATCAACAGGTCTGCCAACGGTCACTTCACTTTCTATATTAATCATACCTCGCTAAGCTTTGTTTAGATGTTTTGATGGTGTGCTCTAACTGCCTACAATTTCTTCTCTAGCCCACTCAGATGGGTTTACTCGCCACTTGTTTAGCATCTCGACATCGTTTGGAGCGATAATACTGTGTTCTGACGCGTAGCTTATGAGGGCGTTAAAGTTAGATAAGGTTTTAAACCGACACTTTGCTTCTGCGAAATTTTGCGCGGCCTCTTCAAAACCATAACTAAAAATTGCTGCCAGGCCTATAACAGACAAACCAACTTCCCGTAATGCCGCAACTGCCTGAAGACTGCTTTTTCCGGTAGAGATAAGATCCTCAATCACTACCACGCGTTGTCCGTCGATATATTCTCCTTCAATTAGGCTGCCGGTTCCATGGTCTTTTGCTTTTGAACGAACGTAAATAAAAGGCAAGCCGAGTTCTTGCGCAACCAGTACACCCTGTGGGATGCCTGCAGTGGCTACGCCCGCAATTACATCTACCGACCCAAATTCTTCTTGGATAATTTGAACTAATTTCTGTCGGATAAAAGTTCTAACCTGCGGATGCGAAAGCGAAATGCGGTTATCGCAATAAATTGGCGACTTCCAACCCGACGCCCATGTAAAAGGATTAGCAGGTTGCAATTTTATTGCTTTTATTTGTAATAAAAATTCTGCTACCTTTAATTCGATTTCACTTTTATTGTCCATGGCTCAAAATTACAGAATATATATCAGCGATAATACCCTATTGATAGCTGAATGTTTACCCCAGCAAGTAGAAAAAATACAACAACTTGAAATACAGGATTTTGATTTACAAACTTTTTGTAAAAAATTGGCAAAAAATAGTAAAAAGACGTATATTTTCCTTACTAAAAACCCGAAACAAACCTTCAAAAAGCTCAAAAAAGACAGTACATTAATTAAGGCCGCGGGGGGATTGGTAGAGAGTTCCGAAAAAAATTATCTGTTTATTTATAGGAATAAACGATGGGATTTGCCAAAAGGAAAGTTAGAAAAGGGTGAAAAGATGAGCGAAACTGCCGTTAGGGAAGTGGAAGAGGAGTGTGGTGTTAAAGTTGCCAAACTCGGAGAAAAGATTTGCAAAACCTATCATATCTATCCACTTGGCACCAAGATGATCATAAAAAAAACAAATTGGTATAAAATGACAGTGAAAGGCGAGCCTAAGTTAATTCCACAAAAAGAGGAAGGAATAGAAAAGGCAGTTTGGCTTAATGGTTATGAAATTGCTTCAGTGCTTCAGAATACATTTCCATCTATTATCGAGGTGCTAAAAGCTGGTGAATTGATAAAGAAACTTACTGTTTAAGCAATTTTAATGCTTTTTCTGGTACAAATGGACTAACATTCCCATTATTCCTCAAAATGTCTCTAACAATAGTGGAGCTGATGGCAGAATACTCAGGTTTGCTTAACAAAAGAACGGTTTCCACATCCGGCATCATGGTTTGATTTATCTGTGCAATGGCCCTTTCATATTCAAAATCTGACGCTGACCTAATGCCTCGCAACATGTAACTGGCATTAATTTTTCTGCAGAAATCTACGGTTAAACCTTCATAGGTCTGGATTTCTACATTTTTAAATCCCTCAAAAACAATATTTAAGATTTGTTCTCTTTGTTGTGCAGTTAAAAAATTTTGTTTCGAACTATTTAATCCAATACCGACTACTATTTTATCGAACAGAGGCATTCCTCTGCGAAGAATATCAACGTGAGCTATGGTGATTGGATCAAAAGAGCCAGGAAATAGAGCTATTTTCATCTTCCAAAGATAGATTTTTTTAAATCAGAAGACAATGTGTATAGATTGCGAAACTTGTATAGCCGTCGACATTTGTACCGAAGAAGTTCAAAAAATTAATTTTGAAAAAGACTGAAGGATGAATTCCCATATTTTCTTGTTTCCAAATATCCTTCAGCCGCATTCATTTTCATATTGCTTTGGTGTTCAACCACCAATAGACCATCAGGCGCCAGCAATCCATTATCTCGAACTATAATAGGAATTTGTGGTATGGTGGCCAATTGATAAGGCGGATCGGCGAAAATAATATTATAGACCTCTGTAAGTTGTGGCAAAAGGTTAAAAACATCTGCTTTGCGAACCTCTACATTCGTAAAATGATTTTTTTCTGCCATTTCCTTAATCCATTTGACGCAACCAAAATGTTGGTCTACTGCAAGAATTAATTCGCAGCCGCGAGAAGCAAATTCTAAAGTTAGGTTGCCTGTACCTGCAAACAAATCTAATACCTTGCAGGATTCAAAATCGAAACGATTCTGCAAAATATTAAATAACGCTTCTTTTGCCATATCGGTAGTTGGCCGAACAGGTAAGTTGTTTGGTGGTTGTAAACGTATTCCCTTTAATTTCCCCCCAATTATTCGCATAAATGGATGGCAAGTAATGTATTAAAATAATGCGTAGGCATTTGGTCGGTTAACTGGTTGTAAGCTAAATTGTTTGGAATATTTAGTCGAACCTCTAAAAAATATTTTTTTAGGCAATTAGTGTAATCGTCATGTTCATCTGCCAAACCCTGGATTAGTACTGGGATTGTTTCTACTAAGTTTAGCTCTTGCATTAAAAGCAGTAAGAAATAATTAAATTCCTCAATGTTGCTCACCGCAAAACTATTCTGGAACAGAAGGGTTCCGCTCTTCTGATACAGAAAGCTGACACTTCTTGCCCCGAAATCTACCAAAAAACAAGGGTCTAGACTTGCATTTAGACAAATCCATAACGGCGATAAAATAGGAAAAAAAACAGTTTTTTCAGGCAACAGGCTTTTTAATTCAGGCTGTAGCCCCAGAAGCGTTACCAAGCTCAAATTTTTATGATGGCATTTTTTAATTTCATCAGGGTAATTTAAGAAGTGTTTATAATTGTCTATGTATTTTTCCTCATACAAATCCTCCGGTATAAAAAGAAAATTTGAAGTTTGTACAGCGGCTTTTACGCTTGCAAAATTGAGGGATAAAAAACGATCGGAATTAAATATTTTTGAAATTTTACTGAGGAGCAAATCGGATTGCTCGATGGAAAAAAGCACTTTCGGAACGTTTTGTTCCTGATCCAGAATTGCATAAGAAAAACCGTCTTCAGAAATCTTCAACAACAAATGGCATCCATTTGATGGTTGGGATGCAAAATCGGTATCGGCCAACAAAAGAGAATTTTTTTCCATTAAGGGCAAAAATAGCTATTTTATGTAAGTTAGCCTAATCTGAGCAGGAGTGGAAGCACGATTAAATAAGCGATTAATTTTTACGAAAATTTAACTTTTTTAGGGGATTTAAATAGAAAATTCGACTTAATTTCGACATATGAGCTACACGCCCACTTATAAAGCTGCAAACACTGCTGCCCACTTAATTGCGAAACATTTTGATGAACTGCATCATACCGCGTTGGCCATGGGCGAAATGGAGCTTGCAGCAAGACCAAACCAAAAGGAAGTAGAATATTTGGTAGACGTAGCGTTCTGGACAAGCTTACGCCGAGAGGAAGGTTTTTTGCCGAAAATTTCGATCGCCTTTTTATCGCCAGAGCAAACCAACAAACCGCTAGTTTTTGAGAAATCAATAAATTTTAATGCGGATACAGTTTCTAAAATAGCACCTGGATTAGAACGTGCAGGCATTCATTTAGGAGTCTGGCAGAAGGATGGAGAATTGTACATTTGGGGAAGCACCGTGAATATACCCAATTTTTGTTTTGTGGTGGACGTTTCTGAGCCAGGAGTGGTGGTGGTTAAACACCGCCGGATTTATGGCATTGGTAAATATACCAATGTAGCTGTATTAAAGGGCGAGCAGATTAGAATTATCGATAAAAATAGTTGTTCGAATAGAGATTGTCCACCGGTGTTAAAGGCGCTTTTGGATTTAACAGTAAATTCAACTTGGAATGATCCCGTAAATATTTTAATCCAGTTTGCTGCCTCGATGCGCGCACATAAAAGGGGTGGCGCTTTGCTTATTGTGCCAACGGCCGACGAGGAATGGCAGCATTCTATCATTCATCCGATAAAGTACATGGCAAATCCATCTTATAAAGGCTTAGCCGGCTTAGCTTCTCGTGGTGGCAGTCATTCAGAGATATTTTCGCAGAGTGCGCTTAGGCGAGAAGTAGACTATGTTGCTGGTTTAACGGCTGTTGACGGTGCCACCATTATTACCGAAGAGTTCGAATTAATTGCATTTGGTACAAAGATAGGAAGGGCGAAATATAAACCAACAGTTGCACGGATTTTGTTCTCTGAACCTATTTTAGGGAATGAAGAACGGATTCTGCTTCCGGGGGAGTTAGGAGGTACAAGGCATTTCTCCGTTGCTCAGTTTGTAAACGATCAACCTCAGACCATCGGCTTGGTCGCTTCGCAAGACGGTCATTTTACCATTTTTAGTTGGAGCAAAACGCAGGAACTTGTCATGGCTCACCGCATAGAAACTTTATTGATGTAAGAATTTTATGGCTACTATATATCGACAGAAAGTTTGAAATAGGGGATAATCGATCATAATACCAGGCAGAAGCTTTGGTTTCTTACAACCTGAAAAAAAACTGAATGAAAATTTCCTCAGAAACCATTGCTAGGCAATATGAATATCAACCAACCGTAGAGCAATTGCTGTTTTGTGACCGAATGACTGATTTTTTGCAAGCAGATTGTCCAGATAGGTGCTTTGTGTTAAAAGGGTATGCCGGTACGGGTAAAACGACTTCTGTTGCCGCTTTGGTTAAATCATTGCGAGATTTTAATTTTCGGTCCGAACTCTTAGCACCAACGGGTAGAGCTGCGAAAGTTATGGCCCAATATGCAGGTGTAAAAGCGCTGACTATTCATAAACGAATTTATAGAAAAAAAGAAGCTGCCTCGCCAGATATGGTTTTTCAACTTGCACCAAACCTGTCGAAGAACACCCTTTTTATTGTAGATGAAGCATCTATGATCGCAGATGAATACAATCAGACAGGAAGCTCTATCTTACAAGATTTATTGGAGTTTGTGTATAACGGCCACAACTGTTTGTTGCTTTTTGTAGGAGACAGTGCGCAGCTTCCTCCGGTTGGTAGCCTGGAGAGTCCGGCGTTAAATCCACAATACCTTAAAGACAAGTTTAACTTAACCCTAAGTGGTGTCGAACTTACGGAGGTTGTTAGACAGGAAAAGGAATCTGGTATTTTGGCGAATGCAACCATGCTCAGGGCTCAAATTGTCAACCATCCAGAAGATCCATTCCCCAAATTTGTAACTGCAGGCTTTAAAGACATCTTTAACATGACTGGTACCCGTTTGGTTGAAGGTTTAGAATACGCCTATGGGAAATTTGGTATGGAAAATACCCTTGTCGTTTGTCGCTCTAATAAATCTGCAAACATTTATAATCAACAAATCCGGACTCGCCTGTTATATCGTGAAGAAGAAATTACCGGTGGGGATCAAATAATGGTGGTTAAGAACAATTATTTCTGGTTGCCAGAAAATGAAGAAACTGCTTTTATAGCCAATGGCGACATGGCAAAAGTAATACGCGTTAGGGGAGAAGAAGAGCGATATGGGTTTAGGTTTGCAGACGCCACTTTAGAGTTTGTCGATTTTCCAGATGCTGGACAGGTGAGTTGCAAAGTGCTTTTAGATACCTTAACCATCGAAAGCGCAAATTTGCCGTATGAAAAAACTAAGCAGATTTTTGAAGGATTAAATGAGGAATACAGCCACATTGCCAACAAGCGCGCGCGAATGATTGCCATCAAAGCAGATCCATTTTATAATGCGTTGCAAATAAAATTTGCGTATGCAGTAACCTGCCACAAGGCTCAAGGTGGGCAGTGGGATGCAATTTTTGCTGATCAAGGATTTTTAACAGAGGATATGATCGATTTAGATTTTTTGCGCTGGCTTTATACCGCCGTTACCAGAGCAAAGCGAGAATTGTATCTAGTAAATTTTGCTTCAGCATTGTTTGGAAAAAACAGCGTTACAGATGAATATTAATTTTAACAGGTCTTAAAAAATCTTTATATTATACGTCTGTTCAACGTTGAAAAATTAATTTTTTACCTATATCCATAACGCTATGAAGATTGCCTTTAGCCTCAAAAACAAATTGAAAATGGCATGTTTGCTTTTTTGTATAGCAAGCTGCAGTTTGCTTATTAATTTTTTAGGAGATAGAAATATTTCAGAAATAAATAAGGCGTTTGTGTCAATGCACCAAGACAGACTGGTGCCAGCCACAGATCTTTTTTTTATTGCGGAGCTCTTACGTCAGAAAAGCGATTTATGGCAAGATATATTTAGTTTGGAGGAGACAGTCGCCTCCACAGCAAACCTCTTACGTGCTATAAATGCACAAAACGTAAAGATAGATTCCGTTATCAAAAAATATGAAGCAACAAAATTAGCCAAAGAAGAAAATGTTTACTTAAAGGATTTTAAAGCGTTTTTGGCAGCGCAGAAGAAACAAGAAGCGACTTTGTTAGCGCTTTTTAAAAATAATGCATCAGATGCCCTGAAGGTTTATCAGTCTAAAAGTAGAATACTAGCTGCTGATACTTTTTCATCGTTGGCTAATTTAATAAAAATCCAATCAACCATAGGTGATGAGCTTATGATTGAATCACAGTCTTGGATGTCTGGTGCAAAAATTTATTCTAGCATTCAGGTTTTGCTCGCCATTGCCATAGGTATATTCGTTGTCGGAATAATTGCTGAAGCGAAAGTGGTAAATATTCAAAACGATAATTTTAACCTCAATTAATTGCTACCTTGCGGCACTTAATTTTAGCCAAAATCAAAAGGAGACCATCCATTTTGCTTAATATTTCGTAGATAAATTAAACAAAGCTTATGGCGATTCTTATTTTCTTGCTGATACATTGGTACGCATCTCTTTTCTTTCAATCGTTTTTTCATCATCGGTATGCGGCCCACAATCATTTTAGCATGACCAAGGGTTGGGAAAAATTTTTCTTTTTGTGTTGTTTTTTCACTCAAGGATCCTCATACATCAGTGCAAGTGCCTATGGCATGATGCACCGTTTGCACCATGCGCATACTGATACAGAAGAAGATCCGCATTCTCCGGCTTACAGCGATAATATTTTCATGCTATTATGGAAAACAAGGACAAATTATAACCGCATATTTCTTGGAAAATTAGCAGTACACGAGAAGTATAAAAAAGATTTGCCTGTTTGGGAAGCTTTTGATAAAATAGCTCATAATTGGATAACAAGAGTGTTATGGGGCGCATTTTATGTTGGTTTCTATGCAGTTTTTGCAACGGCATGGTGGCAATGGTTATTTTTGCCAATCACTTTTGCAATGGGGGCGCTTCAGGGAATTGCAGTTAACTGGTGGGCGCATAAATTCGGTTACAGAAACTACAAAGTGAACAATACTTCACGAAATATTTTGCCGGTCGATTTGATTTTTTGGGGGGAGGCTTACCACAATAATCACCATAAGTTTCCAGGGAGGAGTAATAACGCCATAAAGTGGTTCGAGTTCGATCCTGCTTATTTGGTGATGAGCGGAATGCATAAACTTGGTATTATAAGACTAAAGACTGTGGAACTTCAACAAAAGGCGAGCGTCATACCTCCAAAGATTTCGATAATTAATCCATAAATTTTTTTTATAGTTATTAGAAAACCCCGTATTGATAGCCAATACGGGGTTTCTTTTTTTTAAGTTGGAGAGCTTTTTCTAAAGCTTTGAAACAGTTTAATGGTAACACAATTTTTTATATTCAGCAATTTTTATGTTGGCCGATCTTAATATTTAATGTAAACCGAATTTGCTTTAATTGCTAGTATCATATTGATTATCTGAGGCAGGATTTTTTCGCTTATTTTTCTGCTTTCCATTTAGCGGTAATACACCAGCCATTTCTCCAATTACATTTACCAACTCAGCGCCGGCCGGGATAACGATTTTAGCATTATTTTTTAACGAAGCTTCTACCGTTTCTAATTTCTTTAAAAGCTGAGCATTTCCCGTAAAATATTTGTCGGCAGCTCCATTAACCAACATAATTGCTTCAGCATCTCCTTCAGCGAGGAGGACTTTTGCACGTTTAAAACCTTCTGCTTCCTTTATTTTAGATCTTTTTACTCCGTCTGCAACTGTTTCTGCTGCTGTGGCATAATCAATGGCAGCTATTTTTTCATTTTCTGCCTTTACCACTTTATTCATGGTTTCTTGCACGTCTCGAGGCGGATCAATTTCCTTTAGTTCTGTTCTGATTATGACAATTCCCCAGCTAGCCGTCTCTTGCTTTAAAGTGTTATGAAGCTCTGCGTTTATTTTCCCACGCTCGCTATTCGCCGACCTTAATGTAAGTGTGCCGATGATATTTCTCAAAGTTGTACGCGCTAGGTTAACAATTTGCAAATTATAATTGTTCACATTATATAAGGAACTTTTTACATTCTCTTCAGTTTCTAATACTCTAAAATAAACCTGTGCATCTACACTTGCGTTCAAATTGTCGTTTGTAATGATTTCTTGGGGCTGCGCATCTACCATTTGTTCCGTTATGTTGACGATGTAAATTTTATCAATAAACGGAATAATCCAGTGAAAACCTGGATTTGCGAAACCGGCATATCGGCCCAGTCGTTCAATCAATCCCCTGTGAGTCGGCCGGACTATTTTTACGCCAAGAAAAAATAAAACTATAGCCAACCCAATAACAATCCATAAAATCTCCATGTTCATAATTACCTCCGTTTAATTTATAAAACACACACTGTATCTGGCAATGCATGTAACCCTTATATAATTTATTTAATCTCTTAACTTCTTCTTTTGGCAATAAATCCGATATCAATAGGCTTCTTTAATTATTAAGCTACCCTCAATGTTTAAACCATCTAAAATTTTCTCAACTGCGTCAATCATTGGTGGCGGCCCGCATAAGTAATGGTATTTTACACTTCCATCGATGTGTTTTTTTAGAAGGTTTGCGGTAATGTATCCATGTTCGTATCCGTCTTCATGGTCGGTTGACAACACATTAATAAAATTTGTCCCAAGCATTTTTCTAAATAGATCCTCGTAAATAACATCAGCCTTTGTTCTATTTGCGAAAATAAGTTTGTTGTTGCCGATTAAATTATTCGCACTCAACGCTTTAAAAATTGCCACAAATGGTGTAATTCCTGCGCCTCCAGCAATAAAAATACCTTCCTCTTTATAAGCTATATCTCCAAATACATCGTTTACAAATAGATGCTCTCTGGTTTTTAATTTGAGTAATTCATTCGTTACTCCTTTGTGTTTAGGATAGGTTTTGATGGTGAATTCTAAATAGTCGTCAGTCGGTAAACTGGTAAAGGTAAATGGCCGACCTTCGTCTTCCCAACCTAATTTATCTAAAAAAATTTCTGTCGCTTGTCCAGGAATAAATTTAAATTCTGATGGTTTATCCGTCTTAATCTGCAACACATCGTGAGTTACCTTTACGATCGAGAGTACACTTACTTTATATTTTGCCATTTCATTAAATATTAAGAACCATTCTTCTCGTGGTTTTAGTATTTCAATTGACGGACGGAGAAAGACTAGATTTCTATTGATAAACTTGAGCTTAGTAACCTATCAAGGTTGCTATAATTACTAAAATAGTTAAAATAGTTGAGGTAATTTTTGGATTGAGCATTTCTTTTAATTAAATGTTAAAATTTACAAAGAAGGCTTTTTGTTAGACTTTTAATATACGACGGTTATGGACGCTTGCCGTTTGGTAAGTGTGGGGAAAATTAGTTAGATCAATTCATGATGTTTTTAGAGAACTCTCACAAAAATCCTTGTGTTGCGGCGGCGTATCGAGTTAAGTGAAAACCAACACTGCACTGGCTTAACTATCAGTGGCGAAGATTTCTCGAGGACCTTTCATTTAAAAACCCTAATAGAATGATGTCCTGAAGCTAAAGACCTTTCTATAAATTTGCTAGAGTGCATCATGCCTGAAAAAACCTAAGTTTCTTTCGATGGTGGTTTTTTGATCAGGTTAAAACGAACCAAAAGTCAACGAAGTAAACGGCAAAATCCTATCCAAAAAATAAATAAGCTACACCAATGGCTGTAAGTACACACACTAAGTCCGCCAGAAGCATAGCACCGATGGCATATCGAGTATTTTTTACGCTTATTGAACCAAAATAAACTGCAATAACATAAAAGGTGGTATCGGAAGCACCCTGGAAAACGCCGCTCAGTTTGCTAGCAAAAGAATCGGGACCATAAGTTTGCATCGTACTTACCATCATTCCGCGCGCGGCACCACCACTCAGCGGACGAATCAGTGCAGTAGGTAAGCCTTCTACAAAACGGGTATCTGTTCCGAGTACTGCAAAAAAATGTTTAATTCCTCCTATGACCACATCAAAAGTGCCGCTTGTTCTTAGTAAGCTTATGGCGACTAACATACCCACCAAATAAGGAACAATACGTACGGCGGTATCAAAACCGCCCTTGGCGCCCTCTATAAATGCATCGAAAATATCTATTTGTTTATAAAGCCCGCCAAGAATAACTGCAAGGAATACAAATAAAATTAAGCCATTGCTTAACACTCCAGAAAAGCTCGCGATTCCACTTGCACTTAACGAAGTGACGTATAACACGAGGGCAGCAATAACAACCGATAGAGACAATACCCAGCCAATAACTACAGGTTGTATCAGGTTTATTTTTTGTTTGATGGACACAATTATCATAGCGGCCATTGTGCCTGTAAAAGTTACAATAAGGCAAGGAATAAATACATCAGTTGGGTTAGTGGCATTCTGCGAGGCACGGATGGCAATAACGCTTACCGGAATAAGATTTAATCCAGCGGCATGTAGACATAAAAACATAATCTGCGAGTTAGAAGCTACATCTTTATTTGGGTTTAGTTCTTGCAAACTTTCCATTGCTTTTAATCCGAAGGGTGTGGCTGCATTGTCTAAACCAAGCAAATTTGCAGAAAAATTCATGATCATGTGTCCCATAGACGGATGACCTTTTGGGATGTCTGGAAATAACTTAGAAAAAAAAGGTGCCACAATTCTAGACAATAGACGGATGCCTCCAGCTTTTTCTGCGATTGACATTAAGCCCATAAAAAGGGCCAAAATACCGACTAGTTTTAAGCAGATGTCCACCGCAACCCAGCAGGTTTCTATCAATCCATCTAATTTTAATGGGTTTTCTGGGTCGCTGGCTTTGCCAATTACCATCCAGTTAAAAATATCAGTTTGACCAAAAAAGAAACATTTTATGGTTGCAACTACTATGGCAACGATAAAAAAAGCTGCCCAAATTCTGCTTAATGCCATGTGAGGTCTGAGGTATGAGGTGTGTGATCGTTTCGGCGTTTAAATATTAAGCGTTTTTAGTCTAATTGATTGGGGTTTTAAGGTAAATAGCCTTTAACTAACTAGGCGATTAAATGTGTAACGATAACCTACTGCCTAATCCCGTATAGTTGAAACCTATAACTTTTCAATTCCCAATTCATTACGGTTTCCCATCAGTCAATTCAAAACCCCATGTTTTTCCTTTTTCTGTTGCAGGGATTCCGTCTACCATCCACACAGGCGCTTTATCTCCTTTAAGATAGTAATCGAAAAACTGTTTTTCTCTAATCTGTATGTCTTTTCTGTTTTGGCGTAACATTAGGTTGTGCTCGTCGCCATTGTAGTTTAACAACCAAGCTTTTTTACCCAAACGTTTCAATCCGGTAAACATCTCAATTCCTTGGTACCAAGGCACCGATCCGTCTCCATCGTTAGACATAATTGCCACCGGAGTAGTTACTTTTGGCAACATAAACAACGGCGAGTTTTCTATATACAATTCTGGTTTCTCCCAAAGTGTAGCTCCAATTCTACTTTGTGTTTTCTCGTATTGAAACTGTCTGTTCATTCCACTAGCCCAACGAATGCCTCCATAAGCCGAGGTCATGTTTACTACAGGAGCGCCAGCCCACGCTGCTGCGTACCGATTAGTTTGCGTAATAAGGTATGCAACTTGATAGCCCCCCCAACTTTGCCCTTGTAGGCCAATTTTGGAGCCATCTACCCAACTATTTTTCTTCAACATTTCTACTCCAGAATCTATATAATCTGTCGCAGAATTGCCGGGATGCCCTGTTTCATAACTAATGTCTGGTGCAAAAACAAGGTAACCGTTACTCACAAAAAATGATATGTTTAGCCTGGAGGGCGTTGGTGCTGGCGCTTGATAGGCATATAGACCATCTGACAGTTTTTCATAGAAATAAACAATCATTGGGTATTTCTTACTTGCATCAAAATTCTCTGGCTTGTATAAAATGCCCTGGGAGGAATGTCCTTTTGGAGTTGTCCATTTTACAAGTGCTGTCGTGCCCCAGTTATAATTTTGCTGCTTGGGATTGGTTTCACTAAGTTTTTGAATTGTTTTAAAATCCGAAGTGGCGTACACATTTGGTGATTCTATATAGCTTTCTCTATCGAACAGATATTCATCAGCATCTTTAGCTTTTAAAAGGTTTGTAAATTTTGCTTTAGCCATAATTACCAATTCGGGGTTTTTTGTGGAGTTTACCTTTATAGTATAAAAACCATCTTCTTTGGTCGAATTGTTAAATGCATTTAGCCATATGGTTTCATTGTTTTTAATAAAATTATCTTTTTTACGTTCAGATCGAGATGTTGTTTTTTCGTACCGAAAGGTAATGCTACTATTTCGACCTAAACCGTTACTGATGTTTTTTGGTTTTTCTTTTCCATCTGGATCAAATGACCAAATGTCATATTTGTCGTAAATTAGAACGGCTTTATCGTCTTCTGTCCAAGTTGCAAAACCATAACTATTTGCATAATTGGGAACATCATTTTCTTCGTCAGCAAATTTTACATTCATACCTCCGGTTAGATTAATTTTTTTCCCGTTTTCGATATTGTACGTAAACCAATTGCTTGTAACTTCATCGAAATAAAGTACATATTTGCCTGCTGGAGACGCAGAAGCATTCCCGCTCAGGGTATCGATAATTTTCTTCTTCCGTCCATCCGAGGTATTTACCAAATAGTAATCGGTCAGTGTGTTTCCTTTCCACTGAGATTCGATTCTTCTGCCATAGTCTGTAGACGCCAGCACATAAGGTGAATCTCCCTCATTTATAAGTGTAGCTTCCGGAAGCTTTAGATCAGTTAATGGCATTACTTTTGGATCTGCGCTATACACTTCTACTGCAGAGAGATAGCTTCTTTTGCGCTCTTTTTCTGCATTTTTTAGCTGCATGGGTTGAAGATAATCATCTTTATAAGTCCAGATATCTACTTTTGCATGTTCGAAATCTACGAGAGTAGTGTCCTTCATCTGTTTAATTGGCGCAATCCCGAAAAACAGTTTTTTACCATCTTCGCTAAAAGTGATCTTTCCATCTCCGCTTACAGACCATTTTTGGGGCAATCCGGGCATGTCGTAATCAACCATAATCTGTGCAGTATCAATCGTGAGCGAATTAAAGTAGATATTGTAATCTTTAATTTCTTGCTTTTCGGGACTTTGTTCACCAACAAAGGCTAAGTGTTCCCCGTCATCGTCGAAGACAAAATTCTTAAAAGTTCCTTTTCCATTTACTAGGGTTTTAACGGTATTTTTCTCCGTATTTAGCATAAATACACCTGGCTGTACAGCTTTATCTTTTTTATTTCCTTTGCGTACAAAAACCAACTGCTTGCCATTTTTGCTAAATTCATAATCTGTTATAAACTTATACGTATTTTGAGTTTGGGTTATTAGATTTTTTACTATCAGATCACTTCCCTCGTCTTTTTTCTTGCTGTCAGAAGTTTCATCAGCAATAATGGTGGCATCTTTACCTTCGCTTTTCTGTTCCGTTTTAACCTTTGCGGTGTCGGGTTTCTCCATCAAATAGGCAATTATTCCACTGCCTTCTTCGGGCATTTTAAAGGATTTTACGGCTGCAATCTTCATGATAACCCCATTTTGTAAATTTAAAATAGCTAAGGAATCTTTTGGCATTGATTCTGGTTTTTTCTTTTTGATTTTTGCTTCGCGCAGGTCGCTAAAAAAAGGCCGAACTAGAAATGCAGCAAATTTAGAGTCATAGCTAAATTGCACATTCACGCCTCTTTGATAGTTTAGTTTTTTGTTTTCTTTTATGTTAGAAAAATAAAGGACTGCGTTGCCTTCTTGTGGCGTAACGGTGTAGCTTGCCCAAATACCGTTATTAGAAATTCCCTTTGACCCTATACTTTCCCATGCGTCATATACAGAGTGATCCAACGGTTTTTTTTGCGCATATGTAAATGTAGCGACAAAAAGAAATAAGATGGTGAGTCTTTTATTCATGTTTAGAAGTTTGGTGTTAGTTCTTTTGATGGCCTTAAAAGTATCATTTTTTAAACAGAAAAGCAGTTGTTCTGAATCAAAGTTTTTAAATTTCCGCTAAAAATTTTAAGGAAACGGTTATACTGCGGGTTGGTTAATCAAAGAACTTTGCTCAAAGATTGGATTTTCAAACTGAACAATATGCCTCCAGGTTAAGCGCTCATTATTGAAAAAGTAGAAATTTCTCAATCTCTAAGATAATTGTTGGTAATTTAGCCCAATAAATCTCTTCTAATAGCGGCGGAAAATTTCAGCGACATCTAAAGAGATCACATGAAAACTAAAAAGTCGATTTTTCGATTTGTACTATGATTAGCGCTAAAAACTTCTTATCCACATTATTCTACAGAAAATTTTTTTGGCAGGCTTTGCTTGCCCTTTTCATGCTCGGCATGGCTCTTTTTTTTATAAAGGAACAGCATATTGAGGTGTTTCAGATTAAAGAACAATTGGCAAATGCCGATTTGAAATATGTATTCTTGGGATTGACCATTACCATCGTTTACATTTTGGCGCAAGGGCAAATGTATGTTCATAGTTTTAAAGCATTAAGAGTAAAGGTTACACTATGGCAGGCAGTTTTACTTTTTTTGAAACGTAATTTAATAAGCGTTTTTCTGCCGGCAGGCGGATTTTCGTCTCTTGTTTTCCTCACCAAAGGGATTGAAGGCGAGGGAGTTTCGAAGTCAAAAATCCATCTATCATCAACGATTTTCGCTTTCTGCGGAATCTTATCTGTAGTGCTCGTGGCAATTCCCGTACTTGGTATCGCATTGCTCACAACCAAGCTAGGAAAACTGGAGTTGATAAGTTTTGGATTTTTGCTACTGCTAACTGCTGGCGTTATTGTTTTAGTTTATTCAATCTCAAAAAGGGGGTGGGCTTATCAACAACTGTCAAAATTGCGGCCATCCCTTGCTGTAATCTTAGATGATATGGTCGACGAGAAAGTTGATAGAAAACAGTTTTGGCTAACATTGCTTGTCTCCATTTTCATAGAGTTTATTGGCATCGCTCACCTTTATATTTGTATGTTGGCCTTGGGCCTTCAGGCTAGCATTGCAGCTTCTGTTCTAGGCTATATTGTAATGGTTATTTTGCTTATTGCCTCTCCATTTTTAAGGGGTTTAGGAACAATAGAAGTTTCTTTGACCTTTATTCTTGCCCAATTTGGTTTTCCTATTGTTGCTGCTGCAACTATTACTTTGCTTTTTAGATTTTTTGAGTTTTGGATTCCCTTATGCGGCGGACTTATCAGTTTTATTGCGAAAAAAGATGGTATCATTTTACGCATACTCCCTGCAGTTGTCATCTTGGTACTCGGCGTAGTAAATATCGTTTCGGCAGTTAGTCCGGCAATACCCGCTCGACTTCGTTTAGTGAGAGATATTTTACCAGAAAATATAATTATCACTAGTAACGCACTTGTAATGGTTACTGGTTTGATTTTTATACTCATTAGTATTTTCTTGCTAATGGGTAGTAAACGAGCCTGGTACGTGGCTTTTTCGCTAACCATTCTATCAATTATTGGCCACTTATTAAAAGCAGCAGACTATGAGGAGGCTTTGCTGGCGGCGGTGGCTGGTGTGTCCTTGCTCTACACAAAAACTAACTATAAACTTAAACCAAACCCGAAATTTGTTACCATTAGCTATTTTATATTTATTTATGCCATTGGAGCTGTTTTTTTATACGGCGTTTTAGGGTTTTACTTTATTAACGACAGACATTTTGGAGTAGATTTCACTTTTGTTCAGTCTTTAAAAGCAGTTTTGAAAGTTATTTTTTTTATAGATGACAAAGCACTTGTTCCACTTACACCATTTGGACATAGGTTTGAGGAATCTATCTATTTGGCTAGCGGTTCGGTAATTTTGTTTATTGTATTTAGTGTTTTTAAACCCTATTTTACGAAACCCTATAACACCGAAAGAGAGTTTGAGGAAGCAGAGGCACTGGTCAAACAAAACGGATGTTCTGCTTTAGATTATTTTAAAACCTACCCCGATAAATTTATCCATTTTAACGGCGATAAATCTGCTTTTATAAGTTTTAAAGTTACCAGACATTTTGCTATCGTGTTGGAGGATCCTGTAGCAGCAAATGTTGAGGATAAGTTATTAATGATCAACCAGTTTGAAGCATGGTGTAAAGAAACGGGATTTATTGCTGCTTATTATCGTGTTCCTGAAGAATCGCTCTGTTTTTACACTTCGATAAAGAAAAAATTTATCCCAATAGGGGAGGAGGCTGTTTTAAACTTGCGCAGCTTTACCTTAGATGGTGGAAAAATGAAAACGACGAGAAGTGCAATAAACAGATTAACGGGCGATGGATATGTCTTCAAGGCATACAGCGGACCGCAGAAAGAGGGTTTGTTGCAAAAGCTACAAACCGTGTCTGAACAGTGGCTCAAAGACTTAGGCCAAGAAGAGGTTGCTTTTACTCAAGGTGTTTTTGATAGCTCAATTTTGAAACATCAAACGATTTTAACCATTGAAGATGCAGAAAAAAAGGTATACGCCTTTTTAAACCTGATACCCGATTATGCACCAAATGAAGCAACCTACGATTTGATTCGAAAAGCCACTGATGCACCAAACGGAGTGCTCGATATGTTGCTTGGCAAAACATTTTTATATTTAAAAGAGCAAGGTTTTGATGCCGTTAACATGGGTCTTGCTCCACTTTCTGGCATAGATGGCGTAGACCTTACCCAGAAAACCATAAAGTATGCTTATGAGCACTTAAGAGTCTTTGCCCAATTTAAAGGTTTAAGGAAATATAAGGAGAAGTTTTATCCAACTTGGAATAAAAAGTACCTCGTCTATAGTCACCAATATCATCTCTTACAAGTTCCGAATGCTCTAAAAAGGGTTTCAGAAGGCAGTTAGTGCCGCAATAATCGTTTTAGCTACCAGCAGATCGTCGTCGTTGTATTTATGGGATCCTGGTAAAAGTTTTTTATCAACCCGTTTTGTTCTTACAAGATTGTTGTAGAAAATATTATTCTCGTCTGCACCGGCTATGCAAAAAATAGGAGTTACCAATTTAGATGCTGTTGCTAAAGTTTTATATTTACCAGTGACGTTTCCTCCGAATCCAAAGAGATCTGATACTTTTATTTCAAGATCTGTAGCCATAGAGGGCGATAAAAGTATAATTCCTTTCAGCTTTTCAACTAGGGAATTAGGTAGCTTTGACCCTAAGAAAATTCCGGCATCTGCGCCAAAAGAGTAACCCAATATTACAAATTGCATTGCTTTGGTTTGCTTTAAGTAATAGTCGATTGCAGCAGGAAGTTCTTCACTCATTTTCTCAGGCGTCTTTCCCTTCCAAAAATATTTCTTACTGTCTAGTGAGATGATTTTGAAGTTATGAGCAGCCAAATCTGATATAAGGTTACTGGAAAAACTATTCATTCCACCATCGCCAGTCAAATAAAATATAAGCGTTGTATTTGTGCCTCTGGTATTTTCGCTTATGGGTAATCGAGCTATTTTCTGGGCGACAGTTTGGGCGAAAGTTTTAGAAACACTCATCCCTAATAATGCGAAAATTAAAATTTTATAGGTCATTTATTGATCGCTTTTAGTTAGAATGGCCTGTATAATTTTTTGACTTTCTTGTGTTTGATAGTGATGGTTTCCTTTTAAAATTTGAAGCTTAAAATTTTTCTGACTCAACGTTTCCAGTGCTTTGTTTTCACCCTCGCCGTAGAAACAATAAATAGGAATTTTAATACGAGCAATTTCGTCTTTGACACTGTATTTGTAAGCATCAAAATCTTTACCAACAAGATCAGAAAAATGTACCTCGAAGTCTGTGGTTGCAAATGGCGACAAAAGAATCAATTTTTTAACCTGCATCTTAGTAAAAAAATGTAGACGCGTATATAAAAAAGGGGTTATGTCCGCTCCAAATGAGTAGCCAATGAGGTAAATCTTATTAAGATCTATCTGTCTGGAATAGCTTCTAAGCAAATCCCTAAAATCTCTGGTTGTAGATTTTGGGTTTTTCTCTTTCCAGAAATAGCTTCTTGAGTTAATCCCGAGCGTCTCTAAGCCATTGTCTGATAACTCTTTGGACAGATTTGCATCAAAATCTAACCAACCGCCATCGCCAGAAAAAAACACAACCAAGGCTTTACCATTTTGTGTGGCAGAAGGGTAAAAAAAGGTATCGAATCCAAACTCTTTCTTTTCTAACTCTTTATTAATAAGGACTCTATTTCTTTTAAAAATGGCACAACTGCTAAATATCATTGTTGCGATAAGAAAACAGAGGCAATGTTTCATATACTAAAATAAGCTAAATCCCAGACTAAAAGAAATGCCATGTGGGTTAATGTCTAAGTTGTTTCTGCTAAATTTGTAACCTTTAAATCCGATAGCAAAAAATAATTCTGTGCTCTTGTTAATTGCATATTTTGTGCCAACGCCGCTGTAAAAGTATACACCTCCTTCATGAATTTTTCTTTGTTTATTTGGCTCTTTATCTGTGGCACGATGATATTGATTAAAACTATGCCCAACTGACGTTTCTACGTATAAATTTAGTCTTTTATTTCTGTTAAAATTATATTTTAAGTTGGCGTAAATAGGTAGAAAATGTACCTTTCTTAAAATATATCCGTTGTCGTGATGAATTCTAGATGTACTGTATTCTATACCAACCCCAGGTTCTAGGCCATTTTCGAAAAGATAGTTTGCTTTTAGAGACGGCGCATAAAATAAGTTACTATGCGTGCTTCTCAAAATTTCTATGGCTGGATATAGTTTGTATCCACGGGTTGCCAAACTATCGGTTTGTGCATTTGCGATACATGGAAAGCAAATAAAGAGTAGAAAAAACGTATAATATTTCATTTTTTGCGTAAGGATGAAGTTTAGTTGATAATCAAAAAAGCACCAAATTTGGTGCTTTTAAATTATTTTTTTCCTGCCGGCAATTGTTTTTGCTGCTGTCTCATATAGTCATCTAAACGTTGCTGAAATTTAGATTTTTTCTTTTTTCCGTCAGTCGGGCGCGCTTTGTTCTGTTGGATCAATGCATGAATTTTATCGTCATCAACCATTTTTCTAATTAAAAACTGCTGACCAAAGGTCATCAAGTTGGCTAAGAAATAATAGTAGTTCAATCCTGCGGGATAACTGTTCAGTACACCTAAAAATATAACTGGCATTACGTATCCGATGTATTTCATTTGTCCGGTTGCGCCACTTACTTGATTGTTAAAATAAGTCATAATAAGTGTAGAAATTGTCATTAATACACACATCAGGCTTAAGTGATCGCCAATAAACGGAATTTTTACTCCAAAACGAATGAATTCATCATAAGTGGATAAATCTTTCATCCAAAGAAAACTCTCACCCCTTAATTCAAAAAGGTTCGGGAAGAAAAAGAAAAATGCCATAACCAACGGAAGCTGTAGCACCATCGGCAAACATCCCCCGAGCGGGTTGACCCCGGCCTTTTTATAGAGCTTTAAATATTCTTGTTGTACCTGTGTAGCATTGTCGTCGCCAACTTTTGCCTTAATTTCATCCATTTCTGGTTTTAAGACACGCATTTTTGCCATTGATAGGTATGACTTATAGGTTAATGGAGAAAGTGCGAGTTTTAACAAAATGGTTAACACCAAAATGATTAAGCCGTATCCCCAACCAAAACTCTCCAGCAAATTAAATACTGGCAATACTACAAATCTATTGATGTATTTGAGCGGCCAGTATCCCATGTCTACTTGTTTTTCTAACTCGTAGCCCTGTTTTTTTAATTCGGAAAACTTATTGGTGCCGAAATAAAAACTCATATCATAACTTTGCGAAGCGAGTTGTTTATATGGCAATTGCATATTTGCGATGTACGTTTTTATTACACCGGGTGTAGTTGGAATGGTGACGGCTAATTCGCCCTTGTCAAAACCGGCTTTGTTTATTAACGCAGCAGAAAAGAAGTGCTGTTTAAACGAAATCCATTGTATTTTACCTTTGGTAAGGTCTTCTTTATCATCTTTACCAACGCTCAAATGATCCACATCGCCGTCCACGTATTTGTAGTATGGGGCGGAATAACGGTGTTCACTCTCCACAGATTTTTCTTGTTGCAATAAAGTTTCTTGCCAATTAAGACTCACATTGTTTCCAACGATGAGTTGCTGTAATCCAACCAAATTTATTTTAAAGGCAACCTGCGGACTAAGCGGTTTAATGGTGTATAAATATTCTACATAAGCATCTGCAGCATAATTTGCCTTCATACTTACGGTGTTGCCAGTTTTGGTGGCGGTAAAATACAGGTTGTCCGTATTGATAACTTTTCCCTTAATGTTTAAATTAAGCCCAAATTTATTGGCCTCTCCACTAAATAAAATTAAAGGTTTGCCATCATAGGTTTTTTGGTCTTTAACTTGTACAGAAGCTATCTTTCCTCCTTTATTTGATAAGGTAAGCAACAGTTGTTCGTTTTCTAGGGTAGTTGTAGTTTCAGTGCCTTTGGTAGCAGTCCCAAACGGCCCTGTAAACGCAGTAGAATCTGCCACTTGTTTAGCGGCTAATACTGTTGCCAAAGTATCTTTTTCTTTAACTGCAGGTGTTACACCTGCTTTAGTTAAAGAATCGGCTTTTTCAGTTTCTTGTGCTTTCTTTATTTCTGCGGTGCTTGGCTTTAAAAGGTAAAATGATCCTGCTAAAATGATCATAATAAGGAAAAGTCCCGTGAATGTGTTTTTATCCATTTGATGTTTATATACTGCTATTAATTTTTAATTTTTTTGTGTAATCCATTGCAGCGGCCACAAATTTAACAAAAAGTGGATGAGGATTAGCAACTGTCGATTTTAATTCTGGGTGAAATTGTCCACCAATAAAAAAGGGATGGTTCTTTAATTCAATTATTTCTACCAGATTTGTTTGAGGGTTTATGCCAGACGCAATCATCCCGGCATCTTCAAACTGTTTTAAGTACGCATTATTAAATTCGTATCTATGGCGATGACGTTCGTTAATGTGTGGTTTGCCATAGGCGGCGAAGGCCTTGGTTCCTTTTTTAAGGTCACAAGGGTAGGAGCCCAACCGCATTGTCCCTCCTTTGTTGGTAACGTTTTTTTGCTCTTCCATTATGCTAATAACAGGATCTTTTGTGCCTTCTTCTATCTCAGTAGTATGTGCGTCTTTTAAACCAATTACGTTTCTTGCAAATTCAATAACCGCACATTGCATTCCCAAACAAATCCCAAAAAACGGAATTTGAGCTTCTCTTGCAAACTTAATAGTGTCTATTTTTCCGTCAATGCCTCTGCTCCCAAATCCCGGTGCAACCAATATTCCATGTAAATGACCTAGTTTTTCTTTCACATTATCTTCTAAAATTCCTTCAGAATGTATGTATTCCACATTAACCTTACATTCGTTTTTCGCACCTGCATGAATAAAAGACTCTATGATAGATTTGTAAGCATCTGGTAATTCTACATATTTGCCTACCAAACCAATTTTTACTTCTGACGTAGGATTCTTGAGCCTGCCAAGAAAATATTTCCAGCTCTCTAAATCAGGTTCAGTCTTGGTTGGTAGCTTTAATTTGGCAAGTACCGTTTTATCAAGTTGTTCTTTGAGCATAAGCAGTGGGACATCATAAATGGTAGATGCGTCCATCGATTCTACAACAGCATTAAGGTTTACGTTACAGAAAAGTGCGATTTTTTTTCTGAGTTCTTGATTGAGGTGATGTTCGGTTCTACAAACCAAAATATCTGGCTGGATGCCATACTCTAACAAGGTTTTTACAGAGTGCTGAGTCGGTTTGGTTTTCAACTCACCCGCTGCAGCCAGATAGGGAACCAAAGTTAAATGAATTACAATAGCATTAGAACTTCCTTGCTCCCATTTAAATTGCCTAACAGCCTCTACAAAAGGTAAAGATTCTATATCACCCACAGTTCCTCCAAGCTCAGTGATAATGATGTCAAAGTCACCACTCTCGCCTAAAATACTCATGTTCCGCTTTATCTCGTCGGTAATGTGGGGCACAACTTGAACCGTTTTACCCAAATAATCTCCTCTGCGCTCACGATCGATCACGTTCTGGTAAATTCTACCGGTAGTAATGTTGTTTGCCTGTGAAGTTGGTGCATTTAAAAAGCGCTCGTAATGCCCTAAATCTAAGTCGGTTTCGGCACCATCTTCAGTTACAAAACACTCGCCGTGCTCATAGGGATTTAGGGTTCCAGGATCTATATTAATGTAGGGATCAAATTTTTGAATGGTTACTCGATATCCCCTAGCTTGTAAAAGTTTTGCAAGCGAGGCAGAAATAATCCCCTTACCTAAAGAGGAAGTAACACCCCCCGTAACAAAAATATACTTCGTCATTTGTTGTGGTTTTTTTAACTGCAATACACTAGAATTGCGGCTTTTTGTACGGGGTACAAAGGTATGAAAATTACTCACTTCTACGCTTTTAAAATAAGATAGTTTTGTATCATGACAAAACTATTCTTTCCAATTTAATAAATGAAGATTTTGAGCTGATTCTTAAAAAGAATATAATGTTACCCAAGTTTTGTTTCTAAGAATCTCCGAAAATGGGATTCTTAAAAAAAATAAACCTTACAAAGAATTGGTTACAGTATAATGGAGAGTTTAGAAATTTAATCCTTAAAAAAGCAAATTTCTATTCTAACAACAATTGTAATAAATCTTTACTTTCTGCTCTTTTTCGCTCCAAGCGATATAGATGTTGTTTTCTTTACCCAAACGATATTTAAATCCACTAAGCTTCGTTGCTTTAAGCTCATCATAAAAGGCTTTGTCGGGTGCATAACGATCGGGCTTGTCGATTGGCATTACCGCAGGATCTAAAAAATTATCCTCGCTAAAAAATTGAGAGGCAATAGTCGTTAAAAATATAATTTGATCTTTTTCTTTTCGTAAATCTACATTCGGATCTGTACTGCCTAAAAGTTCTTCACCTTGTAAAACCTTATTGTAAATTTCTTGACCCTTATAATTTGTTATGCTGAGAGTGAGTGTCATTTCTTTAGGCTTTGTGCCACTGAGGTCCAATCTAAATGTATCTAACTTATTGAGGTCGGAGAAAGACTTTGTAACCATAGAACTTGCATTCCTAATTAGCTTGTTTTCTTGTGCCTTTTCTTTATTTTGGTTACTTATACAAGCCGTAAATAACATGGTGCAGCATGTGATGATGATTAGAAAGTTGCATTTTTTCATGGTGGGACAATTAAATTAAATCTTTACTAATTTTTAGCAAGTCTTCTGGCGTGTCTATGGCTTGCGTTTCTAAATAAGTTATTTTGGTTTTAATTTTATAGCCATTTTCTAACCACCGCAGTTGTTCCAATTGTTCAGCGCTCTCTAAAGGTGATATTGCCAAATTGGTAATTTCTTTTAATACATGCATTCTATAGCCATAGATGCCAATGTGTTTAAAAAAAGTGTGTTTTTCAAGCCACTCATTTTGTGCCGCATTGCGGACAAATGGAATGGTTTGCCGACTAAAATAGATGGCTTCACCATTTTTGTTTAGAATAACTTTTGGCGAATTGAGGTTTAATAACTCTTCATTGGTTGTAATTGGTTTCACTAGTGTCGCCAGTTCTGTTTTTGGATCTTCAAAACAACTTGCCACCAAAGTTATTTGCGCAGGATCTATGAAAGGCTCATCGCCCTGAATGTTTATCACTACTTGATAATCTGGAAAATAATTCGCTACCTCTGCACATCGATCAGTGCCACTTTGATGGCTTTCTGATGTGAGAACAAACTCGCCGCCAAAGCTGGTAACCGCATCTGCAATTCGCTCATCATCTGTTGCCACGATTACTTTATTTAGCGCAGGGGATTTTGAAGCTTGCTCGTAAACCCTTTGGATCATACTTTTGCCACCGATTTCTGCAAGCGGTTTACCCGGAAAACGGGTTGAAGCGTAACGGGCGGGAATAATTCCAATAATTTGTAAATCTAACTTTTTTAGAATTGAAGTTTCCTGTCCTGAGTGCATGTAGCGTGTCTTTAGAATTTAGGAGGATAAAAAAGTGCTCTAAACCGTTTTTTTTATTCAAAGATTTAGACCTTAAACCCAATCCATTTATTAACTTTTCTGTTTTTTAATTTAAATAGTAGGAGGAAACAAACCATGAATTTCCGCCTCTATAGACTGCAAGATAATTCCTAAATCTTCAGGATTGTTTGTAAAATCTAATTTGTCTTTATCCAAAATCAATAATTTTCCTAAACTGTAGTTTTTTATCCAGTTTTCGTACTTCTCATTCAATTTACTCAAATAGTCAAGTCTAATGCCGGCTTCATATTCTCTGCCCCTGCGTTGAATGTTGTTCACAAGTGTCGGTACCGAAGCACGCAGATAAACCAACAAATCGGGTGGTTTAATAAAAGAAGTTATGTTGTCGAAAATTGCTTTATAATTTTCGTAATCGCGCGTAGTCATCAGCGCCATTTCGTGTAAATTTTCTGCAAAAATATAGGCGTCCTCGTAAATTGTGCGGTCTTGAATTACATGTCGGTTATTTTTGCTAATGTCTGTAAGCTGTTGAAAGCGACTGTTTAGAAAATAGATCTGCAAGTTAAAACTCCAGCGCTTCATGTCGTTATAAAAGTCTTCCATGTACGGGTTGTTATCTATTGCTTCATACAAGGCTTCCCAGCCATAATTTTTAGCCAATAAACCGGTAAGCGTGGTTTTGCCTGCGCCAATATTTCCAACAATTGCTATGTGCATCTATTTTAAATGTTAGTAGTTAGTAATTAAATATGATGTTTGAGGGACGTTAAATTATTTAGAATCAGATCATGCATTTATATATTTAAATAAAACGCATCCAATAATTTTTGAACTTAAAAACATTTCATCGTTATTCTTTGCACTTCAATATCGGGCTTAAAAGCTCTTAAAACCAATTAAGCTCCTTATTTCTCTAATGGTATTCTGTGCGCTTTCTCTCGCTTTTAATGCGCCGTGTCTTGCTACTTGTTTAAGATAAGCATCGTCTTGTGCAATGTTTGTAATGCGTTCTCGCATAGGTGTGGTTGCTACAACCATATCTTCTGCCAATTGCTTCTTGAAATCTCCATACCGAATATCCATTTTATCATACAAGTCAGAAAAATGTTTGTGCGTATCTTCAGAAGAAACCACTTTCATCAGGTCGAATAAGTTTTGAATCGCTTCTGGCTTTACTTGAAATTCTTCGGTTGGCCCGCCATCGCTAACTGCCCTCATTACCTTTTTACGGATTACCTCGGGACTATCAGACAGATATACGGCATTCCCTTCTCCCTCAGATTTACCCATTTTGCCTTTTCCATCAAGGCCAGGTACTTTTACCAGGTTTTTAGCATAGTTAAATGCATATGGTTCTGGAAAATATGCTTCGTTATAGAGGCGATTAAAGCGATTTCCAAACGTACGAGCCATTTCTAAATGCTGCTCCTGATCTTTTCCAACAGGCACTTTTGTAGCTTTATGAATTAAAATATCCGCAGCCATTAACACTGGATAGGTTAGCAGGCCAGCGTTTACATTATCCGGATTGGCGCGGACCTTATCTTTAAAAGAAGTACTCCGTTCCAACTCACCCATATAAGCGTTCATGTTCAAATAGAGGTATAATTCTGCTACCTCAGGCACATCGCTTTGTATGTAAATGGTGCTGTTTTCGGGGTCAATTCCGCTTGCCAGATACTCTACCAATACATGCTTTACGTGTCCATGCAAATCTGCAGGTGTAGGATGTGTGGTAAGCGAATGTAAATCGGCAATAAAAAAAAAACAATTAAAATCGTTTTGCATTTCTACAAAATTCTTTATCGCTCCGTAATAATTGCCCAAATGCAACCTCCCTGTAGAGCGTATGCCGCTTACAACCGTTTCTTTCACCATGCCACGAAATTAAAAATAAAATATGAGCAAAGGTAGCAAAATGGAAACTTTAGCAAATGTTGTTAATTCTGATCTTCAGCCTAGATAATTTTTGCATTTTTGCATCTATTTAATGGAAGGTGTTATTTCTGTAAACTTCAGTTGAAAGAGGTCTGGTTTTTTAAATCAATCAGATTTTGGCTGTCGCCAAAAAGCAGATAATCACATTTATATTTTGAATATGAAACACAGTTTAAGAATTAATAATAATTAGAGAATGATTGTATTATTAAGAAAATTACATCAGTTTTGGTTTTTATTTTGCCTCATTTTCTTTTTCGTTATCCTGTATCCATTTTATTATCTAAGCTCACTAAATAGTAGATACTATCCGGTCCTAAATTTGCTTAGAACAATTAATTGCATTTGCAGCTGTGCGTTATCGGGTATTTTCTTTTCGATAAAGTTCGAAATCCCTTTAAATAAAGATAAAACCTACATTTATTGTGCAAACCACAGTTCTAATCTAGACATTATGGTTCTTTGCATTATCGCCAAGGGTAATTTTCATTTTATGGGTAAAGAAGAGCTACTTAAAAGTCCTGTATTAGGTATATTCTTCAGAACGATCGACATTGCAGTAAATCGCGATAGCAAAATTTCTGCATTTCGTGCATTTAAAAGAGCATCAGAAAATCTCGAAAAAGGCATGAGTCTTATTATTTTTCCCGAAGGTGGAATCGCAGATCGATATCCGCCTCAATTGACTGCTTTTAAGAACGGCCCATTTCGTTTGGCTATTGATAAAAGTATACCTTTAGTGCCTGTTAGCCTCGTCAATTTATGGCAAGTGATGTGGGATGATGGTAAAAAGCGAGGGAGTAGGCCAGGAATTTGCGATATTTACATGCACAGTCCGATTTACACGGACGAGATGAAAGTTGAAGAAGCAGATTATTTAAAAGACAAAGTTTTTGAACTCATACAAAGCAAGCTGAAGTACAATGATACTAGATGAAAATACCATTTATAAAATAGCAGAATTGGCTAGAATAGAAATCGCTGATGACAAAGTGGAGAAGCTCATTCCGGAAATGAACAAAATCCTCTCATTCATGGAAAAGTTAAACGAATTGGATACAAAGGGTGTACTACCGCTTGTTTATATGACGGACGCTGAAAATGTTTGGAGAGAAGACGTGGTTAAACAAGAAATTACGACGGCAGAAGGATTAAAGAATGCGGCGAAGCAGAATGGGACTTATTTCATGGTTCCAAAAGTCATCGAGAGGTAGAGATTAAATAAAATGGGCGTTAAATAAGTTATGCCATGTAACAAGTGCATCTATTCAGAAGTCTTAAAAATAAAACGGAATGCAAAATCCACTTATAAAAATACAAGAAATTGGCCGTAAATATGTAATAGGAGCAGAAGTGATTCACGCACTGAAATCTGTTAGTTTAGAAATAAACAAGGGCGAATTTGTGGCTTTGATGGGGCCGTCTGGTTCAGGTAAGTCTACATTAATGAACATCCTTGGTTGTTTAGATACGCCTACCTCTGGCACCTATATCTTAAATGATATTAATGTAAGCCACATGACAGATGATGCGTTGGCAGAAGTTAGAAATCAAGAGATAGGATTTGTTTTTCAAACCTTTAACCTGCTTCCTCGCTCTACTTCGCTAGACAATGTAGCGCTTCCTCTGATTTATGCCGGTGCTAGCAAGAAAGATCGAGATGCAAGGGCAAAGCAAGCGCTTGAAAATGTGGGTCTTGGAAATCGAATGGAACATAAGCCAAACGAACTTTCAGGAGGGCAGCGGCAGCGCGTTGCGGTGGCTCGGGCGCTGATAAATAATCCTTCTATTATACTTGCAGATGAGCCTACCGGAAATTTAGATACGAAGACATCGGTTGAGATTATGAGCTTGTTGGAAGAAATCCACGACAAAGGCAATACCATCATTTTGGTCACGCATGAGGAGGACATTGCACAACATGCACATCGAATAGTGCGTATGCGCGATGGATTGATAGAAAGCGATGATCCTAATTTGGACATTAAATCCGTTTCACCAAGGCTTGATGCGTTAAAAGCAAGCGGTAGCGATTGGGAAAATATTAAATAGTAAGCTTATCGTTTGCTTCCTAATTAATGTCTTTTATATGATCTTGGCCTTATAGTTATGAAAATTTATACAAAAACCGGAGATGCCGGCACTACCGGTTTGATTGGCGGAACGAGAGTGGCAAAGTCCCACCTTCGCATTGAAGCTTATGGGACGGTAGACGAGCTTAACTCTTATGTTGGTCTGATTGGTGCCCAAGAAATCGACATTCATTATAAAAGTCTTTTAAAAGAGATTCAAGATCGACTTTTTACCATTGGCGCTTCTTTAGCAGCCGATCCAGAAAAAAGTAAGATGAAAATTCCTGATCTTTTAGATAAAGATATAATTTTGTTAGAAACCGCTATTGACGAGATGACTGGCGAGCTTCCAGAATTAAAACATTTTGTTTTACCCGGAGGAAATAATATTGTATCATTTTGCCACATTGCACGCTGTGTTTGCAGGCGCACAGAACGATTAAGTGTTCAATTGGCCGAAACGAGTTTTGTAGATGAAAAAGTGCTCATTTATTTAAATAGACTAAGTGATTTTCTTTTTGTGCTTTCCAGAAAATTAACTCAAGATTTTAATCTTGAGGAGAACATTTGGATACCTAGAAAATAAAATCGAAATAAGTTTGCTTTGCTCGTTTATTTTGATATTATTTGCGAATTATTTGAAAAGCGCATTAAATTGATTTAAGATATGTATTGGACACTAGAATTGGCATCGCATTTAGAAGACGCTCCATGGCCGGCGACTAAAGATGAATTAATAGATTATGGAATCCGCTCTGGAGCGCCTGTGGAAGTTATAGAAAATCTTCAAGCCTTGGAGGATGATGGTGAACCTTATGAAACCATTGAAGAGATTTGGCCGGACTATCCTACAAAAGAGGATTTTTTCTTTAATGAAGACGAGTATTAAAAAGGTACTTTAAAGTTTTTTTTAAGCCTCTATCTGCCGATAGAGGCTTTTTTTTACCCCAATATTACATTTTCAAAACAATAAATGTTGGTGGGTGTTAAGTGCTTATAAAAATTACTTTTAAACTTTAAAACTAAAAATTATGGGAAATTTATTGTATTTGGTCGCGGTAGTGTTGGTAATCATCTGGGCCATTAGCTTTTTGGGTGGCTTCTATACAGGCGGCATAATCCACATCTTATTGGTATTAGCCGTTATTGCAATACTGCTTAAAATAATCGGAAGAGCAGCCTAATATAGGAATTAACAAACTGGTTAGTGAAGGTTAAAACTTCATTAACCAGTTAATTTATTTCGTTTATAAAAAAATCGGCGAGGTATACGTCTACAGGATATGTGATTTTAATGTTGCGTATCTCACCTTCCAACAAAAAAATTTCCACTCCATCTTTTTCTACTACACTTGCATCGTCAGTAAAGGTTTCGCTAAATTCTTGGCAATAAGCGTGTTTTAATATTGTCGAACTGAAGACTTGCGGCGTTTGAACCATAAATATTTCGCTCCTATTTAAGCAAATAGAGTTGATACCTATTTTTTTTCGCACACTTTCATTGGCCATTACGGCCGGAACGGCATTTCCAAATTTTTTGGCAGCCGTAAAGCAAGCATCTATTAGGGCTGTAGAAACCAAGGGTCTTACCCCATCATGTACCGCAATAAATCCTTCCTCAGTAATTTTATCGATCGCATTTTTGACAGAATGAAAACGCTCATTTCCACCCACAACTACGCTATGAGGCGTGTCGAAATGATAAGTTAGGCAAAGTTCAGCCCAATAATGGTGTAAATCGCTATTAAGGACTAATAAGATTATTGGCTTTGACTTACTTCTCGCAAACGAATTTATAGTGTGCATTAAAACTGGCAGCCCTTTCAAAAGTAGAAACTGTTTTGGAACCTCAGTATTCATTCTTTTGCCCGAGCCGCCGGCAACTATAATTGCGTAGTTTTTCATGTGAAGTAGTTAGATAATTGATCTAAATACCAGCTGACAATGATTAAATAATTAGCATTGCATCGCCATAGCTGTAAAATTTGTATTTTTCTTTTACAGCTACTTCGTAAGCATTCATTATATTTTCATAACCACCAAATGCACTCACCATCATTAATAAGGTAGATTCGGGTGTATGGAAATTGGTAATCATCGAATTTGCGATGTTAAACTCATAAGGGGGGAATATAAACTTGCTCGTCCAATCATTTGCCGGTTTCAACCTCCTGTTCGCAGACACTGCAGATTCGATGGAACGCATAGAAGTGGTCCCTACCGCACAAACTCTACGTTTCTCCTCGATAGCTTTATTAACCATGTCTGCATCTTTCTGCTCGATGATGAACTGCTCAGAATCCATTTTATGCTTGGTAAGATCTTCTACTTCTACAGTTCTGAATGTTCCTAACCCAACGTGTAAAGTTACTTCTGCAAAATTTATTCCTTTCAGTTCAAGTCTTTTCATCAACTCTCTGCTAAAGTGTAAACCTGCTGTTGGCGCGGCTACCGCACCTTCGTGCTTGGCGAAAATGGTTTGATAACGGTCTTTATCTTCAGCAGTTGCCTTCCGTTTTATGTATTTTGGTAAAGGAGTTTCTCCTAAAATTTCAACATTTTTTCTAAATTCCTCATTTGTACCATCAAATAGAAAACGAATGGTACGTCCGCGGGATGTAGTATTGTCAACTACTTCTGCAACCAATAAATCGTCTTCACCAAAATAAAGCTTGTTACCAACCCTAATTTTTCGTGCCGGATCTACTAAAACATCCCATAAACGCAATTCTTTATTTAATTCACGCAACAAGAAAACCTCAATAGTAGCCCCAGTTTTTTCCTTATTACCGTATAAACGCGCAGGAAACACTTTTGTATTGTTTAAAATCAAAACGTCTTGATCATCAAAGTAACCTAAAACGTCTTTAAAAATTTTATGTTCAATCTTGCCGCTGTCTTTATGTAAAACCATTAATCGGGCTTCATCCCGATGTTCTGAAGGTTTTTCTGCGATTAAAGACTCCGGTAAGTTAAATTTGAATTGTGATAATTTCATGCTCGATGCAAATTTTTTGAGGTGCAAAAATACAAATTTAAATCTGTATTGTCAGTTATGTAAGTGTAATTTGGTCTTTTAGTTCATACTTAGGGGTGGTTGAGTTAAATATTTTTACGTTTTCTTTAAAACTGAGCAAATAACCTTTGTTGCCTTTAGAAATCGCTTGTGGTGTAACTTTTTAGTAATTTTGTAATCTAATGTTTAACTATGATAATTTTTAGGTTAATCGGCGAAAGTATTCGCTTTGCTTTTGATGCTTTAAGGCAAAACAAAATGCGCACCATTTTATCCCTATTGGCCATAACAATAGGTATTTTTACCATTATTGCGGTGTTTTCAGCTGTGGATAGTTTCAGGGCAAAATTACAAGCTAGTGTAGATAAATTGGGTTCAAATACATTGTACATCCAAAAATGGCCTTGGGCTTTTGGAGGGAATTACCCTTGGTGGAAATATGTAAATCGCCCACAACCCTCTGAACGCGACTTTACCGCTTTAAAGGAGCGATTAGAGAACGCAGATGGCATTACATACCAGATGTCTACAGGTAATCGCATTATAAAATATCGCAGTAACTCTGTGGAGGGCGCAAACGTGGATGCGGTTTCTCAAGATTTTGATAAAACTTGGAATTTCGAGCTAGAAGACGGTAGATATTTTACCCAAATGGAAAGTGATAATGGCTCACCGGTCTGTTTGTTAGGTGCCGAAATTGCACGTGGTCTTTTTAGCGGAGATGATCCAATAGGCAAACAAGTTAACGTGTTAGGCAGGCGATTAAGCGTAATAGGTGTTTTTAAGAAGGAAGGCGAGGACATGCTCGGCACTTCATTGGATAATAACGTAACAATTCCTATAAATTTCGCAAAGGGCATTTTAGATGTGCAAAGCGATAATTACGATCCACAAATAACGGTTCGTGGCAGTGATAAAGTTTCTCTGGAGGAAGTAGAGAGTGAGTTACACGGATTAATGAGGTCTATTAGGCGCATTAAACCTGGCCAAGAGGACGACTTTGCGCTGAACAAAACAACAATTATCTCAAATCAGCTGAACAGCTTGTTCGATATGGTTAATATTGCGGGATGGGTAATCGGCGGATTTTCTATCTTGGTAGGGGGATTTAGCATCGCCAATATAATGTTTGTATCGGTTAAAGAGCGAACAAATATCATTGGCATTCAAAAATCTCTCGGCGCAAAGCGATACTTCATTTTGCTCCAGTTTATTTTCGAATCCATCTCGCTTTGCATTTTAGGTGGTTTGTTAGGCTTATTGCTTGTCTTTATATTAACAAAAATTATTAGTGCTACTGCCGATTTCGATATTGTTTTAGGCTATAAGAACATTGCTTTAGGAATAGGTATTTCCGTTATTATTGGAACCATTTCCGGATTTTGGCCGGCTTACTCTGCTTCGAGATTAGATCCTGTTGAAGCGATTAGAAGTTAGCGGGTCAAGGAACTTAACACTTCTTACTTCCATTACCCTTCAATTCGAAAAGGACCTCTAATGACGAATTATACGGAAATAAAAAATCCCTTTTCAATTGGTTGAAAAGGGATTTTTCGATTTTTGAGTTAGCCCATTAGCTCAGTTTGGCCAAAGCGTCCTTTATTCTTTTCAACGCTTCGATCAATTTGTCGTCTGCTGCCGCATAAGATAAACGGATGTAGTTGTTGTTTCCGAAAGAATCTCCCCCAACAGTTGCCACATGGCCAACGTTTAATAAATAAAGCGCTAAGTCTGAAGAATCCTTGATCATATTTCCATTAGCATCTTGTTTGCCGAAAAAAGAACTAATTTCTGGGAAAAAATAAAATGCGCCATCCGGTAAATTTGTTTTTACGCCAGGTATCTCATTTAAAAGCTTAAAGACCAATTCTCTGCGACGCAAAAAAGCTTCTTTCATTTTGTCTACCGTTTCCAGACCTTGTTCGTAAGCTACAATTCCTGCACGCTGTGCAATAGAACAGGTACCAGAGGTGGTTTGTCCTTGGAGTTTGTCGTTTGCTGCGGCAATTTCTTTGTTCGCAGCCAAATAACCCAGTCTCCAACCTGTCATGGCAAAAGCCTTTGAAAAGCCGTTTATAATAATTACGCGGTCTTTAATGTTTTCGAATTGTGCAATAGATTCATGTTTGTCTACAAAGTTTATGTGCTCATAAATCTCATCTGATAAAATGAAAATATTTGGATGTTTTTCAAATACCTCGGCTAAAGCCGCAAGTTCGCCTTTAGAGTAAACCGTTCCTGTAGGGTTACATGGCGATGAAAACATAAATAACTTGGTCTTTGGCGTAATCGCAGCCTCTAACTGAGCAGGGGTAATTTTAAAATTGCTCTCGATATCTGTATCAATAAAAACAGATTTCCCTTCTGCTAGCACAACCATTTCAGAGTAAGAAACCCAGTATGGTGTAGGAATAATTACTTCATCACCCGGATTAATAAGTGTTAAAATAACGTTAGAAAGCGACTGTTTTGCGCCTGTAGAAACTACAATCTGGGAGATGTCGTAATCTAAATTATTTTCTTTTTTTAATTTGTTTACAATTGCTTGGCGTAAATCCGGATAGCCTGGAACAGGAGAGTAACGCGTGTAATTTTCATCTAAAGCGATTTTTGCAGCATTTTTAACATGCTCGGGCGTGTTAAAATCGGGTTCGCCAACGCTTAGGCTAATGATATTAATTCCTTTTGCGCTTAAATCTCTGCCTAGTTTTGTCATTTTTAGAGTGGCAGATTCTGATAAATTGTTTATTCTTTGTGATAAAATGCTCATGTTTAAATACTTTGACCACAAATATATAAACCAAATGTTTTATACGCCAAAAAAGGCTGGTTTTTTGTAAATTAATTTAGCTGATAACTGTACTTTTGAAAAAAAAGATGTTTTGGACGTAAAAAAGAAAGCAATTGTGATTTCGTTAGCTTTGAGTATTGTGCTCATGCTAGCAAAATTTGCCGCATACTTTATTACAGATAGTAATGCCATTTTTAGTGATGCGGCAGAAAGTGTGGTAAATATAGTTGCATCCGGCTTTGCATTTTATAGTATTTACCTAACCAGTCGCCCCAAAGATGAAAATCATCCTTACGGGCATGGCAAAGTGGAATTTTTTTCTTCTTTTTTGGAGGGTATTCTCGTACTCATTGCAGGCCTGGTTATTATCGTTAAGGCAGGTTATAATTTCATTTATCCGCAAACGATATCGCAACTTTATCTCGGTACATTGGTTATCGGAATAACTGGTTTGGCAAACTTACTGATGGGATTATACCTTATAAAGGTAGGAACCGTAGAAAGATCTATCACTCTTAAATCCGACGGAAAACATTTACTTACAGATACTTACACAAGTGTGGCTGTTGTAATTGGCTTGCTGCTCGTCCAGTTTACAGGTTTAATTTGGTTAGATAGTTTGTGTGCAGGCTTAGTGGCGTTTTACATCGTTTATGTAGGATACAAGTTAATTAGAAGCTCAGTTGCGGGTTTAATGGACGAAAGTGACGGTTTGTTGGTTTCTCAATTGGCCAACACGCTTCAAGAAAATAGGCAGAACGCTTGGATAGATGTTCACAACCTCCGCACACAGAGATACGGACCAGATTTACACATTGATTGTCATGTAACTTTACCTTATTATTTCGAATTAACACAAGTGCATCAACAAATTTCTGACTTTGATGAGCTGATAAATAAGAGCAAAATTGGGAGGGCAGAATTATTTATTCATGCAGATCCTTGTTTGCCACAGTGTTGCCATTATTGTCATTTAGAAAACTGCCCGGTTCGATCAGAAAGGTTTAAAGAGGAGATTGTATGGACGCCGGAGCTTATTGTAAAAAATTATAAACACTTCACAAATGAGCTACTTTAATGTTCGAGTGTATGGTCTGTTGATCAATCAAAAAAATGAAGTTCTTGTAAGCGATGAAGAAGAATACGGCTTCAAGTTTAGCAAGTTTCCAGGCGGCGGTTTGGAGTTTGGCGAAGGGTTAATAGATGGCTTAAAACGAGAGTTTTTAGAAGAGTGTTTTATAGAAATTGAAGTTTTAAGCCATTTTTACACAACAGATTTCTTCGAGAAATCATACTTTAACGACAGTCAGTTGATTAGTATTTACTATTTAGTTAAGGAAATTACGCCTCTAAAACTTACATTTAAAACAAAAATATTTGATTTTGATGGAAATGAAGACATTAAACAAGCTTTTAGATGGGAGAATGTTGCGATGTTGAATATAGATGCATTAACCTTTAAAACAGACAGGACTGTAGGCAACATGTTGAAATCAGTTTCAAAAGTCTAAATCTAAAAAAAGTAAATATCATGAATACCGATTTACCGTCGATTGACGAAAAGAAAAATTTAGTAGAAAGAGATAAGAAGGTTATTTGGCATCCATATACGCAAATGAAGAATGCGCTACCACATATTCCCATAGTTAGGGGAGTTGGATCCTACCTTTTTGATGAAGACGGAAAGCGTTATATAGATGCAGTTTCTAGTTGGTGGGTAACAATACATGGACACGCACACCCACATATTGCACAAAAAGTTTCTGAGCAGTTGTCTGTGCTAGAGCAGGTTATTTTTGCGGGCTTTACGCATGAACCGGCGGTTAAACTAGCAGAACGACTACTTCCACTATTGCCTGGCGAACAAGAAAAGGTGTTTTATACAGATAATGGTTCAACAGCGGTAGAGGTTGCTTTAAAGATGAGTCTGCAATATTTCAATAACATCGGGAAGCCAAAAACTAAGATCCTGGCCTTTAAAAATGCTTACCATGGCGATACTTTCGGTGCAATGAGCGTGAGCGGAAGAAGTATTTTTACCGATGCTTTTAACGGGTTGTTGTTCGATGTTGTTTTTATAGATTTGCCAAATGAAAATAATGTCGAAAATCTAAAAACTCAGATTTTAGCGTTAAAATCCGAACTTGCCTGTTTTATTTTTGAACCACTTATTTTAGGTTCTGGTGGGATGTTGATGTATGAAGCAGCGCATCTCGATCAGCTTATTGAATGTTGCCAAATCAATGAGGTCTTGACTATTGCTGATGAAGTGATGACGGGATTCGGCCGTACGGGAACTTTTTTTGCCTGCGAAAGATTGAATCATAAACCAGATATTTTTTGCTTGAGCAAAGGATTGACCGGTGGGACAATGCCTCTTGGCATTACCACATGTAGCAACAAGATTTTCGATGCATTTTTGAGTGAAGATAAGGTGAAAACGCTTTACCACGGGCATTCTTTTACAGCAAATCCTTTATCTTGTGTGGCCTCTCTGGCGAGTTTAGATATCCTATTAGATCCTAGTACTCTTCAGAACATTAAAAGAATAGAAGCTAGCCACGCTAGTTTTGCAGATGAAATCCGAGGGCATAATAAACTCAAAGAGATTAGGCAAACAGGGACGATCATAGCCTTCGAATGGCAAACCGAAGCAGGAACATCCTACCTCAGCGAATTAAGGGATAAATTATATAACTTCTTTTTAAACAAAGGTATTTTACTTCGACCACTCGGGAATATCATCTATATTTTGCCCCCATACGTAATAAGTGATAGCGATTTGCGAGAAGTATACGACGCGATAAAAATGGCCTTAGAGGAAGTATGAGGCAATAGTTTTATTTCTAAAAAAAATTGAATAATTATTATTCATTAGAGGAAGTAAGAAAACGATTTTGGATACCGCTGCTACCCGTTTCTACTACATATTTCAACAAAGAGAAAATTTAGTCGGCTTTAATACATTCGCTACTTTGGAAGACTGTAAAGATTTTGTAGTCCTAGAAGTATCTAATTGGTAAATATTTATAAAAGTTTAAAATCTTAAAACTATTTTTAAAATATCGACTAGCCTAAGCTCATTCGGCTAGCGTCCATATAAATTGCATTCCAACGGTGTCCATCTAAATCTAGAAAGCCAAATCCATAAATAAAACCTCCATCATCATTTGGATGAGCGTAAATTGTCCCTCCGGCGTTTTCCACTTTTTTTAGCAGCTCGTCAACCGCCTCTTTACTTTCCGCATCGATGGAAAGGAGCATTTCGCTGCCTTGTTCTGGATTGGAAATAGTAGTCGCTACAAATCCTTCGAATATTGGCTTTTCAAAAAGCATCATCACGAAATTAATTTCTCCAATCAAAAAAGAAGCTGAATCAGGTCGACTGCCATACTCTAAATTAAGTCGGAAACCGATTGATGTAAAAAAAGCTTTCGATTTTTCTGCACTTTTTACCGGAAGATTGAGCCAGATGGATTTTGTCATATTAGGGAATTCAAGGTTTAACTGATTGGTGCTTCTGCAATGCTAAAGACCCAATCAGTGGAAAATAACTTATTTTTGAGCGTATTTTTCTGCAAGTTGTTTTGGAGCGACCTCACAATAAGACAATTTTACCGCTTGGTCTATTAGGCCTTCTTCAACAAACTTTAGTTCAAAAATAGTCCAACCTTGTTTGCCCCAACCCGCCGGTGCGGGATATATGGCAGAAGGATCTAAATCGCTAAATTTAACCTGGTTTATTGTCGATAACCTAAGTATCGCCTTAAGGTTCTGTGTGTTTAGTGTGGCAAAAATCTTATCTTCCACCTTAAACGATGTTTTCTCTGCTTGTGTCTCTTCAATTACATCCTCAAAAGAGATTGCAATGTTTTTAAAGTGTTCTACTTGTGGCATGTTTATAATTTGAGCAGCTTTTGAGGGTGTTTTGCTGCATGATTTAAAATAAGATTTACAATATAATCATTGCTGTTGTATAACGAAAGTTTTTCTCTAAAATTTGATAGTCCTGCATCTACTTCAGTTTTATCAGATAAATAACCCATGCCAAAAAATTTGCCATGTTCTACTACAAGGCAACTGCATTCTTCTGCATTTCTACCTTCATCTAACAATGCAAAGTTAGGTTGATTTTTTTTAATTTCCTCAAGTGCATTTTGCACCCTTCTATTATATACGGAAACAGTTTCGATTTCACTGCAAACTCCAAAGCATTGCCCTGCCAAATGTGTGCTACAAGATTTTGCCGTTTTCTGTAAGTGACAAAGTTTACCACAAAGCTGATAATTATCTATTAGAAAAGTGACAAAATTAAATCCTTCCAACAAATTATTAAACGAATGTATTGCCTTATAATTTGTTTTATGGGTATCTATAGCCAAACGTAAATAGCCTTTTTGATCTTCGAAAACACATAGGTCATATTTGGGTTCATATCTCTTCATCGCCCTATTATTGGTTGGCCAAAGACGCTTAATTTCATTCGCTTCTAGAATTAAAGCCATTAGTTCAGTTCCACAAACAGTGTGGTCGATGTAAAAAATTTCTCTTAAAAAATCTTGTCTTTGCTTGTTTGGCTTATTGCCCGTAAAATGGCTGGCTACTCGTTTTTTTAAACTTTTTGCCTTACCAACGTAAATTATTTTCCCCTTTTTATCTTTAAAGTAATATACTCCCGGACTATCTGGGAGGTTTAAAATAATCTTCTTGTCCAAATTCGGTGGAAGCACTTGTTCTTTCGATGTTTTTTTAAGCATTTCTGCGATAATTCCCTCTTTATCACATTGCAATAAAGAATTAAATAAAATACTTGTGGCGTCAGCATCACCCGCAGCTCTATGTCTATTGCTCAACGGAATATTAAGCGAACTACAAAGTTTACCCAAACTGTAAGAAAGTTTCCCAGGAAAAACTTTTCTACTGAGACGTACAGTACAAAGCTTTTTGCACTGCAAATCATAACCAGTTGAAGCCAACTGATATTTTAAAAAAGAATAGTCGAAATTTACGTTATGGGCTACAAAAACCTTATCAGACAATAGCTTAAAGATTTTTGCAGCTACTTCATAAAATTTTGGCGCATTGATAAGCATTTGTTGATCAATCCCCGTCAGCGCAGTGATGTAAATTGGGATGTTACGTTCGGGATTAATGAGTGTAGAAAATCTCTCTACCACCTTGCCATCATCATGTATGTTTATGGCGACTTCAGTAATCCCACTTGCTGAGGCATGACCTCCCGTGGTTTCAATATCTACAACTGCGTATAACATTCAACATAAAATTTATCACAAATCTATGCTAAAATAATTAGTAAAAAAAAGAAAAAAATATTTTTGTAACGTAAGCGCTTTTTATGCCTCAAAAGCGTTAATATATATTTATCAGTATTATTTTCCCGTTATGGATCTCCATATCTTTCAATTTAGTATGCGCTAAAGCTAACCAAATAAGACATTTTAGTTGTTTTACGAAAATGTATTTTAAAATATCTTATTTAACAATCAACCGTTGTTTTTTAGGAAAACAAAAATTAGCACTAATCTTTAAGTAAATAGAAAAAAGTAAAGTACACGTCATTTATTTTAAATAGGTGAGTAATACAGCTTCCAAAGCAGTTTAAGTTAGCATCTATACTCCGCTTTTAACTTAAGCGTTGAATTCTAGAAAACAATTCTGCGCAAACTTTTTATAACTTACTTAATAACTTACTTAAATTCGGTTTTATGCCAACCATAATCGGCACTGCGCTGAACACCCTATTTTGGATTTTGCTAAATCCATACATGTAGCTTGCTTCAATAAATAAATTTGCGCTACCAATGTTGTATTCTATTCCGGCGCCTCCTTCGGCAATGCCTAGCGTATTCGTTTTATTGCTTAAAGTCACTTCAGCCATTGCAGTGTTAACCGCAGCTTGTGGAGTCAAAATAAACCCACCACCGGCACCAGCGAAGCCGTAAAATCCCCATTTCTGTACAATTTTTCGGTACCCTAACGCAATGTTAAGCAAGTACGTCGTAGACCTTCCTTTTTCCAAATTATAATTAAATCCAGCATCTGGTTTAAGTTGGTTGAAACCAAACGAATGTAGGCTTACTTTTGGATATAAAAATAAGCCTCCGTCGCCAAAACCCAAGTTCAAGCCTAAGGCTGTAGAAAATTTCGCTTTCAAAAAGTCGCTCGTCTCTCCAATGGGAAAAGAAAACCCCGCACCGTTCATTGTATAAAGTTTATCGACACGCTGAGCGAAAACTTTTGGGCTTAAAACAAAAACTGCAGCTGCAGTAAGTAGTATTAATTTTATTTTCATCTTTTATGATTTGAGTTTTTAACAAATTTTAACATAAAAAGTTTCCTTTTTTTCTCTTCAACTATTTACCTTAAAAAGATATTTAACGGAAAAAATCAAAAATTTTGAAGAACATAAATTTTTGGTAGATTAATGTACTAAATTTGATTTTTTAGTTTATTTTTGTTCAGATATTTGATGCAGAATATAAACAAAACATGAACTATAGTATATCGGACTTAGAGAAACTCTCTGGCATTCAGTCTCATACAATTAGAGTGTGGGAGCGCAGGTATAAAATATTGAAACCGCTTCGTACGCTAGGAAACACCCGTTTGTATGACGACGATGAATTAAAAAAGCTTTTGAGTATTGCCACACTCAATAAATCTGGTTTAAAGATTTCTAAAATTTCTAAACTTTCCACAGTTGATTTAAATAAACTTATTTCAGTTAGAGAAAATGCACATGTTGGAGAGAATGATTTAGATGTAGTTATCGCTCAAGTGTTAAATAGCGTATTCGACTTCGACGAGCAAAAAATTGAAATTTTATTAAATAAATCGATCAAAACATTTGGTTTCATAACGTGTTATAAATGCATCATGTATCCGCTATTGGTTAGGTTGGGTTTCATGTGGCTAAAGCAAAGCATTTTCCCTTCTCACGAGCATTTTTTAGTAAATATTTTAAGGCAGAAAATTATTGCCGCTGTAGACGCTATTCCATCTGTAAAGAATTTTAAGAAAACATGGATTTTATTTCTTCCCGAGCACGAAAATCATGATGTAGGTTTACTTTTTGCAAAATATTTGTTAAAAAAGGCTGGGCAAAAAGTAATATATCTCGGAGGAAATGTTCCACTGCCTGATATGGCTGAAATTGTAAAAAATACTCATATAGATTACGCGTTATTATTTATGATTAAAGCTCGGAACATTAACGAAGCACAATACTATTTTGATAAATTAGTTGAAAACTGCAAAGGCATTCCCGTATATGTGGCAGGCAACAAAGAGATTTTAAAAACAGTAAAAAAACCCATCGGAGTAACCTGGTTGAAAACGGTAACTCAGTTTGAAGCATGTATTAACAATTAAGGAAAGCTATGAAAGCGATATACGATCAATTATCTGCTGATTGCAGTAAAATGACCACCGAAAGGTACAGCACAAGTTTTTCATTTGGCATTTACTTTCTAAATAAAGATCTGCGACCGGCAATCTATTCTATTTATGGATTTGTGAGGCTGGCTGATGAAATTGTAGATACTTTCCATGATTTTGATAAATCTTACTTGCTTAGAAAATTTAAAGACGATACATTCGAATCAATTGCGCATGGAATTAGTTTAAATCCCGTGTTGCATGCATTCCAACATGTCGTAAATAAATATAATATCGATCATAAGTTGATAAACCAATTTCTAAAAAGTATGGAAATGGATTTAGAGAAACAGGAATATACAACTGCCTTGTACGAAGAATATATTTTAGGTTCAGCAGAAGTGGTTGGATTGATGTGTTTAAAGGTTTTTACCAAAGGTGATGAGGTAGAATATGAGCGCCTCAAACCATATGCTATGAAACTTGGTGCTGCTTTTCAAAAGATAAATTTCTTAAGGGACGTAAAAGCTGATCATCAGGAATTGAGTAGAAATTATTTTCCTAATGTTAATTTAGCAGCTTTTTGCGATAGACAAAAACAAGAAATTGAATTGGAAATTAAGGGCGATTTAAAAATTGCGTTACAGGGAATAAAGATGTTGCCGGTCAGCTCCAGAAACGGTGTTTATCTGGCTTACGTATATTATCAAAAACTGTTCATGAAAATACAGCGCCTGTCGGCAGAAAATATTATGATAGAACGCATTAGAATTCCAAATCGAATAAAGATTGGTTTAATGCTAGATTCTATGATAAGAAACAAACTTAACGTTATTTGATGTTACAGAAAATTAAATGATGAATCAACAATTGATTTTGGTAGACGAAAATGATTGCCAAATTGGCAAAATGGAGAAAATGGCTGTTCATGAGACTGGCGCATTGCACCGTGCATTCTCCGTATTTGTGTTCAACAGTAAAAATCAACTGCTTCTTCAACAACGTGCGCACGATAAATATCATTGTGGCGGGTTGTGGACAAATACATGTTGTAGTCATCCAAGGGTGGGCGAAGATAACACCTCGGCAGCCTGCAGACGTTTATTGGAAGAGATGGGTATGATTTCTAGTCTCGAACATAAATTTTCTTTTAAATATTACGCAAGTTTCGAGAACGGACTGATAGAGCATGAGATCGATCACGTTTTTTTCGGATTTTCCGATCAGATACCAGTTTTAAATCCTACGGAAGTTGAAGCTTATAAGTTTATGACTTTGGAAGAATTAAGTTTGAATATCGGACAAAACCCGAGCCTATATACGCCTTGGTTAAAAATTTGTATCTCTCAAGTAATCGAGTTTCAAAATTCTTCTAAACAAAAAACGGGAATGCAACCTAAGTCACACTCCCGCATCTAAATTAACGCTCTCGGAATCAAAGGTAAAAAAACATTTATCAATAAAAAACAATTTTTTACGAAGCTACGTAACTAAATGACATACAATCACTTATGTATTGTAACAATTTAGCGCTAAAAAAAATTACTTTAATTTTAAACTAAATAAATAGCTTTCAAAGTTTTTGATTAAACAATTGAGCACTAGTTGTGTTTTTTTTTAAATTACTCCCCATGGAAAGATTAGAAATCGTCGAAATGTTAGCAGAAATCAATCAGCAGGTAAGTTCGTCCATTCTTGGCGGAATGAACGATAAGTATGAGGAATTGGAGGCACTTGGGTTGGTTAAATTTGATACTGAAAACGCGCAGTGGTCTGCATCTTTAACTCAAAAAGGCCACGAGTTTTTGGAAAATAGAGGTGGAAAAGAAAACTTCTAAAATCTTTTTTAAAATAGAAATACCTTTCGTGCTGACCTCATACTTTAGCACTCTGTGCTGATAAACCTCCGCTTGCGTTAGCCTTTAAGTTCCATATTATTATTTCTGTATCTTGCAAAAACTTTAAAAATCCTGCTTTTGGATAGTCCAGAAAATTTTCTTTCTTTCAGAACAGTTCATGTTACTAGATATGTTAGTCCGTTACGAGAAGGCGGCTCATTGCCTGCATTGGTAGAGGCAGATGACGGTTTTTTATATGTTTTAAAATTCGTTGGTGCGGGCCAAGGTCCGAATGCACTAATCGCAGAATTAATTGGTGGCGAAGTGGCACGTTTGTTAGGGTTAAATGTGCCGGAACTTGTATTTGCTAATTTAGACGAAGCGTTTGGTAGAACAGAACCTGACGAAGAAATTCAAGACTTATTAAAAGCAAGTGTAGGGTTAAATTTAGCATTGCATTATCTACAGGGAGCAATTACATTTGATGCGACGGTGGGAAATATCGACCAATTGCTGGCGTCCAAGATTGTATGGTTAGATTGTTTTTTAACCAACATGGACAGAACTTGCAGAAATACCAATATGTTGATTTGGCACAAAGAACTTTGGCTAATAGATCACGGGGCTGCATTGTATTTTCACCACTCTTGGGACAATTGGGAGAAAAAGGCAGAAAGTCCGTTCTTACTAATTAAAGATCATGCATTATTGCCTTGGGCAACTCGAATGCAAGAAGTGGATGAGCAGTTTAAAGCCATTTTGACTGAAAGTAAGCTTAAGGCTATAGTTGGTTTAATACCAGATCAATGGCTTCGTTCCGAAGGTAATTTTGACGACAGTCAAAGCCACCGTGCAGCTTACTTAAAATTTCTATCAAAGAGATTAGCGCATTCTATTATTTTTATAAACGAGGCAAACCATGCAAGAGAAATTTCTGTTTGAGTACGCCGTGATTAGACTTGTGCCTCGGGTAGAGCGCGAAGAATTCTTAAATGTGGGTGTGGTGTTATTCTGCACTGCGAAAAACTTTTTAGAAGCTTTTATTTCCGTTGATCAGTCTAGGATTTTATGTTTAAATAGAGAAACCGATTTTGAGATGCTTCAAAATCATCTAAATGCTTTCGAAAACATAGCAAAGGGAATTAAGGGTTCTGGTGTAATTGGCTTTTATGACATAGCCTCGAGATTTAGATGGTTAACTGCCACGAGGAGTACAATTATTCAGTGTTCTAAGGTGCACCCCGGGTTCACAACAAATCCACATGCAACCTTAAATCGTTTGCATCAACAATTGGTTTTATGAAAGAATAAACATAAAAGTCAAAATTTTCTAAAATTGCAGCCAAACTACTTTCGTGGATCAACTATTTATTACATCATTTAAGGTTTTAAAAATTGGACTTGAACCAGGCTTAATTAAGCTTTACAGCAACTCCGCTCTTTGGACTTACCTTAAGGGAAAGGATCCTGATAGACTTTTGTTCCTAATTGACGAGATAAAGAGGAGATATGAGGAGAAATATCAGAAACCGCTGCATATTGGAGATTCGTCGCTTTTGGTAGAAATTTTAATCCATGTCTACTGTCACAATGTGGGATTATGCATATTGCCTTTTGTTAAAATTAATTTTTTCAGGACTGTCCTTGAAAAATTAATTGAGCGTGCGAGTATTGTCGATTGTGGAGAATTTAAAAGTGATACAAATCGTTGGTTTTGGGATTTACTCGGACCTTTTAAAACAATTGTAGTCGGCGCTTTTCCGAATGAATTAAAAATGATTAGCTATGCTAAACCTACAGGCTAGCAAGAAAAATATGTGCTTGCCTAGCAACTAGTGATGCTGTTTTTACATCCAGATATTGCGAATAATAATCGTCTTGAGAATGGTTGATAAATAGTACACTTCGGTTGAGGGTTGCATTTATAATTGCATCACTTAACGCTCGCGCAACTGCCGGACAGCCAAGACTTTTTCCCAATCTGCCGAGTTCGTCAATGCAATCTTGACTAACATAGTCGGCGCCATGTAACACTATGTCTCTATTGCGAGCATTGTCGTTAAATCCACTATCCAAACCATCTAATCGCATTGATCGGCCGTGTTTGCCAAAATAAACTTCTCCTGTTATGTAAAATCCAATGCTACTTTCGTTAGAGTTTAGTAGGTTGGAAAAATGATCAGGTTTATCTTCGCCACTATTTTTTCCATGCGCTACCCAAGTATTCAAAAGCAATTTTCTATGTACAACATCGATGAGAAAAAGTCTCTTTGTGCAACTTTCTTTATCAAAATCGATTATCGTAAGAATGTTGCTATTGGCAGATAATCCATCGAATTGCAAATTATAAAATCCAGTAATTGCCTTTTGAAAAACAAGAGGATTCAATCCAGCTGAGTCTAAATGTGCCTCTCTAAAAATTTCTAGGGTAAAAGAGTTATATAAGCTATCTGCTGAAATTATACCCGCAAACTCGTTTCCATAAAAAGAATTTACAGAAGCATTAGACCTTGCAACATTAACAATGAAAAGAAGAAATAATGTTGGTATAAACTTAAGAAAAGATCTGATCATCAAAATAGAGTTGGAAAGATTAGGCTATTTACGCTATGAAAAGCAGAATAGTGTCCAAATAGCTGATTATTCAATATCTAGTTATTTTTATTGCTTTAATATGACAATTATGCTAGCGCATTAACAAAAATGGAAATTCAACTGAGCCAACCATTTTGGTTAGAACTTGATCTAAGTTTTTTATCTTTGGCTTCAACACTAAAAGTATGGATGACGAGGGAAAGGATGAATCTTTTTGGAAAAAATATAAGCACTTCGCAAGTACCGAAATTATTATGTATTTAATAATGGTTATAGGTATTGGAGTCGGAATAATAATTATTTTACTAAACACCTAGAGTTTTGACTACCGGAATATTTTTGTTCTGGGTTTAAGTAGGCCGAAATTAGTTGGAATAAATATTGCACATCAAAAATCTATCTTAAGACAATGGAATGGCAGACGATAAGATTTAATCATTAATTAATTTGTCTTATATTTAAAACAATTGTTCTTTTTTAGCACCTTTGATTGTCATTCTTTTTAAGAAAGTAACTTATTCCTTACATGAAACTAAATTTAAAACGTCCGCTTGCATTTTTTGATATAGAGGCGACAGGCCTAAATGTTGGCGCAGACAGAATTGTTGAAATTGCCATTTTAAAAGCGATGCCCGATGGGTCTGAAGAAGTGAAAACCTGGCGGGTTAATCCTGAAATTCCCATTCCCTTAGAAACATCACTCATTCATAATATTTATGATGAAGACATCGCAAACGAACCTACTTTTAGAATGCTTGCAAAGGAGTTGGCCGATTTTTTTGGTGATAGCGATCTAGCCGGGTACAATTCTAACAAATTTGATATCCCCATGTTATTGGAAGAGTTTTTGCGATCTGGCCTTGATTTTGATATGACAGAGCGTAAGTTCGTAGATGTGCAAAATATTTTTCACCAAATGGAACAGCGTACTTTAAAAGCTGCTTATCATTTTTATTGTAAGGAAGATTTGGTAAATGCCCACGCTGCGGAGACTGATGTACGTGCGACCTATAAAGTACTGCTAGGTCAGTTAGATTTGTATAAGGATAAAGAGTTTGAAAGTAAAGATGGCAAAAAAAGCAAACCAGTAGTTAATGACATCGACCAATTACACAATTTTACCAATTTGCAAAAGCCCGTAGATTTTGCAGGCAGGATGGTTTATAACGACAAAGGCGATGTGTGCTTTAATTTTGGAAAGCACAAAGGTAAAACCGTTTTGCAAGTTTTTAGTGCCGAACCCAGCTATTATGCCTGGATGAAGCAGGGGGATTTTCCGTTGTACACCAAGAAAAAATTGGATGAGGAATGGGCAAAGTTCAACGAGAAGAAAAATGAGGAAAGGACATCAAAGGCGGCAGCTGAAGTTAAAAAAGTGCCAGTCCAGCACATAGAAACAACTCAACCTGTGCGCAAAGAGTTTAAACCAAAGCAGCCAGCCAAGCCGATAAATGACGAAATGCTGGATCAGCTCAAAATGAAATTCGGGAAATAATAATTTTAGATGAAGGTGTTGTATATGAGGTTTTTAGTCGCCTTTGCTTTAATTGTTTTCGGGTTTCTTTATGCCAGTGCACAGGTTAAACTTCCTATTGATCCTGTCTTTCAAAAAACATATACTCAAAAAACTAGAGATATGTCGGGGAAACCTGGCATAAATTATTGGCAAAATCATTCTGATTACAAGATTAAGGTTAACTTCAATCCAGATACCAGGCTTCTAAATGGACATGTAGACATCACCTATTCTAATAATAGTCCAAATACATTAAATCAAATTTGGTTCAAGTTGTATCCAAATTTGTATAAAAAGGGTACCAGTAGAAAATCTAAAATTGCTGACGCCGATTTGGGTGATGGTGTTTCCATCCAACAATTTAAAGTTAATGGAAAGGCAATTAGCAATTATCAGGTCGATGGAACGAACATGACATTGTCGGTGCCGTCGTTGCTTCCAAAAAGCAAGATGACATTTTCTATAGATTACAGTTATGTCTTAAATAGAGGGTCGCACATTCGCACAGGCCAGGTTGATGAAGGGTCTTATTTTATCGCTTATTTTTTTCCACGAATAGCCGTTTACGACGATGTTGACGGATGGAATAAATATCCATATAACGGAGCAGAAGAGTTCTATAACGATTTTGATCATTTTAAAAGTGAGATAACAGTTCCAAAAAATTTCGCAGTTTGGGCTACCGGAGATTTGTTAAACGCCAATGAAGTTTATCAGCCACAGATAGTGAATAAAATTAAACTCGCAGAACGCGTTGACTCCGTGGTAGATGTAATAAATGATAAGGAATTAAAACAGCAGCTGGTGACAGCGCAAAATGCATCCAATACATTCAAGTTCGAAGCTAGCAATGTAACGGATTTTGTTTTTGCATTAAGCGATCATTATCTGTGGAAATCAACAAGTTTGGTGGTAGATTCAGTAACTAAAAGGCGAACGCGAGTAGATGCAGCCTTCAATTCGACACATAAAGATTATTATGAAGTGATAGATTTCGCCAGAAAAACAGTTCATGCAATGAGCTACATTTTTCCAAAATGGCCATTTCCCTATCAGCATGAAACAATATTTGACGGTTTGGATCAAATGGAATATCCAATGATGGTAAATGATAATCCTGTAGAGAACCGTACAGATGCAATTACATTAACAGACCATGAGATCTTTCATACCATGTTTCCATTTTATATGGGTATCAATGAAACAAAATATGGGTGGATGGATGAAGGTTGGGCAACTATTGGAGAATGGACGATTTCTTCTATGATAGATTCTACCATCGTTGATGAATATGGGATCCAACCAACTGCAGCTTCTTCTGGTAGTAGAAATGATACGCCCATTATGACTTTAACTCCGAATTTATCCGGTAGCGGTGCTTTTACAAATTCTTATCCAAAACCCGGCCTAGGCTACCTGTATATTAAGGATTATTTGGGAGAGGTAAAATTTAATGTAGCTTTGCACAATTACATTAAAAATTGGCATGGTAAACACCCAATGCCATTTGATTTTTTCTACAGTATAAATGCAGGCGCCGGAGAAAATTTAAACTGGTTTTGGAAAAGGTGGTTTTTCGATGGAGGCATTACTGATATGGCCATCACAGCAGTAAATAAGACAGCAGATGGGTATTCGATTGCGATAGAAAATAAAAGTTTAAAGCCATTGCCGGTCGATCTGACCCTGAAATACCAGAATGGCGACGAAGAAGAACTACATTACACCATCGCCGTTTGGAAAAATGCTGAAAAGACGATAGCGACTATTAAGACGCAGAAAAAGTTAAAAAAGGTGGTATTGGGAAGCGCTCACGTACCCGATAAAAACAAGCATGATAACATTTTTTCAGTAAATTAGAAGAGACTGACAGGTTTGTTAAGTTTTTGTATCTGCATTAATTTTTAAACTGTTTATGTTTTCAATTTGGTTGGTGAGCCGATATTGCTTTGACGTGATGTACGGCAGGTGTTCGGTGAACGCCTAAATCATTTAAATCGTATTGAAATATATACTGAATTAGAATTTAACTTATGATTTTAGCGATCTGATCCGGAGGCGATAGCGTTTTTTAGCGCATTTCTCTCATCATCGAATCTCCAAATTCCATAATAAAAATTTATTTCTATTTTCAGCGTTTAGACGCAAAGTCCATTATGCGGTTAACGATTGCAGGGAAAATCCTTTTTGAGAGAAATGAGCAGAAAGATTGAAACGAAAAGCGTAACCCTTTTTTGGGGAACGCCCAATAACTGAAAATGGAAAATATGGTTAACGTGAACGACATTGACCATTGTTCACTTACGCTCATCGAAATTCTAAATCTCCATATCCCGGATTTCAATCTGTATCCGTAGAATTTTTGTACATGCTGCCAATATCTTTAGAGTATTTGCTTTCCACTACCTTGCGTTTAACTTTTAATGTCGGCGTAATTTCTCCTTCGTCTATACTAAAGGGTAGACGTTTTATTTTGAACGCTTTTATGCGCTCAAATTTTGCCAGTTCGGTCGATATTTTTTTAATATCTGTTTCCATCCAAGCCATGATTTCAGGATCTTCGATGAATGTATTATCTTGTTCGAAAAAGTTGTTTTGTAACTTAAAAGTTTCTTGAAGTGTCTCTCTATTAGGAATGATGATGGCTGTGATAAATTCGCGTTTATCGCCAATTAAGAACAACTGGTCGATTTTAAGGCTTTTCAGATAAATATTTTCCACAGGTGTTGGATAAATATTTTTTCCATACGCATTTACAATCATATTCTTCAAACGATCTGTAATTTGTAAGTTTCCTTTATAAAACCTCCCAATATCGCCCGTGTGAAACCATCCTTCTCTGTCAATTGCCTCGGCGGTCTCTGCAGGCTTGTTGAAATAGCCCTTCATAACACAGTGGCCGCGTACAATCACTTCTCCTTCTTCGCATTCAAAGTCTGGGGCAAAACTTTCATGCGTCTGGTTGGTTACAAATAATTTCGATTCAATATTCTGTATAGCTACTTCAATTCCCGGAATTATTCTGCCTACCGTGCCGTAAACTTGCCGATGGAACTCTGTTACCGACATGACTGGGGAGGTTTCTGTCAATCCAAACCCCTCTAAAATTACAATTCCCAAGTCTCCAAAAAATTCTCCAACGTTTTTGGGTAATGCCGCACCTCCAGAGATCATAAATTTTAATCGACCACCCGTTTTCTCTTTTATTTTGCCGAAAACAAGCTTTTCTGCAACAGCTTTTTTAGCGCTTAGCAGAAAACCGGGTCTGTGATCACTTTCCAGCGTGTTGCGATAAGTTTTTCCAACATCCAACGCCCAGTTAAATATTTTTGCTTTTGCGCGCCCATTTGAGGTTGCCGATTTGATTGCTTTATCGTGTATACGTTCCAACAACCGCGGAACGCAGCTCATTACCGTTGGCCTCACTTCTCCCATATTTTTTGCTAAGAGCTCTAGGCTTTGAGCAAAAGCAATTTTGCACCCTTGCGTACAACAAACGTGATAAGTGGCAGTACGCTCGAATACGTGAGAAAGCGGAAGAAATGATAAAAAGGTTTCATCTTTATTAATTACAGGAATTTGTTCCAGACAAACTTTTACATTTTCAACAAAATTACTATGTGTTAACATCACGCCTTTAGGTGTACCAGTAGTTCCCGAGGTGTAGATTAGCGATGAAATATCTTTTGGCATCACTAACTTCCTGCACTGGTCTATCGCCGCTTGTTCAGATGGGGTAACTTGGTGTTTTAACGCTAATATGTCCGCAAAGGCGATGATTTCTACATTCAAACCTTTCGGCACCTCAATAGCCTCGTACTCCGCGAACGCTGGAATTAAGTATTCAATTGACTTTGCATTAGAAATGAGTTTTAAAACCTTTTTATACAAAAAACTGGTGCCAATAAGTAACGCTTTAATTCCAGAATCGTTGATGATGTATTCGGTTTCTTTCTCTGAAAGTGTTGGGTAAATTGATACATTTATGGCACCTATTTGCTGTATGCCCTGATCAAAATACACGTACTCTGGCGAATTCTCTATTATTAATCCCAAGCGGTCTCCCTTATTTATTCCTTTTTCTAAAAAATAGGCAGAAACTGCGTCGGCTTTCTTCAAAGTTTCCTCAAACGAAATTTCCTTCCAATCATCTCCATTTTTTGCCAATAAAAAGGTTTCGCTAGCGGGGTGGATATGTGCTACTACGTTACGTAATAGGGTTGGGACGGTAGAATATTCGGTTATTAAAGACATAAAAATGGTACTGTAAAGTTTTAAATCACAATATTAGTTAATTTTAGCCTAACATTTAAACCAGATTTGGTGTGAGATTTTACATTAATTAACTAGGTTAACTGATTTATATTAAAATAGTTTTAGATAAAAACTGGCAAAAAAAAAAGCCCCGATAATTCGAAGCTTTTAAAAAGTTTATATTAATCTTAAACTGAAAAACTCTCTCCACAGCCGCAGGTTCTGCTCGCATTCGGATTTATAAAATTAAAGCCCTTTCCAGTTAACCCCTCCGTAAAGTCCAATTCCGTACCTGCTAAATATAAGAAGGATTTCATTTCTAGTGCAATTTTAATTCCTCGATCTTCGAAAAACTGATCGCCTGTTTTGACTTCGTTGTCGAAATCTAGCTTATAAGAAAGGCCAGAACAACCGCCCCCTTTCACAGAAACCCTTATGAAATAGTCCTCGCCCATTGCTGCATCTTGCATCAAATGACTTATTTTTTCTTTCGCTTTATCTGTTATGGTTATCATAATGTCAATGTTTAATAATTAATATCAACTAGTTTGTATCAAGTATCGATCGATCATCAAATTCGAAGAAATTCAAACTTAATACTTATATTTTGCTAATTTTTTAATGGTGACTTTTTTCAGAAACAAATGCTTCTAAACCGTTTTTAGTGCGATAATCGTTAATGGCAGACTTAATTGCATCTTCGGCCAACACTGAGCAATGGATTTTCACTGGTGGTAAAGCCAACTCTTCTACAATGTCCATATTATCGATGGTTAATGCTTCATCAATTGTCTTTCCTTTTAACCATTCTGTGGCCAACGAAGAAGAAGCAATTGCTGATCCACAACCAAAAGTTTTAAATTTAGCATCTGTAATAATGTTATCGGCGCCAACCTCAATTTGCAAGCGCATTACATCGCCACATTCTGGAGCACCAACTAAACCAGTGCCTACATTTTTATCGCTTTTGTCTAATGTTCCCACGTTGCGTGGATTGTTGTAATGATCTATTACTTTTTCTGAATATGCCATGTTTTATTTTTTTAAATCCTTATGCGAAGGTGATTTTTTATTTTTAGATAATAGGGTAATAGGTTGCAAGTTATGGTTTACATTTTACAGCTCATATGGAATGTTTTGGCATCCTGACTGATAACTTTCAACTTTTAACTCTGAACTTTTGAATTTTAACTTTCAAGCCATTAATTCGCTGGGCAGATTAATGTTCTGCCCATTCTATTTTACTTAAATCTATTCCTTCTTTAAACATTTCCCATAATGGAGAAAGTTCTCTTAAATGGTATACAGCTTTCTCCGTAATTGCTATCGCGTGGTCAATATCTTCTTCTGTAGTAAATCTTCCCAAACCATAACGGATTGAAGAATGCGCCAGATCATCAGAAAGACCTAAACTCTTCAATACATAAGACGGTTCTAAAGAAGCAGAGGTGCAAGCAGAACCAGACGAAACGGCCAAATCGCTCATTGCCATCATCAATCCCTCACCTTCTACATATTTGAAAGAAATGTTTGCCACATGCGGTAATCTATGTGCAGTATTTCCATTTACATAGCTTTCTTCCATCTTGTTAAGCGTGCTTTCTAATTTATCGCGTAAATGAGATAAACGTTTAGATTCGCTTTCCATCTCTAGCCTACAAAGCTCACAAGCTTTACCTAAACCAACGATGCCTGGAACGTTCAATGTGCCAGAGCGCATTCCGCGTTCGTGACCGCCACCATCCATTTGAGAAGTAACTTTAACTCTTGGATTTTTCCTACGCACGTAAAGTGCGCCAACACCTTTTGGACCGTACATTTTATGAGCTGTAAAAGCCATTAAATCAATTCCATCTGCATTTACATCCACAGGAATTTTTCCAACGGCCTGTGTGGCATCACTCATAAATAATGCGCCGTGTTTGTGCGCAATGGCAGATATTTCTTTTATAGGCTGAATCACACCGATTTCGTTGTTTCCATACATAATAGAAACCAATATGGTTTCTGGAGTCATCGCAGCTTCTAATTCGACTAGATCTATCAGGCCGTCTTCTTTAACACCAAGGTAGGTAACTCTTGCACCGATTTTTTCTAAGTGCTTGCAAGTATCTAAAACCGCTTTATGCTCTGTAACCGCAGTAATGATGTGATTGCCTTTTTCCTTATACATTTCAAAAACACCCTTAATGGCTAAGTTATCGGCCTCGGTTGCTCCTGAAGTAAAAATAACTTCTTTTTCTGTACAGCCAATTAATTTTGCAACTTGCTCGCGGGCATAATCAACGCCCTCTTCGGCTACCCATCCAAATGCATGATTTCGGCTAGCAGCATTACCAAATTTTTCATTAAAATAAGGTAACATAGCCTCCAACACTCGTGGATCTAAAGGGGTAGTTGCATTATTATCTAAATATATCGGCTGTTTCATTTTGTTCTCTTAATTTTGCAAAACAAAGATACATAAAAAGTTTTCGAACATTAATTATTCATGCCGCTAGGCAAGGCTTAAGCCAGCATTTTTACATTTAACCAACCTTCAAAGTAATGAAAAAAATAGAACACATTGGCATTGCGGTAAACGACTTGGAGCAAGCAATAGATATTTATCAGAAACTGTTTAATGCAGGCTGTTACAAGACAGAACAGGTTGAAAGTGAGCAAGTAAATACCGCTTTCTTTAAAATTGGTGAAAATAAAGTTGAGCTTTTGGAAGCTACATCCCAAGATAGTGCAATAGCAAAATTTTTGGCAAAAAAGGGAGAAGGCGTCCACCACATCGCTTTTGAGGTGGATGATATTTTGGCCGAAATGGAACGCTTACATAACGATGGTTTTGTGTTGCTGAGTGAGTTGCCAAAAAAAGGAGCAGACAATAAAATGATATGCTTCGTACACCCTAAAAGCACCAACGGTGTGTTGATAGAACTTTGCCAAGAGATTAAGTGGGTTTAATCTTTTAAAAGCATCGAACGAATGGACGTTATTCATCTTTAAATTCTGTTGTTCTCCATAACAGTTCGGTACATTGTAACCGTGCTAATTGCTCGCTTTAACGTGGGTTTGTATGCTGGCAAAGTGTTTTTTAGGAGTATTAATCCACTTATTGACCTTAAAGTTTCGTTCCATCATCGTTGGAAAAACATAGATTTTGTTGGTTTTTAGAATGCGAATTTTTACAACCGAAAAGTTTTATAATAGTGTATATTTATTCTGTTTAACACTTAGAAAAATTAAGAATATTAATCATGAAAAAAATTATTTTCTACTTGTCACTGGTCGTTATTGTTGCTGAATCAACGAGCTGTAACAATTCAAAGACTACTAAAAATGCATCTTCGGATGCGTCAGATACCTCTAATGTTTTTGCGAAGCCAAGCAAACTTGCTTTAGAAGCGCCAGACTTCGATAAGATAAAGGACAGCGATTTTGCGCCTGCATTTGACGCTGCCATGAAACAGCAACAGCAAGAAGTAGACGCTGTTAAAAACAATCCTGCAGCACCGACATTCGAGAATACTATTTTAGGTATAGAAAAAAGTGGCCAATATTTAGGTAGAGTAAACAGTGTTTTTGGTTTGTTAACAGGCGCAAATACAAACCCTACACTTCAGAAACTTCAAGAAAACATTGCCCCGAAGCAATCGGCAAATAGTGATGCAATTTATTTAGACAGCAAATTATTTGCACGAGTTAAAGCCGTATATGATGGCAAATCTTCTAGTAAATTGGATGCAGAATCTTTACGCTTGATCGATATTTATTATCAAAGGTTTACTTTAGCTGGCGCCAGCTTATCAGATGGAGATAAAGCAAAATTGAAAACCTTAAATAAGGAAGATGCTACGCTGTCCACTCAGTTTAGCAATAAGTTGTTAGCGGCCGGTAAGGGATTAGATAACACCACGCAACAATCTGCCTTGCAAGATATGTCCAATAGGGGCGAAAGAGAGAAATTATTTAATAAGGCTTGGAACCGTGCAGAAATGAACGATGCCAACGATACCCGAAAGACAATTTCTCGCCTCGCACAAATTCGTGGCGAACAAGCAAAGCTTTTGGGTTTTGCGAATTACGCAGCTTGGAAATTGCAAGATCAAATGGCTAAAACGCCAGAAGCAGTTAACGCTTTCTTAAAAGACCTGGTGCCTGCAGCTACTGCAAAAGCTAAGGCAGAAGAGAAAGACATTCAAAGTCTAATCGACACGCAAAAAGGTGGATTTAAAGTGCAGCCTTGGGATTGGAATTTCTATGCGGAACAGGTTAGAAAAGCTAAATACAACATAGACGAAAAGGAGATTAAACCATATTTTGAGCTAAATACAGTGTTAGAGAAAGGTGTATTTTATGCGGCAAATCAGCTTTATGGTATCACTTTTAAAGAGCGTAAGGATTTACCAGTATATCAAAAAGATGTTCGCGTTTTTGACGTATTTGATAAAGATGGCAGTCAACTTGGACTTTTTTATGGCGATTACTTCAAAAGAGACAATAAAAGTGGTGGCGCTTGGATGGGTAATCTTGTCCCTCAATCTAAATTATTTGGGCATAAACCAGTAATTTATAATGTTTGTAATTTTGCTAAACCTACAAATGGTGAACCCGCATTATTGAGTTTTGATGATGTTATTACCATGTTCCATGAGTTTGGACATGCGCTGCACGGCTTGTTTGGAAATCAACAATATGAAAGTGTTTCGGGTACAAATGTGGCCAGAGATTATGTTGAATTTCCTTCGCAATTTAATGAGCACTGGGCGTCTGATCCAAAAGTGTTAAAAAACTACGCCATTCAGTACAAAACAGAAAAAGCTATGCCACAAGATTTACTAGACAGAATAAAAAAGGCAAGTACTTTTAATGAGGGATATGCTTTTACCGAGGCTTTAGCTGCATCTACACTAGATATGCAATGGTATACGCTGCCGGCAGGTAGTCCGCTGCAAAATGTAAATGAATTTGAAAAGAACGCTTTGGCTAAAACAAATTTAAATTTAAACGCAGTACCGCCGAGATATAGGAGCAGTTACTTCCTACACATTTGGAGCAACGGTTATGGCGCAGGCTATTATGCCTACACTTGGACGTCTATGCTCGAAAACGATGCTTTTTCATGGTTTCAAGAACACGGTGGGTTGACGCGCGAAAATGGTCAGCGGTTTAGAGATATGATCTTATCTAAAGGAAACACAGAAGACTATAATAAAATGTTCTTCGATTTTAGAGGTCATAAACCAGACATCAAGCCGATGTTGAGAAAAAGAGGCTTGCTTTAGGACGGGATTCAATTATTTATTTTTAACAAATCATTGCTTTTTTGGAAATGATTAGGTATATTTGCAACCTCTAAAAATAGAAATATTAATGGAAAGCGTTATAGCCGTTTTTGCCAGCAAATTGCAAAAAAGGTCTTAATTTTTTCACACAAATAACTAAAAGATATTATCATGAAAAAAGATTTGCACCCAACTACTTACAGACCTGTTGTTTTTAAAGACATGTCTAACGAACATGCTTTTTTAACCAAATCTTGTGTAGAAACAAGAGAAACCGTTAAATGGGAAGATGGAAACGAATATCCTTTGTACAAATTGGAGATTTCTAACACTTCTCATCCGTTTTACACTGGTAAAATGAAATTGGTAGATACTGCAGGTCGTATCGATAAGTTTAAAACTCGTTATGCCAAGAAATAATTTCTAGCACTTACAATATTTTTTAAAGTCCGCGTGTTAAAAACAGCGGACTTTTTTTATTTTTGCTGCTTATGACAATCAATTTTTTTGATGACGATAGTTGGGAAACTTTAAATCCTCTCACTTTTACGCGCCCAGTGGCCGATTTGAGAATTGGCATACTTACGATAGCAGAAAAATGGGTTAAGTATTTCAATGCTGAATTTGGTTTTGTTACTGAAAGCTATCTTTCGCATAAATTTTTAAGACATCAGCGAGCAGATACTTTTATAAATGGATCAATTTGTCCCAATCAAGCGCTTTTAGAGGCTGTTGATCAACTTTTGAACGGTGAAGTTTTATTAAAGGGAGATGTAATAATCGCTTACAAGGCAACCTCCTTTAGTCAAGATAATTTTAATCCTAAAACAGACTTAAAGCAAATCCCGTTCGAAAAAGATTTTCTAAAAATCCGCTTTCCTGAAGATATATTTTCAAATAACGCTTCAGAAATTAACGTCGATTTTAAGCTTTTAGCTAAAGGAAGGACTTCTGCTAAGTTAAGCAATACCAACACATTTTTGGGTGAAAATATTTTCGTGGAAGAAGGTGCAACGGCAGAATGTTCGATTTTTAACAGTTTGCAAGGTCCCATCTATTTGGGTAGAAATTCACAAATTTGGGAGCTTAGTGCGGTGCGCGGCTCTTTTGCTTTGTGTGAACATTCGTCGTTAAAAATGGGTACAAAAATATATCCTGGCACTACAGTTGGTCCTCACAGTAGGGTTGGAGGAGAATTGAATAACGCTGTTATTTGGGGTTATTCTTCAAAAGGTCATGAGGGTTATTTAGGGAATGCAGTATTGGGGCAGTGGTGTAATTTGGGTGCCGATACCAATAACTCCAACTTAAAAAATAATTATGCTGATGTGAAACTTTGGGACTATACAACTGAACGTTTTCGAAATACTAACTTGCAATTTTGTGGCCTTATTATGGCAGATCATGCTAAATGCGCAATAGATACAACATTTAACACAGGCACAGTAGTAGGTGTAGCGGCCAACATATTTGGTGCCGGTTTTCCAAGGAATTTTATCCCGGATTTTTCTTGGGGTGGCGCTTCTAAGATAGAAGAATATAGTCTAAGGAAGATGGTAGAGACTGCCGAAAAAGTTTTTAAACGCAGAGCAATGACTTTTGACAACTTGGAAGAAGACATCATGAATCACGTGTTTGAACAGACCAGACGATTTAGGAAATTTAATTAATACTTAACGATAAAATGCTGTAGACTGTTAATCTTCAATGAGGTATCCAACACATTACTACAGCTTAAAACCGATGAAATGAGAAAGAAAATTATTGCAGGCAACTGGAAAATGAATTTAGATTATAATGAAGGCGTTTCTTTGTTTAGTGAGATTGTAAATATGGTTAAAGATGAACGCAAAGGCGATCAGATTGTGGTAATTTGCCCTCCTTATATTCATTTAAATAGTTTAGCGAAGTTGGGTGGTACCGAAGTTAAAATTGGCTCACAAAACATTAGCGACAAAGACAGCGGCGCTTACACGGGTGAAATTTCCGCCAAAATGGTCAAGTCTACTGGTGCCGAATACGTACTTATCGGCCATTCAGAACGGAGAGAATATTTTGCTGAGAGCGATGAATTGCTTGCTACAAAAACTAAGAAAGCGTTAGAAAACGATCTAAAGCCCATATTTTGTATTGGGGAAACATTAGATGAACGCAATAATGGAAGTTATTACGAGGTGTTAAAGAAACAATTATTTCACGGTCTGTTCAGTCTCGCAGAAGTTGATTTTGTTAAAGTCACTATTGCTTACGAGCCAATTTGGGCTATTGGTACCGGACTAACGGCCACCCCAGCGCAAGCACAAGACATCCACGCCTTTATAAGAAGCGAGATTGAAGCCAACTACGGGTTTAATGTGGCGGATGATACCTCCATTTTATACGGCGGAAGTTGTAATCCAAAAAATGCAAATGAACTTTTTTCGCAAAAGGACATTGATGGCGGTTTAATTGGGGGTGCATCTCTTAAATCTAGAGATTTTACAGACATCATAAGTGTATTCAATAGCTAAATGCAGTACATCAAAGTAGTATTTCAATTCGACAAAATCGAAGATTATCAGCAAGATTTGTTTGTCAACGATCTTGCTGATATTGGTTTTGATGCTTTCGAAGAAACGGCAAATGGTTTTATAGCATATGTTATAAAAGATCAGTTTGTATATGAAAAACTAAAAGTGGTTGTTGCTAACTGTGAAACCGACTTTACTACGAGCTATGAAATTGAAGACGTTGCGGAGGAAAACTGGAATTTGGAGTGGGAAAAAAACTTCGAGCCACTTATTATTTATGATGTTTGCTACGTAAGGGCATCATTCCATAAACCACAGCCGTCCTATCCGTATGAGATTATTATAGATCCAAAAATGGCTTTCGGTACTGGGCATCATCAAACTACTACCATGATGATGGAATACATTATAGCTGCGGACATTAAAGATAAGACAATTTTAGATATGGGATGTGGCACAGGAATTTTAGCAATCCTAGCCGCAAAAGTGGGAGCGAAACATTTAACCGCAATTGATTATGATGAGGTTTGTTACGAAAGCACAAAAGAGAATGCCACATTAAACCTCATAACCAACATTACATCCATTTGTGGCGGCAAGGAGGTTATTCCTGAAGGTATTTTTGAGTTAATTTTTGCCAATATCAATCGGAATATTCTTCTAGATCAAATTGCACGTTATGCAGAAGTCTTAGCTAATCATGGTCGAATTTTCTTTAGTGGGTTCTATCTAAATCCAGATTTAGAGATGATAAAGGTGGAGTGTGCGAAGTATGGCCTTAATTTCGTTGACCATAAAAGCCAAGATAAATGGGTAGCAGCTCAGTTCATCAAGGAGGTTTAACCAGCATTAAATATTTTTTCTTGAGTTTTTGAGGTTGTAAATGGGAAAGGAATTAGGAGACATTGGTTCAAAAATTAAAAAGCAAAGGACTAACTTAGGCCTTAGCCAAGCCGCTATGGCTAAATTGTTGACCATTTCTGCGCCTGCTTATTGCAAAATTGAAAGTGGTCAGACTGATTTGAATATTTCTAGATTCATCCAGATTTGCAAAGTCTTAAAGACAGCTCCTGGAGAAATATTTGGCGTCGATAGTCAACAAATAGCGCATAACGACGAACTCAATGCTGCAAAGAGAGAATTGCTGTTGCAGGAGGAAGAACTTAATAAGCTTAGAAAAAAGGTGATAAGTCTTTATGATAAATTAGAGATGTAAATTGTTTCGAGAACTCTTTTGCATCGCATCGGAATTTACTGACCCAGTAGATAAGTTTCCTTTATAACATCATCGCAATTTTGTAATTTAGCCACATAACCAAAGTATCTTATGATAAACAAAGTGGTACAGGATGCCCAAACGGCAACAAAGGATATAGAAAGCGGTTCTACAATAATGCTTGGAGGATTCGGTTTATGCGGCATCCCAGAGAATTGTATAACGGCCTTGGTTAATAGAAAAATCGACAATTTAACGTGTATTTCAAATAATGCGGGGGTAGATGACTTTGGTATTGGCTTGTTGCTGAAACAACGACAAGTAAAAAAGATGATTTCTTCCTATGTTGGAGAAAATGCTGAATTTGAACGGCAACTATTAAGCGGTGAGCTGGAAGTTGAACTCGTTCCGCAAGGAACGTTGGCAACCAGATGCATGGCTGCCGGATATGGTATGCCAGTGATCTACACTCCTGCTGGCGTGGGCACAGAAGTAGCCATTGGTAAAGAAACTAGAACGTTCGATGGTACGGAATATCTAATGGAGTATGCCTTTAAAGCAGATTTTGCCCTTGTAAAAGCGTGGAAAGGAGATACGGCAGGCAATTTAATATTTAGAGGAACGAGCAGAAACTTCAATCCTATTATGGCAATGGCGGGCAAAATTACCATCGCCGAAGTAGAAGAATTGGTAGAGGCGGGTGCGTTGGATCCAGATCAAATTCATACCCCTGGCATCTACGTCCATCGAATCTTTCAAGGCAAAGATTACGAAAAGCGAATTGAGCAGCGCACCACTAGAAAACTTGAATAAGGTTGAGTTAGATTGCGCGCTCCACAAAATATCTAGGATTTTAATTTTGGTGATTTTTGCTAGAACTATTGAACATTCACAAAAACTGTAAAAACGACAAGACGGATATGGCTTTAACCAAAGAACAAATAGCACAGCGCATTGCGATAGAAATTAAAGATGGTTACTATGTAAATTTGGGTATTGGGATTCCAACGTTGGTGGCTAACTATTTACCAAAAGGAATAAATGTGGTTCTACAATCAGAGAATGGATTATTAGGTATGGGGCCATTTCCAATAGATGGAGAAGAGGACGCAGATATGATTAACGCGGGTAAGCAAACCATAACCACTTTGCCCGGCTCATCAGTTTTTGATTCTGCCATGAGTTTTGGAATGATTCGAAGCCAAAAAGTAGATCTAACTATTTTAGGAGCGATGGAAGTTGCAGAAAATGGAGACATTGCAAGTTGGAAAATTCCTGGAAAAATGGTTAAGGGTATGGGCGGCGCGATGGATTTAGTTGCCTCCGCAAAAAACATCATCGTTGCCATGCAACATGTAAATAAAGAGGGGAAAAGCAAACTCTTAGGAACATGTACACTGCCATTAACTGGGGTAAAGTGCATTAAAAAAATAGTAACTGAGCTCGCCGTTTTAGAAATTTTACCGCAAGGCGGATTTCAATTGTTAGAAAGAGCGCCAGGAGTTAGTGTTAACCAAATTAAGGCCGCTACAGCAGGAAAACTGATTATAGATGGGGAAATACCAGAAATGAAATTTTGAAAATATGATGCGTAATTCGCAAAACCTTAGCGTTTAAAAATCTTTTCCTTCAATTCTTTAGAAATGTTTTCAGTAATTGAAATAATTTCATCAGCACTGTCTGTATTATTCATAATTAACTTATCGCAGGTCGGCTTATATGGAAGCAAAAACTGTTTATAAGCTGGTACCACGTGGTTGTTCCACTTATAAAGTACATCTGCTTCTGGATATCCGCGCTCTAAACCATCTCTTCTAACACGACGTTGAAGCGCAACTTCTTCATCTGCGTGAATAAAAATCTGTTGATCTATAAGTGAGGCAATTTCCTTAAAATGAAGAATAAACAACCCTTCCACGATGATGATCGGGGCAGATTTAATCTCAAGAATTTTTACTACAGCAAGCGGATTGTTAAAGTTGTACTCTTTCTTGTACACAACTCCACCGCCCATTAACTGCTTTATATCTGTTAAAAATTGTTGACTATCAATGGTGCTCGGAAGATCAAAATTATATAACATGTTCTCTTCTTGGCTCATCTCCCCTGCAGGGATGTAGTAATCATCCTGAGAAACCAAGGTCACTTCGTCTTGTTTAAAATGATGAAGAAATGCATTTAAAAAAAATGTTTTTCCAGAACCACTTCCGCCCGCTATTCCTACTATAAAGGGTTTTTCTTTTAAACTCATTGAGCACTATACATTAAGTCACACAAAAATCGCTTGTCTAGAGCCCCGAGCGAATCTGCTACCGCTTTAGTCATCACGATGATTACATCTTTCGTAGATTCATTTTCTGTAAACTTTCCTACCACTTTTGCAAAAGTAGAAATATTAGTCATAGGATTTGTAATTTTTATCACCGTACCGATTGGTGCGGAGCGATGAAGAACCAACATTTTAGAACCATCTAAATCTTGGTCTGCAATCCAAACGCCAGTGCCTTTCTCTTCCACTTGATTTAGACCATACACACTTGGATCTCTCCTCAACTTTGGGTCTTTTAAGGTTAAACTATCTGGGTGTTCTTTTTGGTCTTCAATAGATGCTTGATTGACCGATTGTGGCTCTGGAGGTTTCGGTATGATGATTTTTTGTCCAATAACAAGGTCATTGTTTTTTATGTTATTTGTATTTTTAATCTGGTATGTGGTCAGATTAAACTTCTTAGAAATGCTATAAATATCATCTCCACTGGCAACAACATATTCAAACGAGCTCAATGCTGATGGATCATCTGGAACCACTTTAGCAACTTTATTTTCGACAGGTATTACTTCGTCAACTTCAATATTCGACGGAATTTTAATTAACTGCCCAATTTGCAGGTTATTATCGTCGAGGTTGTTTGCTTTTCTGATTTGATAGGCCGTAACGCCAAATTTCTTAGCTAACGTAAAAATATTTTCACCTGCTAGTACCTTGTGAGTGCCTGCTACTTCTTTCTCAGCGGTATCTTGTCCGCCAACAGCGTCTGCGATATTATCTATACTTTTATCATCTATAACCTTGGTCACTGGAATCTTAAGCTTTTGCCCAATCTGTAGATGGCTACTGCTCAAATTGTTGAGTTTCTTAATGTCTTCTACCGTAGTTCCATAATTGTCCGCTATTTTATTTAAAAATTCCCTAGGCTTAACAATGTGCACTGAACCATCTTGCACTGAATTGTTATCAGCCATGGAAGTTGTTGGCGAAGTTGCAACTTCTTGGGGGGCGGCGGCGTCACCCAGGATTCTCGCTTTATCTGTAAGAGGTATTTTAATTATTTGTCCTATACTTAAAGTAGTTTTAGATAGGCCATTTATCTCTTTGAGGTTATCTATCGTAGTGCCGTATTTCTCGGCTAAAAAGTTTAAATTGTCTTTCGGTGCGATCGTGTAGGTAAAATAAGCTGAGTTTGCAACACTGTTGTTTGCATTTTTGTCCATGCTATTAAACGGTATCTTTGTCGGTACTCTGATGATGGTTCCAACCTTTAAAAACTTATTGTCGTTATAAACTAGTACATCTTTTGGGGAAACATTAAATCTCCTAGCAATAGAATAGTAAGTCTCTTTTACCGAAGCTTGATAAATAATTACTTTTAAACCGTTAATATTTTCTACGCCAATAGAATCTGCGGACGATTTTGCGTTAACAATTTGGAAATTTAAGGCGCTAATAAGGAATAGAATAACGGCAGATAAATATACTTTTTGCATCTATTTTATTTGGATTTTCTGATCACTGTTGGCAATTATACGAATAATAGTTGAGGCACTTTGGGCACAAGTGTCAATTTAATTTGTTTAAAACAATTATCAATGAACTTAATAATCTGTTTTTGTTTCTTGCCCTGTTATTGTTAGTAAACGGTCATACATTTAACGTATTGCTTAATGTGGTCATTTCAGTGAAACTTTATGGTTGCTTCTCGGTTAAATAGGTAGTAATAAATACAATAAAATATGAACGCGAAAGAAATTAGTTTAGAGGAGAATAAGATTAAACCGGTAGTGGATATGTTAAATGACTATTTAGCAAATTATCAAGTGCATTATCAAAAGTTGAGGGGTTGCCACTGGAATGTAAAAGGGCAAAACTTCTTTACGTTACATATAAAATTTGAAGAGCTATACACTAATGCCCAGGTCACTATAGACGAGATAGCTGAACGCGTGTTGACACTCGGTAAACCACCACATAGTACTTTCAGCGATTATATTTCTGAGGCTTCTATTAAAGAAAGCAAAACAATAGGCATGAAGGATCTGGAAATGGTTGACGTGTTATTGGACGACATGTCGAACTTGATAGAACTAGAACGAAATCTACTTGAGGAAACAGCCAAAGTCGGAGACGATGGAACTAACGACATGGTAAACAGATTTATGCAATTTAAGGAAAAGAACACTTGGATGCTGCGTTCTTTTGCCGGGAAAAAATAATTATTAATTAACTTTAACTGCCACAATAATTTTTGGTTTCGATGAACTGAATTTATTGTGGCTTTTTTAAATCTATTCAATCTCAAAAAACTAAAAATGGCCTATAGCAGTTTGGCGGCTTGCGTCGAAGATCTCGAAAAAAACGGACACCTGATTCGGATAAAACGTGAGGTGGATCCAAACTTAGAAATGGCTGCCATCCATTTAAGGGTTTTTGAGAACCAAGGACCCGCAATTTATTTTGAGAAAATTAAGGGAAGTCCGTTTCCTGCTGTATCTAACCTTTTTGGGACCTTAGAAAGATCTAAATTTATTTTTAGAGATTCTCTTCCCAAAGTACAACAACTTGTTACGCTTCGAAATGACCCGATGGAGGCGATTAAAAAACCTTTTAAATATGTTGGCTCCGCGCTAACTGCACTTAGTGCTCTTCCAATGCGATCTAATGCAGCAAAAAAGCGTTTCCTAAAAACCACCATAGATCAATTACCTCAAATTGTAAATTGGCCAAAAGATGGAGGTCCTTTTGTAACCATGCCCCAAGTGTATACCGAAGACTTCGACAAACCTGGTGTTTTCCATTCGAACCTCGGGATGTATCGCATTCAATTGGCAGGAAATGAGTACGAATTAAACAAAGAGATTGGACTTCATTATCAGTTGCACAGAGGAATTGGTATTCATCAAACCAAAGCCAACAAGGCGGGAATTCCCTTAAAAGTGAGCATTTTTGTTGGGGGACCGCCATCACATCCTTTAGCAGCAGTAATGCCGCTGCCCGAGGGCTTGTCTGAGTTGACCTTTGCAGGCGCTTTAGGCAATAGGAGGTTTAGGTATTTCTATGATGATGAAGGTTTTTGCATTTCTGCCGATGCAGACTTTGTCATCACTGGAACTGTTTATCCCGGAGAAAACAAACCCGAGGGTCCTTTCGGAGATCATTTGGGTTACTATAGCTTAAAACATCTATTCCCATTGATGAAGGTGCACAACGTGTATCATAAACCGAACGCCATTTGGTCGTTTACTGTTGTCGGCCGACCTCCGCAAGAAGATACAAGTTTTGGAGCTTTGATACATGAAATAACGGGAGCAGCCATTCCACAAGAAATTGCCGGTTTGAAGGAAATAAATGCAGTTGATGCAGCCGGAGTTCATCCATTGCTTTTTGCGATCGGTAGCGAGAGGTACACACCTTATCTGAAGCATAAAAAGCCACAAGAGGTTTTGACAATTGCCAACCAAATTTTGGGTAAAAATCAGTTGAGTTTAGCTAAATATGTATTTATCGCCGCACGTGAGGATGACGAAAGGCTCAGCACCTCAGATATTGCAGGATTTTTAAAACACATGTTGGAGCGAATAGATATGAAAGGCGACATTCATTTTTATACAAACACTACGATAGATACGCTCGATTATAGTGGTGACGGACTTAATAGCGGATCAAAGGTTGTTTTTGCGGCTGTTGGCGACGCTAGGCGCGATTTGGGTAAAAAATTGAGTGCAGCTGATCTTAGCCATTTCTCCGACAAAAATGAAATTTCTGTAGCATTGCCAGGTATACTTATGGTCTTTCCTGGTACCTATAAAGATGCAGAGGATACACTATTCCAAGTTGAAGAAATTAAACAACAGCTCTCAAAAATTGATTTGGCAACATGGCCATTAATTGTGTTATGTGATAATCCTGTTTTTGCTGCAAAGACTACTAACAATTTTGTGTGGGTTACTTTTACGCGAAGTAATCCTGCAGCAGACATTTACGGAGTTGGCGAATTTATAACGGATAAACATTGGGGATGTCTGGACTCTCTAATTATCGATGCCAGAAAAAAACCGCATCATGCGCCCGAAATGTATAAAGATGCTTTGACAGAAGAAAAGATTGCTCGGTTTTTTAATAGCGACGGAACGATAAACCAAAATGAAAATCAGTTCTAACAGTAAGTCAGCTAGAAGCGATCTCTCTGCAATCGACAAAGATCTTTAAACCGTATGCTTGGTAATTTAAAATTGCTATGCCTTTAATTTTTAATTAATTTTTCAAACGGTAGGGTATTCATAATTAACGACACAGCTGTCGACGATCCAAAAGCCGATTTAGGTTTATCCTCTGGGGTTTTTGTCGCCCATTTTGTATGTATTAAACCTAGCGAATTTCTATTGTTATAAGCAACTTTTGCATTTAGCAGCATCCAATCAACAAGATCAGTTTTTTTGGTTTCGATAGTGTACATCCGTGCGTAACGTGCAAAAATCCCTTTAAAACCGGGTAAATCGTTTCCGCCGTCTTCGTTATTCATCGTCTTTCCTTCATACATATTATCTTTCGTATAATTTGCAATACGCTCAGCATCCTGAAGATAGTTTGCTTCGCCTGTATATTTATAAAGCATTACTGCTGCTCCTAAAAATGTACCTTGGTTATAGGTAGAGCTCCAAGTGCCCGTTTTAATTAGACCTGTTTTTTTATCAAGATTAATATTGTCGTTTACTTTACCAGTAGAAGCATCAAAAAGATATATTTTAGACCAGCTGTACAAAGCAATTGCTTTATCGTAGTAACTTTTGTCGCCCGTGGCTTCTGCTAGGTAGCACGAAGCAACCATAGCAGGCCCCTGAATACAAGCGTTTTTAGAGGTTTTAGTTTCAAACCAATTTAAGCCGCCGCCATACTTATTGGTAAAAGCCCGCGCGTACATTTTATCAAACTGATCTTTACTCTTTTCTAAATAGACTTTATTCCCGGTTAGAAGATATGCACGAACACAAGAGATCGCGGCCCAGGCAATGTCATCGTTAAACTTGTTATACATCCAGTCGCCTGTATGCTGAGACAGAAAATTTTTGTACATGGCATCAAACTTCGTTAGGTATTTTCTGTCTTTGGTTACTTCATAGGAATCCAAAATTATTTCCATCATTTCAGCCCTATCCCAAAATCCCTTAAAAGTTTCTATATGATATTGAGTGTACCACGCGTCAAAAGTTTTTTCGGCAATGACATTAACCGAATCTGCAGGCTGAAGATCTGATTTAGGAAACAACCATTTTCTTGCACCGCCAGCGTCAATAAGAGCATTGCTTGCGTTAAGTAGTTTATTGTGCTTGTGCGAACTGTTTTTTATTGTGTACACAAAGTCAGATTGAGTTCTGGTTGTTCGGGCAAATCCTGAAATCGAACTTAAAAATATTGGGAGTAAAAATAAGCCGGGCAAAAAGATATATCTCATAGTCTTGTAATATATTAGCGTATGTAATTTGTTTAATTCTGGTAAAAAGGGTCAACTGCATGTCGCTGTAGATTTCGCTGCTAAATGAATATATAATCCATAAAAAGCTATTTAATCATTACACCGGGTTTATTAACTAACGGTATTTTTATCAAATTTTCGTCTACGATGCTTTCCGGCAGAAAGATAAATTTTTTATCGTAAATAGTACCATTAACATAATAACTTAACCAATATTCGTTTGTTAAACCGAACACCTCCGTATCTATCGCTTCGACACCTTTAAATGATTGGGCTTTTATATCCCCTAAAAAGTGGCGCAAAACAGATGTTTTAACTGGCTTGCCATTCTTATCACCGTAACCTTTAGAACTTATCAATACGTTATTGATCTCAATGTGTTTTAGGTTTATCAAATAAACCGTCCAGTTTTTTACTTCGGGCGTTTCACTCATTAATACCACAGCCATTCCAATTTCTTCTACTGTATTTTCAGGTAAATCCGCTTTCAATATAGATTTTTTTTAGTTAATGAGATTTTTCTTTTTGTTATGAATCAAGTAGATACTCCAAATATTTGCTCGATCTTGCCAATTGCTGATGTTAAACTTTAAAACCCACGCCGGATAGACGCTATAAATCCGTTCGCTTTTGTACTTATTCAATTCGGCGCCTAATTCTGCTTTTTTCTTAAATACATAAACGGAATCAAAATGATTTCTTTCCAGTTCGGATGATAAATTAGCCTCGTTGTCAAACACGATTTCAGTAACGTTTTTCTGCTTGTAGAAACTAGTTTTAATTCCGGCCAAGCTGTACAAAGATTCATTAACGCAATATATGGTTACAGGTTTATTTCTAAAGTGCTTGTAAACATAACTGTAGCAATCTAACGCTTCTTGGGCAGGAAAAAATGTTCTAAACAACAGTAGTAAACCATTTATTACTGCTAAAAAAACTAAACCATACTTGACAAGTGTATTTACGCTATAATTCTTAAAATAATAGTCACAACCAATGGCAGCTAAATAGGTTAACAAAAACCAGATTGGAAATAAAAATCGCATTTCTTTATGGCCAATTATAGAATGCCCGACTATGAAGCAAATAGCAACAAACGAAAATATATGTAAGGGCTTTTTGTAGATTCCGACTGCAAAAAAATACAATATAGCTAGGCTTAATGGAGGAATCGCTTTTAAAAAAAATAAGTTGAAATAATACCACCAGGGACTTACCCCAAAATTTGCGGCGACACCTTTTATCACATTTTCTACGTAGTAATTATATGGGGTAAGTTGCCAAGTACCATACAGCCACTTGTCCAAAAAAATACATATTACAATCCCAACTAATCCAGAAAATATTAATGTAAACCATTTACGCCAAGCAATTTTGTGGATAAAAATTAACCATAAGCCCAAACCTATTATGGCGAAAGCCATTTGAAATCTAAAAAAAAACGAAAAGCTCAGCAATAATCCTATTACAAAAAACGCAACATTTTCTTTCGATGGATTTTTGTAGGGCTTTAATAGAAGGTAAGTAGCAAATAGATAACTAATTGCGGCTGCATTTTCAGATGAAAAACGAACATTTATGTAAGGCACAAACCATAAAAATAGACTTAAGAAAATAAAAATCTTCTTCCCATTTTCGGTCGAAAAATTAGGCAATAATAAAAGAATTAGCTTGCTAACAACAACCCAACTACAAACTGCTGTGATTAAACGAAGAAAAAAAGCTAAAATGAATGGATTTTCTACACCCAAATAATTAAAAACCTTAATGAAACCAAAGGCAATATATGGCTGTAAACCTGATCGTATTTTGGCGGAAAACTCCCATGGCAGGTCAGATAGGGGACTGTTTCCCAATTTATAATTGGCAAATTCTAGAATTTGGAATTGTTCGTCGGGATGATGAAATCCTTTGCTAAACCAAGCCGTGATGATGCTAATTACTAAACTTAAAACGAAGTATTTAGAATAAACGGATTGGAAGATGGATTTCATTTATTGCTCATTAATCCATTATGTTACTTTTTCTTGGCTAATGCTTTCTTGGAAACGACTTTTTTTGCTACCGGTTTCTTTGCTGCGGTAGATGTTTTTTTTGCAGGGGTCTTTTTTTTCTTTTCAAAAGCGTCTGGCACTTGTTCTACAATCATCACTTTTACGGTCTCCAACTCAATTTCTACTAATTCTTCTGGCGTATATTTTTGTTTTGTTGTTGGGTTTGATCTTAGTTTAAGCATCGCTTTTCCAAAACGAATAAACGGTCCCCAACGCCCGTTTTCAATAGCTATTTTCTCTTCGTCCCAAGTTTTGATAAACCTGTTCTCTTCTTTTTCTACCTTTTTAGAAATTAAGGTGTCAATATCCGATTGGGATAAATCTTCGAATATATAGCCTTTTGCGGGTACATTTATAAACAAACTGTTCCATTTTATAAATGGCCCGAATCTGCCTTTTCCCTTTGTTACGGGTAATCCATCGTATTGCGCAATTGGGGCGTCCGTCTTTTGTTTTTCTTTAATAATTTCTACCGCCCTGTCGAAGTTTACCAACATAGGGTCTTCATTTTTGGGAAGTGAAATAAAACTCTCACCCCATTTTACATAAGGACCAAATCTGCCTACACCAATTAATATGTCTAAGTCCTCAAACGGTTCTAAACTGAAAGGAAGTTTAAAAAGTTCTAAAGCTTCTGGCAAGCTGATGGTAGAAACCGATTGGTTTTTCATTAAACTAGCATACTTTGGTTTCTCCTCGTCGTCTATTTCTCCAATTTGAACCAACGGACCAAATTTGCCAACTTTGGTATAAACATTTTTCCCAGTTTCTGGATCCAGACCCAATTTACGCTCTCCTGTCGCACGTTCGGCAGTTTCTAACGTACTTTCTACCTCTTTGTGAAATGGTTCATAAAAAGAATGGAGCATTTTAGTCCACTCCTGTAAACCATGGGCAATTTCGTCAAATTCCTTTTCTACATTGGCTGTGAAGTTAAAGTCTACAATTCCCTTAAAGTGCTCTACCAAAAAGTCATTCACTACTTGGCCAATATCTGTAGGAAATAATTTTGACTTTTCTGCTCCTGTTATTTCCTTTTTTATTTCCTTTTTTATCGCTCCGTTTGACAATGTTAACGCAGTAAAGCTTCGCTCTTTTCCGTCTCGATCTTCTTTAACTACATAACCTCGATTCTGCACCGTAGATATTGTCGGTGCGTAAGTAGAAGGTCTTCCAATGCCCAACTCTTCCAATTTTTTTACCAAACTCGCCTCAGTATACCTAGCCGGTGGGCGCCCGAAACGTTGCGTGGCTTGCATTTCGTTTAGAAGCAATGTTTGGCCTTTCGTTAATGGTGGCAACATATTGCTGTTTTCTTTTTCAGCTCCGTTGTCGGTTTCTTCTTCGTCGTCGTCAGTTGATTCTAAGTAAACCTTTAAAAAGCCATCAAAAATCAATACCTCGCCTTCGGCAACTAAATGTTCTTTTCTAGTAGATGGTTGTATTTGAGCAGTTGTTTTTTCAAAAGCTGCTTCGCTCATTTGAGAAGCAATAGCACGTTTCCAGATTAAGTCGTACAGACGTTGCTCGGAATAATCGCCGGTTACGCTGTGTTGGTTAAAATAAGTGGGCCGTATTGCCTCATGCGCTTCTTGGGCACCGGCAGATTTAGTTTTATATTTTCTATGGTGTAAATATTTATCTCCGTAAGCACTTTTAATTTCTGCTGCTGCCGCATCTAAAGCTGTATCAGATAGATTTACAGAATCAGTTCTCATGTAACTAATCTTGCCAGCTTCGTATAACTTTTGCGCAACCTGCATAGTTCTTGCCACAGAAAACCCTAATTTTCTAGAGGCTTCCTGTTGTAAAGTAGACGTGGTAAAAGGTGCTGCAGGATTTCTTTTCGTAGGTCGTGTTTCTAAACTTGTGATTTTAAAATCGGCACTTAAACAGTCCTTTAAAAAAAGTTCGGCTTCTGCTTCTCTTTCAAAACGTTGTGGCAACTCAGCTTTCACTAGCTCTTTTCCTTTACCGGTATTAAATTGAGCTGTAATTCTATAAGCAGCAGTTGAGTTAAAACCAATAATTTCTCGCTCTCTATCTACTATTAAACGCACCGCAACAGATTGCACTCTACCCGCTGAAAGCGATGGTTTTATTTTTCTCCATAGCACTGGCGACAATTCGAAGCCTACCAAACGATCCAATACACGTCTTGCCTGTTGTGCAAATACGAGGTTGTAATCTATTCCCCTTGGACTCTCAATTGCTTTTAAAATCGCAGGCTTTGTAATTTCGTGAAAGACAATCCGTTTGGTTTTTTCTTTTTGCAGGCCGAGCGTCTCAAACAGATGCCAACTAATGGCTTCTCCTTCTCGATCCTCATCAGATGCTAACCAAACCATTTCGGCTCCCTTTGCCAATTTTTTCAGCTCGGCTACAACGTTTTTCTTATCGGCGGGTACCTCATATTTCTGAGCAAAGTTATTTTTGGTGTCAATGGCAGAATCTCCTTTAATCAAATCCCGAATATGGCCGTAACTGGATTTTACTAGAAAATCTTTTCCTAAATAGCCTTCAATTGTTTTTGCTTTTGCTGGTGATTCTACAATGAGTAAATTTTTTGCCATTGATGAGGTTTTCTGCAAATAAAGCTATAATAAACGCTAAAATCAAAATCGGAGGACTTCTTTCGAAGTTATAATTTGTAATCTAACCTGTTTATCTATTGGATTTCGAAACATTTTTTAAGTCTTAGTGTGTCACAAACCATGTATTTATCCGATTTGTAAGAAAACTTCAGAACTAAAAAAGGATTTATCAGCGACAACTATTTTTTTCTAAGCGTAATTACTGTGATCTCTGGCCAAATACCAATCCTGCCAGAAAAACCTAAAAATCCAAAACCCCTGTTAATATTCAAATAGCGATTGTTTTCTTTCTTAACTCCTGCCCAGTGTTTGTAGCGGTATTTTACCGGACTCCATTTAATGCCGAATGCCTCAATACCAAATTGCATTCCATGTGTATGGCCCGCTAAAGTTAAGGCAATATCTGAAGGGAAATTTTTAACTTCTGCATCCCAGTGGGAGGGATCGTGAGAAAGTAAAATCTTAAAATCTTTTGGATTAGTTCCTTGCAAAGCTTTTTTCAAATCGCCGCGTTCTCCAAAGCCAATGCCCCAGTTTTCTATCCCGGCCAAAATAATTTTATCGGCACCTTTTGTTATAGTGACATGTTCATCTAAAAGAAGCGTAAAACCCAAAGCTGCATGGTTGTTTTTCAACCTTGTAAAATTTGTTGTTTTGGCTGCTGAGCTCGCCCATTTTGCATAATCGCCATAATCGTGATTTCCCAAAATAGAATATTTCCCGTAACCCGCCCTTATCTCTGAAAACATAGGGATATAGGGCTCGATTTCGGTAGCAACATTGTTCACAAGATCGCCGGTAAATACGAAAAGATCGCTTTTTTGCTTGTTAATTAAATCAATTCCTTTTTTAACTTCTTTGGGTTTTGTAAAACTTCCGGCGTGTACATCAGAAATTTGTGTAATCGTAAACCCATCAAAACTAATGGGCAAGTCATCGAAATAAAGGGTATGCCTAATAACTCGGTAAGCGTATTTTCCTTTTACAATTCCATATCCAAAAATAATAATTGTTAGCAGCAACATCACCAAACAAAAACATACCCAATAATAATTTCTTTCAAAATGGGATTGGCCGCTAGATATCTTCTCGGAGAAGGCGATGAGTAAACAAACTACATCACCCAGCAACAAAAAAGTTGAAAAAACGATTTCAGCCAAGAAGAACATTAAAAAGGCGTGGGTTACAATGGTAAAAAATTTTGTATTATGTTTTTTTCGAAACTGAAGAATGGCCAAAGTCAAAGCGACCGCCAACCCTATAGAAAGAACCCAAAAAAGTGGAATGAACATTCTTTCGGGAAATAAAACACGAAGCCCGGCTACTGCATATGCGGTTGATAGAAAATAAAAAACTATAAAAAGTAACAGCGGTAAAAGACTTAATTTGCGCATCGTGCGGGAGAAATTTTAAAAAGCACAAAGATAATCGATAATGATATGCGGCGAATTGTCAATCGTTTAACAAATGTCAATTTGTGGCGTGGTAAATATTGTATGCAGACACAACTTTTATGGTCATTGTGATGAGTTATAAAACCGGTTTGGAATGCTTAGAGAAAATTACAAACAAAAAAGAAGAAAAAGCATTGCTAGATTTTTCGGCTTTCTTTAGTAGCTTTGTTAGTATATGCTGTCTAAAAAAACCAAATATGCGATAAAGGCGCTTGTGGTACTTGGAAAAAACAAAGATAATCCGCCTATGCAAATTCAAAAAATTGCTGAGCAGGAGCATATTCCGAAAAAATTTTTAGAACAAATTTTGTTAGATCTTCGAAATGCAGGTTTTCTTTTTAGTAAGAAAGGTGCGGGGGGAGGATATTCGCTAAATAAAAAACCCGAAGATATTTTTTTAGTGCAAGTAATGCGAGTTACGGACGGCCCGATTGCAATGGTACCTTGCGCCAGTTTAAATTTTTATCATAAGTGCGAAGAATGTGAGGACGAAAAAACCTGTGGCATTAGAAGTGCTTTTATAGATGTTAGAGACGCAACCTTAAAGGTGCTAAGTGAAACAAGTGTAGCTCATATTATTGCGCGAGAAGATGATATGAAACGATTGGCATAAAGTTTTTTTTGGTAAAAATGTCTACTATTCCTATATACTTTATATATTTGACAGAAACTATTAAATGAAATAGGAAATCGATTCGGATAATGAGTTGTACAGGTTAAAAAAACATTAACAATATTTACCGCATAAAAGCACATAGTTTATAAAAAATGCAGAGTTTCAGAACAGAGTTAGAAAATCCAATTGTATCACAAGACATCATCGATTTAGAGAAAAAAATAAATGAATATAGAAATGGCAACCTGCACGATGATAAGTTTAGAAGTTTACGTTTAGCCAGAGGGATTTACGGTCAACGCCAGCCGGGAGTTCAAATGGTACGCATTAAACTTCCCTTTGGTAAAGTAACTTTTAAGCAGTTTTTACGCATTGCAGATATTTCCGAAGAATACGGAAGTGGAAATTTACACCTTACAACCCGTCAAGACATACAAATTCATTATGTTAGTTTAGACAAAACGCCCGAGCTTTGGGCTAAGCTTTCTGAAGATGATGTAACCATTAGAGAAGCTTGTGGCAATACGGTGCGTAACGTTACAGCTTCTCCAAATGCTGGTATAGACGCTGATGAGCCATTCGATGTGTCGCCTTATGCACACGCAACTTTTAAATATTTTTTAAGAAACCCCATCTGTCAGGAAATGGGAAGAAAATTTAAAATATGTTTTTCTTCCAGTGATAAAGATACAGCGATGAGCTTTATACATGACGTTGGCCTAATCCCCAAGCTTAATGAAGCGGGTGAGCGGGGATTTAAAGTGTCGGTTGGTGGTGGCTTGGGGGCACAACCATTTTTAGCGGTCATCATTAATGAATTTTTGCCAGAAGATCAATGCATTCCATTTATAGAATCACTTATTAGAACTTTTGATCGTTACGGAGAACGCAACAATAGAAACAAAGCGAGACTAAAATACTTAATCCAAAAAATTGGCATTGAGGAATTTTTAAGGCTTGCCCAAGAAGAACATGTTGCCAATAAAGTACAGTCTTTTAAAATTGATAGAGATGCTGTTCCGGCACCGAAAATACCAGAACTTATTGAGTACGCCGAAACAGATGTTCAAAAGGAATTGCATTATCAGCATTGGTTCGCTACCAATGCAGTTGAGCAAAAGCAAAAAGGATTTTTTGGCGTATACGTAAAAGTGCAAGTTGGCGATATGAAAGTGGATCAGGCCCGAGCATTTATAGCTGCGATAAAACCGTATGTGGCCGATGAAATTAGGGTTACGGTTAACCAAGGTCTACTCTTAAAATTTGTGCGCAAGGAAGCTTTGCCTTCCTTATATCTAGCTTTAAACAAAATCGGATTAACAACTGCAGGTTTCAATAGTGTGGCAGATATTACTACTTGCCCAGGAACTGATACTTGCAATCTTGGTATATCTAATTCTATGACGCTTGCAGAAGTTTTGGAAGACGTAATCTATTCTGATTTTCCTGAGCTTATCTACGAGAAGAACTTAAATATAAAAATTAGTGGCTGTATGAATTCTTGCGGTCAGCACGGTGTAGCAGAAATTGGATTTCATGGCAGCTCAGTAAAGGCAGATGGCAAAGTGGTTCCGGCCGTGCAAGTGTTGCTAGGCGGTGGAATTGTTGGCGATGGCGTTGGACGGGCTGCTGAACGTGTGATAAAAATACCAACTAAAAGGGCAGACAATGTTTTGCGGTATCTGCTAAGCGATTTTCAGGGAAACAATTTCGGTACGGAGAATTTTCAGCAATATTACGACAGGCAAGGAAAGGATTATTTCTATCAATTGCTTAAACCTTTAGGTAATTTAAAGAATTTAACGGCGGAAGAATTTGTAGACTGGGGCCATGAAGAGCAGTTTGAAACGGCCATCGGCGTTGGAGAATGTGCAGGCGTAATTATAGATTTAGTTGCTACTTTATTGTTAGAGGTGGATGAGAAGATGGCTATGGCTAAACAAAACATCAACAATGATAACTTTGCTGATGGTATCTATCACATTTACAGCGGTTTAGTAAATGCCGCAAAAGCATTGTTGTTGGATAAGGCTGTACAGTGCAATACGCAAATTGGCGTACTTAGAGACTTTGACACCCATTTTATAGAAACTGGAGAAATTATAATCGAAGGAACTTTTATGGATTTTGCGTTGCAAATAAATAAAAACGAAGCAAGCGAATCTTTCGCCAAAGCTTATTTTGCAAAAGCAGATCAATTCTTAAATAAAGTTAAAGAACAGAGAGCCGTTTTAAATTAAAGAAATGATCGAACAACAAATAAATATACAACCCAAAATAACCCTTTTAGGCGCAGGTCCTGGAGATCCGGATTTGATCACTTTAAAGGGAATTAAAGCGTTACAAAATGCAAATGTTGTGCTGTACGACGCGCTTACAAATGAAGCGCTGTTAGCCTATGCGCCAAAAGATTCGATCAAAGTATATGTGGGAAAACGTTCTGGAGAGCATTCTTACAAACAGGAGGCAATTAATAAATTGATTGTGGATTATGCCCAAAACTTTGGTCACGTGGTCAGGTTAAAAGGTGGCGATCCATTTGTTTTTGGGAGAGGATATGAGGAGCTTGATTATGCTAAGTTTTATAACATTCCGGTCACAGTAATTCCTGGTATTTCTAGTTCTATTGGCGTTCCCGGCTTACAGCAAATTCCGGTTACTCATCGAGGCTTGGCAGAAAGTTTTTGGGTGATTACAGGCACTACTACCTCCGGCGAAGTTTCTAAAGACATTTATCAGGCAGCCCATTCAGAAGCAACTGTTATTGTATTAATGGGTCTGAGACAATTGTCAAAAATAATTGAGATTTTTAAAATAGCAGGAAAACACGATTTGCCCACGGCTGTGATTCAAAATGGATCTGCAGAAAATGAAAAATTGTTGGTTGGAACTGTAGAAACAATCGAAGCAATGGTAGCGCAAGAAAGTATTAAAGCCCCTGTATTATTGGTTTTTGGCAAAGTGGTCTCCTTACATCCATCCTTTAAAAAGTTAATTGCCTCTTATGCAAGTCTTGCCTAACGCAGAAAATTCGTTGCAACCTTCCTTAATCGAAGAGGAGAAAGGCAATCAACTTTTTCCTGTTTTTGTGAAGTTGAATACGTTGCGTACGCTACTTATCGGCGCAGGTAATATTGGCTTGGAGAAGTTGACAGCTATCGTACAAAATAGCAAGAATGCAACCATTACTATTGTGGCAGAAAACATTTCCCCTGCGGTATTTGCACTTGCGGTGGGTTATCCGTTGATAACGCTAAAGCAAAAAAGTTTTGAAGTCTCAGATTTGGAGGAAATCGATATTGTGTTTGCCGCTACGGGAAACAATATTGTAAATCAACAAATAAGAGTTGTTACTCATCAAAAAGGTTTACTCATTAATGTGGCAGATACGCCAGATCTATGCGATTTTTATTTGGGGTCAATCGTTCAAAAAGGAGATCTTAAAATTGCCATTTCCACAAATGGAAAGTCGCCCACCATCGCAAAGCGGATAAAAGAAATTTTGAAAGAGGGCATTCCGGAGGAACTCGATGAAACTTTGCAGAATATGAGCGCTCTTAGGTTGACTTTAACGGGCGACTTTTCGGACAAAGTAAGGAGACTAAATCGAGTGACTAAAAAGCTCATCACGCCCAAGCGTAGTTTTGCAGAGCGCAATATGAAATGGTTAATTTGGGTAGCTTCTATTTTGCTCATTTCAACTGTTTTACTATCGTTGTGGAAGTCTGAGCCCGAGTTTCAATCGCTCGTGTTAAATATCGACCCTATCTTTTATTGGTTTTTAGGTGCAGGTTTTGTATTTGCGATGATAGATGGAGCCATTGGCATGTCTTATGGAGTTACCTCGGCCTCGTTTTCATTAGCGATGGGACTTCCGCCAGCGTCGGCAAGTATGGCGATCCATATTTCAGAAGTGTTAAGCAATGGCATTGCAGGGTGGATGCATTTTAAGATGGGCAATGTAAATTGGAAACTTTTTAAATTATTAATTATTCCTGCCATTATTGGAGCAGTTTTAGGGGCCTTTATTTTATCATCCCTGCATGCTTATGCCGATTATGTGAAACCTTTTGTGTCTTTATATACCTTGTTTTTGGGTTTTGTTATTTTGTCAAAAGCAATCAATATTAAACGCAAACAGTCTGGTAAAAAGATAAAGCGAATTGGTCTGCTTGGCTTTGTAGGTGGTTTTATCGACGCTGCTTTTGGCGGTGGTTGGGGTTCTATCGTGCTTTCGAGTTTGATTGCGGGTGGCAGGCATCCGCTTTTCTCCTTAGGAACAGTAAAAATTAGCCGCTTTTTTATTGCCACACTTAGTTCCTTAACTTTTTTCACCATTTTAGGCGTAAGTCATTGGGAAGCTGTTCTGGGCCTGATTATTGGTAGTGCGCTCGCTTCACCTATTGCGGCACGTGTTTCTAATAAAATCTCTGCGAAAACCATTATGGTTGTGGTGGGAATGATTGTAATCGCAGTAAGCATTCGCAGTATTATTTTATTTATTTTGAAATTAGTTTAAAGATGGAGAAGGAGTTTGAAGCAATAAGCAACGGTTTAATTGATTTAGGTAATGTGGTGGACAAGCTTAGGTTTTTGGCCGATTCTTATCCTGGTAGAATTGTTTTTTCTACCAGCTTTGGTTGGGAAGATCAAGTAATAACACACCTTATTTTTTCAAATAACATTCCCATCAAGGTTTTTACGCTTGAAACGGGTAGACTTTTTCCAGAAACTTATTATGTTTGGAATAGGACGATAGAAATATACAACAAGCAAATACATGCTTATTATCCAAAAAATGAAACGCTGCAAGCGATGGTGAATGAGAAAGGGCCGAGTAGTTTTTATCAATCGGCAGAAAATAGAAAAGAATGTTGCCACATTAGAAAAATAGAACCTTTGAAACGCGCATTGGCCGGCAACAGTATTTGGATAACCGGTATACGAGCTGATCAAAGTGTAAATAGGGAAGATATGAGAGATTTAGAATGGGATGAAGGCAATCAGTTAATAAAGTTTCACCCTATTTTTCATTGGACGTTGGATGAGGTAAAAACCTTTATCAAACAAAATAATATCATTTATAATCCATTGCACGATAAGGGTTTTCCAAGTGTAGGCTGTGCACCATGTACGCGAGCTGTGCAACCAGGGGAAGATTTTAGGGCAGGAAGATGGTGGTGGGAAGACCAATCTAAGAAAGAATGCGGTTTGCATGTGTCTGAAGGTTAATGGACAACTCTCAATTCTACGTCATTTCTTAAAAGCTATAATCGGCAACCAATGGCAAATAATAATTAATATTAAAGCGGTCCGCCATTATGCGTAACCCCTAACCGCAATTAAAAGTTAAAACAAGAAAGAGATAAAAAATGACAGCATATAATTACGACTACCTAGATGAGCTAGAGGCAGAGGCGATTCACATTTTAAGAGAAGTTGCCGGTCAATTTGAAAGGCCTGCACTTTTGTTTAGCGGTGGAAAAGATTCTATTACTCTTGTTAGGTTGGCAGAGAAAGCTTTTAGGCCTGGTAAATTTCCATTTCCGCTAGTTCATATAGATACAGGGCATAATTTTGAGGAAACCATTACCTACCGAGATGAAATGGTGGCCCGTATTGGTGAAAAGCTTATTGTAGGATTGGTACAAGATTCGATAAATCAGGGCAAAGTTGCAGAACAGAAAGGGAAAAATGCAAGTAGAAATCCTTTGCAAACCGTAACATTATTGGATACCATCGAGAAATATCAGTTCGATGCGTGTATTGGTGGCGCGAGGCGCGATGAAGAAAAAGCAAGAGCCAAAGAACGTATCTTTTCTGTTAGAGATGAATTCGGACAATGGGATCCGAAAAGGCAAAGGCCAGAATTGTGGAATATTTATAACGGCAAAATACACAAGGGCGAAAATGTGCGGGTTTTTCCAATTAGCAATTGGACCGAATTAGATGTTTGGAATTACATTAGGCGGGAGAACATTAGTTTGCCTAGCATCTATTTTTCTCATCAACGAGATTGCATTACCAGAAACGGTCAATTGATGGCTGCTTCGCCGTTTTTAAATATGGATGAGGAAGATGTAGTTGAACAAAAGCAAGTTCGGTTCAGAACTGTGGGAGACATGTCTTGCACCGCCGCGGTTGAGTCTGAAGCAATATTGATAGACGACATCATTTCTGAAATTAGTTCCTCAAAAATATCTGAACGCGGTGCCAGATTAGACGATAAAGTTTCTGAAGCAGCGATGGAGGATAGGAAAAAAGGAGGATACTTTTAGGGCGCTTTCGAGTAATTGGTAACAAGTATCAAGATTAAAAATTAACTCCCATTACAGATGCTTTATAAATAATACGATTAAATTGGTTTGAGTTTTTAGGCTGCGAGTAGCAGCCTAATACTTGATACTTTTATCCTTAAACTTTTAAAATGAACATTCTTAAGTTTTTTACTGCAGGTAGCGTAGATGATGGCAAAAGCACATTAATTGGACGCTTACTTTTTGATACAGATTCTATTTTGACAGATCAACTGGAAGCTCTACGAGCCTCAAATCGAAAAAATGACGACGGATCCATCGATTTAGCGATTCTTACCGACGGGTTGCGGGCAGAACGGGAACAAGGGATCACGATTGATGTTGCCTACAAATATTTTCAGACAGAAAAGCGAAAATTCATTATTGCAGATACGCCTGGCCACATCCAATATACCCGTAATATGGTTACCGGGGCGTCTACTGCAAATTTGGCAATTATTCTAATAGATGCACGAAATGGCGTTGTAGAGCAAACAATCAGGCATTCCTACCTCGTTTCCCTACTCGGTATTAAACACGTGGTATTGTGTATCAACAAAATGGATATGGTAAATTATAGCCAAGATGCTTATAACGAAATTCTTTCAACTTATAAAAAGCTTGCGGAAAAGTTGCGTTTAGTCGATGTGACTTACATTCCTGTTAGTGCGCTGAAAGGCGATAATATTGTGCAAAATTCGATGAACATGCCTTGGTTTAAGGGAGATAGCTTACTGCATTTTTTAGAAACGGTTGATACCGATCATTTAGAAAATTCTAAACGAGCACGCATGCCCGTTCAGTGGGTTATTAGGCCGCAGACAGAAGATCTTCCCGATTACCGCGGTTATGCCGGACGCATACTTAGCGGAACATTTTCTGTTGGAGATGCGGTAACCATTCTCCCGTCCAACGTAAAAACTACCGTAAAAAAGATAGATTTTTTCGAGGAGAACCTTAAAGAAGCAAAAGCAGGTCAATCGATAGTAATTCATCTGCAAGATAACTTAGACATCAGCAGAGGAGATACCATTGTAAATTCTTCCGCATTGCCTGAAGACAGTAAGCAAATTGAAGCCGACATTTGTTGGATGGACACAAAACCTTTGGACCCATCGATAACATATACCTTACAGCATAATAGTAAAAAGACTAGGTGCAAGATAGTCGATATTCTACACAAAGTGGACATCAATACTTTAGAAGAGCATGGTGCCGAAGATTTTAAGTTAAATGATATCGGACGGGTGATCTTAAAAACCGCCGAGGTTTTACCGCTCGATCTTTATAAAAACAATAGGGCAAACGGCTCTGCCATTTTGATAGACGACAGGACAAATTTAACTGTAGCAGCTTTAATGTTTCAAAAAGCGATGAATTGAGGTTATTAAATTTAAAATAGCATAAAATTAACCTAAAAATTTTATGCAAATACATTTATATAGTACATTTGCATCATAGAAGTTTATTATGAAAAAGTATTTAGGTTTGGGTATTGCTGTTTTAGGGTTACTTGTGGTCATAGGCTCGGTTATTTTTACTCCTTTCCATGCAATGAATGTCGGCGATTCGGGCAACAGTACCAATTTCGGCAGCATCGAGTTTTTCGCGGGCTTGATCACATTTGGAGCAGGTATAGTTGTTTTTGCAAATGCATCTGCAGCAGAAAAGGAAAATTCGAAATAATTCCGCCTTATTTTCCTAAAATATTAAAGATTTATACACAACCGATCGGCCTTGCCGACCGGTTTTTTTTTGCTTTTTAAATTAATAGCTATAGTTTGCATTGCTCAAAACAATTAGTAACTTGAGCAAGACAAAGAGCATAATATAAATGGAGATTATTCATATAAGCGCAGAGTGTTATCCGGTTGCCAAAGTTGGTGGTTTGGCAGATGTTGTTGGCGCGCTACCTAAATATCAAAATAAACTTGGTCATATCGCTAAGGTGGTAGTGCCCGCATACGATACAAAGTTTATCAGGGAAAATGACTTTGCAGTTGTTTATGATGCTTGGGGAAACTATGGAAACCACTGGTTTTCGTTCCGGATACTTAAAGAAAAAACAAATAAGTTAGGTTTCGATCTTTATATCGTTCATATCCCAGGTTTAACAGATCGGCCAAACGTTTATGGTTATCTGGATGATACGGAGCGATTCTTAGCCTTTCAGATTGCTGCTTTAGATTGGATTTCGCAATGGGAACATCGTCCCGACGTATTACATTTTCACGATCATCATACAGGTTTGGGGCCATTTATGACGGCAAACTGTGTTAAATATCAATCTCTAAATCAAACCCCAACCATATTAACCATCCACAACGCACAATATCAAGGTCAATTTGGTTGGGACAAACTATACTATATTCCCGCTTTTGATCTTTGGAAATCTGGTTTGTTAGAGTGGGAAGGAGATATCAATCCGCTTGCTTCGGGAGTGAAATGCGCCTGGCGTGTAACCACGGTATCTCCCAGCTATTTAGAAGAGATGAGATACAATGCCCGCGGCCTAGAGTCATTGTTTAATTATGAGCGTGGAAAATGTGTCGGCATTCTGAATGGCATTGATACAGAAGTTTGGAACCCCCTAACGGATCCAATGCTCGCTAAGAATTACGATTTGAAAACAGTCGAAGTAGGAAAGCTTGCAAACAAAAAAGCTATTTGTGGTGTTTTTGGTTTAGATGTGGACAAACCATTATTCGTGTTTATTGGGCGATTGGTGGATGAAAAGGGTGCAGATTTGCTACCCGATGTTTTTTACGATTCGTTGCACTATCATAAAAATAAAATAAATATTTTGGTGTTAGGCTCAGGGGATAAAAGCGTAGAAAATCGTTTAAATGACATCAAAAATGTACATTCTTCGAACTACAACGTGTACATAGGATACAATGAACAGCTGTCTCACCAACTTTATGCAGGTGCAGATTTTCTTCTGATGCCGTCGAGAGTTGAGCCCTGCGGTTTGAATCAGTTGTATTCATTGAGGTATGGGACTATACCAGTGGTAAGAAGAATTGGAGGTTTAAAAGATACCATAATAGATATTGGAGATGGCGGTTTTGGAATTTGTTTTGATCAAACCAATGTCTACGACGTTACAGATGGCATTAGTAGAGCAGTTGGGCTTTATGCAGATAAAAAAAACTTTAGAGCCATTAGGAAGGCAATTATGAAGATTGATCATTCTTGGGATAGGGCTGCTGAAGAATATATAAAACTATACCAAATATTAAAATAAATAACACTTATGACTAGTAAAGTTTTGGGCGTAATTCTTGGCGGTGGCCAGGGATCAAGATTAGCACCACTTACACAAACCAGGTCTAAGCCTGCGGTACCTATTGCGGGCAAATACAGGCTGGTAGATATTCCTATATCAAATTGCATCAACTCTGGCATTCATAGAATGTTTGTACTTACTCAGTTCAATTCTGCCTCTTTAAACAAACACATCAAGAATACATATCATTTCAGTCATTTTAGTAAGGCTTTTGTAGATATTTTAGCTGCTGAGCAGACGATAAGTAATTCAGGTTGGTATCAAGGAACCGCAGATGCTGTAAGACAATGTATGCATCATTTTGATGCGCACGAGTCCGACCGTATATTAATTTTGTCTGGCGATCAGTTGTATCAAATGGATTTTCAGGAAATGATTGATAACCACATTGCGGCAAATGCTGAGGTAACCATTGCAACTATCCCTGTTACCGCTAAAGAGGCGACCGATTTTGGAATTTTAAAAGCAAACACTGAAAATGTAATTACTTCATTTACAGAAAAACCTAAGACAGGCCTTGAAGACTGGATATCTGACACAGGTGAAGAAATGCAAGGCGAGGGAAGAAATTTCTTAGCTAGTATGGGAATTTACTTATTTAATCGCAAATACTTAATTGACATCTTAAACAATAATCCAGATGAGAAAGATTTTGGAAAGGAAATTCTTCCCAGAGCTATCGAAAATACAACCGTATTGAGTTATCAGTATGAGGGTTACTGGACTGACATTGGTACGATAGCTTCTTTTTTCGAGGCAAATTTAGGGTTGACGGACGAGTTGCCAAAATTCAACATGTTTGACAGTTCTCATACCATTTTTACAAGGGCAAGGATGCTTCCGCCTTCTAAAATTTCAGGCACCATGCTCAATAGAGCTATTATTGCCGAGGGATGTATTGTTCAGGCAGACACAGTAGAGCATTCCATTTTAGGAATTCGTTGTAGGGTTGGAAAATCAACCACCATTACCAATTCCTATGTGATGGGCAGTGATAGGTATCAAACTGCCGAAGAAATTATTGCGGCGAACGAATCAGGCACGCCATTAATAGGTATTGGAGATCGATGCTACATCAATAATGCCATTATAGATAAAAACTGCAATATTGGAAACGACGTAAAAATAAATGGTGGGGAACATCTGGCAGATGCGGAACACGAACTTTACACCATAAAAGATGGAATAGTGGTTGTAAAAAAGGGGGCGACCTTACCAAGTGGAACAGAAATTTGACCTTTAACGTAAGGTACATAGAGCCAATTTAGTTTAGGAAATTAATTTTTTCCTAAACTAAATTGGCTTTTTTTTCTTTAATCTATAGGAGATTCATTTTTCCAATTTAAAAAGCATTAAATTTTAGAAGCAACTTTTATGGCAGAAAAACACATTTACGAAACAGGAATAATTGGAAACTGTGGATTAATCGCTCACATAAATAAGAATACAAACATTAGTTGGTTGTGCATGCCAAGATTCGACAGTTCATTTGTGTTCGGCAGTATGCTAGATAAAAATAAGGGCGGTGAATTTACCATTCTTCCAAATGGGGAGTACAAATCTGAGCAATGGTACGTGGAAAATACAAATGTATTATGTACGCAGATAACTACCGATTATGGTGCTTATAAGATAACTGATTTCGCACCTAGATTTCAGCTGTATGAGCGCTATTACAAGCCACTTATGGTGATTAGAAAAATAGAGCCGGTAACAGGAGAACCAAGAATTACCGTAAAATGTAATCCAGTTTATAATTATGGTAAAACTAAACTGCGGAAATGTAGGGGAAGTAGTCATATGGATTTTGCCGGAGGAGACGAAAATCTCCAGTTAAGTACTAATGTATCATTAAATCACATAATTGAGGAACGTGCATTTGTACTTAATGAAACTAAATATCTTATTCTAACTTATGGATTTGATCTGCAAGCTGGCGTGCCGAGTACAGCAGAAGACTTTCTTCAAAAAACAGTCGACTATTGGCGTACCTGGATAAAACATTCCAATATTGCCGATTTTCATCAGGCCTTGGTAATCCGCTCGGCGCTTGTTCTAAAAATCCATCAATATGAAGACACTGGTGCAATTATAGCTGCAAGTACAACTAGTCTGCCGGAGTTTTTAGGAAGTACACGCAATTGGGATTATCGTTTTTGTTGGCTGCGCGATTCTTATTACGTGCTCACTTCCCTAAACCACATTGGGCATTTTGAAGAAATGGAAAAGTTTTTCAATTACTTAAGTGATATAAGTTACGCCGAAGACGACAGATATCAGCCTCTTTATGGCATTACTGGCGAGAAAGATTTAGAAGAAGTTGAGTTAGAATACCTTGACGGGTATATGGGTGAGAAACCAGTAAGAATTGGAAATCAAGCTTCAGAGCATATTCAAAATGACATTTACGGTCAAGTGCTTATATCCATGTTGCCATTGTACGTAGATCAGCGTTTTATATTTTCTCAACGCAATGATTCTCCAAAATGGATATCGCGCGTTTTATCGTTAATTGAGCGGACTATAGATGAGAAAGATGCAGGTATTTGGGAGTTTAGAAATATCGCAAACATGCATTGTTATAGCAATCTTTTTCAGTGGGCAGGTGCGAACGCAGCTTTAAAAATGGCCAAGCAGATTAAGAATAAAGATTTTGAAGATCGCGCGAATGTCTTGATCGCCAAAGCTTCTGCCCATATAGAAAATTGCTATGATCCAGAACGAAAGGTTTATACAAATGCGGTTGGAAGTAAACATTTAGATGCTAGCACCTTGCAGCTTATTGTAATGAACTATTTAGACCCCGCTTCTGATAGGGCTAAAAATCATCTTATGGCGTTAGAAAAGGAACTTAAAACCGAACACGGTCTTTTTTATAGATACATCCATGCAGACGATTTTGGAATACCAAAAACTACGTTTTTAATTTGTGCTTTTTGGTATGTAGAAGCCCTAGCCTGTGTGGGAAGAACCGCCGATGCAATTAGGGAATTTGAAAACATTGTTAAATATTCCAATCATTTGTTGCTGTTTAGTGAAGATGTGGATGCCGAAACTGAAAGCCAATGGGGTAATTTCCCGCAAGCTTACAGCCACGTTGGACTCATGAATGCGGCTTATAGGATTGCCACCAAATTAGATAGACCAATTTTTTTGTCGCAATAATTCTTAGCATTCCTGGTTTTTTACAAAGAAAAAGCTTAGAATCGTTGCAGTGCAATTGATTCTAAGCTTTTTTATTTACAATAATTATTTAATCAACTAGCGCCCAAAGTAATTCTCTCACTTCTTTATAATCTATCAAATAAAAACTGGCAGCAGAACTTGTGTCGCCAACCTTTATCGTAAAAGCGGTTTCAGGCAGCGCTTTAAAAATGTCTTCATCTGTATAATCGTCTCCCAAAGCCAATATAAAATCCGTTTTCCTTCCGTGAAGATAGTTAAGCGCTGCTTTCCCCTTATTCACTTCCATGTTTTTAAATTCAATAACCTTATTGCCTGGCATCAATTTTAAACCCTTATCAGCAACAAGTACACGCAAATTACTTACAATCTCATTTGCTCGTAAATCTCCTAGTCCCGCTTCAGATTTTCTATAATGCCATACTAAAGAGTAACTTTTTTCCTCGACAAAACTACCTGGAGTCCTGTCTGTGTAAGTATCTAGCAAAGCTTTAATTTCTCGCTTCCATCCGTCCGTTAATAAAGGCAGAGACGTCCATTCGTTACCTCGATATTTTTGCCATGCACCGTGTTCTGCAATAAAATTCACATCAAGATCGCCAAACCAGTTCTGCAAAGTTTGGTGTTGTCTGCCACTAATAATAACCACGTTGTTTTTTGGGTCCGAGATCAATTTATTCAGTAGATTTAACAGCTCCTCATTTGGGGTGGCTTGATCTATGTCCCCAGAAAAACCCACCAACGTTCCATCATAATCTAAAAATAGAGTCCGTTCGCTCGCGTTTTTATAATTTTCCACAATCTTTTCTCTAATCTTGCTTACAGCATGTTTGGTTTTTAATGAATTCTGAGCTTCTTTCACTTCGTTTAATTTGGAGATAAAATTGTTTACCCAATGATTTACATTGAATTTTGCCACTATGGCACGCATAGATGTCATGCGTTCTTGTTGTTGTGCTAAAGGCATTTCCAGCCCTTTAATAATAGCTTCTTTAATGTCGCTCAAATTGTTTGGATTTACTATCAGCGCCTCTGTCAGTTCTTTAGATGCGCCTGCCATCTCGCTTAAAATCAAAACACCATCGTTGCTAATTCTGCTCGCCACATATTCCTTACTCACAAGATTCATCCCATCTCTCATAGGTGTTACCAAACAAATGGCTGCGGTAGAGAATAAAGAGGAAAGCACATTAATAGGAAACGATCTATAAAAGTAATTAATTGGGTTCCAGTTTAGCGTTCTATACCTAGCATTTAAATTGCCTACAAACTGATCTATTTGATCTCTTAAACTTTTATACTGAGCAACATTATCTCTGGATGGCACAACAATCATATAGAGCTCTATTTTCTCTAAATACTCTGGATTTTGTTGGAGTAGCATTTCATAAGCGCGTAGCCTACCCATAATTCCTTTGCTGTAATCCAATCTATCAATGGACAAAATTAATTTAATGTTTTCTCTGCCTTCCTTTAAATTTGCGATTTCGATTTTGACATCATGCTGATTTGGTAAGTCGGCAAATTTTTCAGCATCTATCCCCATCGGAAATGCTTCCACCACCACAGACCGATCGTTCTCCATTAACACATTAGAAGAAGATTTTACAGACAGTAACCGGGTTGTAGTGCTTACAAAATGCCTTACATCATCGTAAGTATGAAAACCAATTAAGTCCGATCCCATTACGCCCTTTAACAATTCTTCGCGCCAAGGAATTAATCTAAAAATTTCGTAGGAGGGAAATGGGATATGGTTAAAGAAGCCGATGGTGGATTGAGGTTGTGCAAACCTTAAAATGCCAGGCAGAAGCATCAACTGATAATCGTGTATCCAAATTCTATCGTTTTCGCCCATTACGAAACTAGCCGCATCCGCAAATTTTTGATTTACAGATTTATAACTCTCCCAATAACGCTGCTCAAAATTTGCGTAAGTAACCATGTAATGGAAAACTGGCCAAAGAACCTCGTTTGAAAACCCTTCGTAGTAAAGATTGATTTCTTCTTGGGTTAGAAAAACAGGATAAAGATTTAAATGACTTAATTTTTCAATAACTTCTTGATGTCGTTCTGCAGGTACGTCTATACCAGGCCAACCAACCCAAATGGAATTTCCAGATTTGTAAACCCCACTTAGCCCAGTTGCTAGTCCACCCTCGCTTGGAATGAAAGTGTATTCGTCGTCTTTTTCAATTATCCTAACTGGTAATCTGTTAGAAATGATGATTGTTTTTTCGTTCATTATAGTTGTTATGCTGTTAATTTAACTAAAAAAAGCGGCAATTGTTCCGATTTTCTGAGGATATTAAGGGATGGACTTTTATTTAATAAGCGCTGTAGAATGGTTTTCTTACCTTTGAACAATGCAAAAAACATTCGTCGATCAGCTAAGAAACTCGGTTACAATTAATTTTCCACCGAAGCGAATTATATCTATTGTACCTTCCCAAACAGAGCTGTTGTTTGATCTGGGTTTGGATGATGAGGTTGTCGGACTTACCAAGTTTTGTATACATCCAATAGAAAAATTTACTTCTCGAACAAAAGTTGGTGGAACAAAAAAGCTCAATTTAGAAGTAATTGAACAACTTCAGCCAGATTTAATCATTGGCAATAAAGAAGAAAATAGCAAAGAAGATATCACGTTTTTGCAGCAACGGTTCCCCGTATGGATGAGCGATATTTACACCATTGAAGATGCTGTTGAAATGATCTGCCAGATTGGATCGTTGGTAGATCGCGCACCGGAGGCACATTATCTCAAACACTTAATTGAGGCGGGGTCTAGAGACTTAGCTTCATTAGCTGCACAAAATAGCGCAAGTAAGCGCGTTGCTTATCTTATCTGGAAAGATCCGTATATGGCTGCGGGCCAAAATACCTTTATAAACAGTATGCTTATCAACATTGGGGTTATAAATATGGTCAACCTAAATAGGTATCCAACAATAAGTTTTGAAGAATTAAGTGCACTAAATTGTGAGCTTGTTTTGTTGTCCTCAGAACCTTATCCATTTAAAGAGAAGCATTTTGCCAAAATAAAAGAAGCCCTGCCAAATTCCGAAGTTCTATTGGTTGATGGCGAAATGTTTAGTTGGTATGGAAGTAGAATGGTAAAGGCCGTGCAATATTTTTTTGAATTACAGAAGTCACTTCAGTAGTTCTTTGAAGGTTTCCTATTAATTCATGTCATAAAAATTAATCTAATTTAAACCGGGATGAAAAAAGCAATCTCATATTTGTTATTTGTTGTTGTTTTTTTCAGGGTATACCGCCATGAAAGACTCAGGCTCGGCAACTTGCGTTAAAGCTACCGGAATAATAGAAATGTTGGGAATGAGTTCTTTTCAATATGGAACACATATTCTAAAGGCAGCTAAAAAATCCTATGCGTTAAAAAGTAGTACTATCAATTTAGATAGTTATCTTGATAAAAGAGTTACGATGAAAGGAAAAAGAGTAGATGGCTATCCGTTAGAAGCAGGCCCAGAACGATCGTTAAAATGATTCAATTTTAATTTGATTGAAGCTCGCTTTGGAGGGTCGAAATACCATAACATGTGCTCTTTTAGGGCAGAGTTATGCAGCGTGTTATTTTTCTTTCTGGTGAGCCGTGTTGTAAACTAGGTACTTAGCTTTTTTTATGAAAATTATCTAGATAAAGTTTTATTTACTTTTTGATAATTCATTCTAATGTCTATCTTTGCAATCCAAATTAATTCCTAATTGCGGATGTGGCGTAATTGGTAGCCGCACCAGACTTAGGATCTGGCGCTTCACGGCGTGGGGGTTCGAGTCCCTTCATCCGCACAGTACTTGAAGCCGTTCCGATAACAATCGGAGCGGTTTTATTTTTTTGAACATTGATAAAAACGAAAAATCGGTGTGAAGATTGAGGGAAGTTTACCTTTAATATCACATTTTAATACTCAGACCTAAAAAAAATGAATATTACACAAGAAAAGACTGGAAACCTTACTGCGGTTGTAAAAATAAAAATGGCTCCCGCAGATTACACAGACAAGGTTGATAAAGCAATTAGAGATCAAGCTAAAAAAGCGCAGTTACCTGGCTTTAGAAAAGGGATGGTTCCTGTTGCGCACATTAAGAAAATGTATGGTAAAAGTATTTTGGTTGAGGAAGTAAATAATTTATTGAGCGACACACTTACCAATTATCTTACTGAGCAAAAATTAGAGATTTTAGGTCAGCCGCTTCCGGTAGTTGAAAAAGAAGGAGACTTTAAGTGGGATAATACTGATGAGTTTGAATTCGATTATGAGTTAGGCCTTGCTCCTGAAGTAAATGTAAACATTACTTCGAAAGATAAATTTACCCAATATGTGGTGAAAGCCGACAATGAAACGCTCGAAAGTAGGATAAAAAACATTCGAAGAAGCTATGGAAAAATGACGAATCCTGAAGTTTCAGCCGATGACGACGTATTGTATGTAGATTTAACAGAATTGGCCGCCGATGGAAGTGAAGTAGCAGGAGGATTGAGCAGTTCTGCAACCATTAGATTAGATCAGATTAAAGATGCTAAAATTAGAGCATCTTTAGTTGGATTGCAAAAAGAAGCCGAGCTCACTATCGACATTAAAGCTGCTTTAGTAGCATCTGATTTAATTGCCAAAGCGTTAAAAATAGAAGAAGACCAAGCAAGAGACGTTAGTTCTAATTTTAAACTTGTGGTAAAAAATGTAAACCGTTTAGAAGAGGCAGATTTAAATCAAGAGTTTTTTGATAAGCTTTTTGGCAAAGATGAAGTGACCGACGAGGCAGGTTTTAGAGAGAAGATAAGAGCAGAGGTAGAAGGCATGTTTCAACAGGACTCAGATCGCAAGCTTTCTAATGATATTTACGAGCAGTTATTGGCGCAACATCAGTTTGAATTGCCGGATGAGTTTTTGCGCAAATGGCTTAAAGCGACCAATGAAAAATTGAGTAATGAGGAGTTGCTTGAAGGTTATGATGACTTTGCAAAAAACTTAAAGTGGACTTTAATTGAGAATAAAATCATTAAAGACAATAAAATCGAGATCAAATACGAAGATGTTTTTCAAGCAGCTAAACAAAAAATCGATGCACAGTTTAGAATGTATAGTCCACAACCTTTGCCCGAAGATCAACTTGGTCAATATGTTGCCCAGTTTTTACAGGAGAAAGAAAATGCCAACCGAACATTTGAAGAAGTGAAAGCCTTGAAAACTTTTGAATACATTAAATCTTTGGCTACGTTAGAACAACAAGACATCGATTATGATAAATTTGTAGAAATGCAAAAGGTTAAATAGATTATAATGATGCAACTGTTACTGACGCTTTGACAGTGCGCATGATGTGAATTTAAAGAGAGCAAGCCTTAAAAAGTTGCTCTTTTTTTATGTCTAATAATTTCGCTTGACAGGATAGCAATCGAAATTACTCATTATCTGAATGTTAACGCCGCATTGCGTAAAAAATGTAAATATTTTGTAGTTTTAGAGGGATTATAGGATAATGGGTTAAATTTATCGTTTTCGATGTTAGATTAACTGGCACGAAAATTAACCAACTTAAGTAATATTCACAATTACAGAATGGGTTTTTATAAAAACGATTATGGTCATTTTTACAGCCCAATAAAGGAAACGAAACCATGAAAGCAGATTCAAAAGAATTTAGAAATTATGCCGTGAAGCACCAAGGTATTGGCGGCCTTCATGTAGATAAATTTATTGCTCAGGCCAACCTATCGCCGGAGTCGATGACGCCATATATTATAGAAGAGCGTCAATTAAATGTGGCCCAAATGGATGTATTTTCTCGATTGATGATGGACAGAATCATTTTTCTTGGAGACGCGATTCACGATCAAAATGCAAATATTATTCAAGCGCAGCTTTTGTTCCTACAATCTGCCGATGCAGAACGAGACATTCAAATCTACATTAATTCTCCTGGCGGCTCAGTTTACGCCGGACTAGGCATTTACGATACCATGCAGTATATTCAGCCAGATGTAGCTACAATCTGTACAGGTATTGCGGCTTCAATGGGTGCCGTTTTACTAGTGGCAGGGGCGGCAGGTAAACGGTCTGCCTTGCCACATTCTAGGGTAATGATTCACCAACCATCAGGTGGCGCTCAAGGGGTCGCATCTGATATGGAGATTAATTTAAGAGAGATGCTAAAGTTGAAGAAGGAATTGTATGACATCATTTCGGAACATTCTGGGCAAACATATGATTGGGTAGAAAAGGCATCTGATAGAGATTATTGGATGACTGCAGGAGAAGCTCAGGGGTTTGGTATGGTTGATGAAGTGTTATCGAGAAACGAGAAAAAAAATGGCAAAACAAAATAAAGATTCAAGATGTTCATTCTGCCATTCTGGCAAAAGTGAAACGTTGATGTTAATCGAGGGCATGGATGCCTTTATTTGTGATAAATGTGTAACTCAGGCAAATCAATTGTTGTTGCAAGAACTCGGTAATAAATCGGCAAAAAATATCCCCAATACGCTGTCTTTGTTAAAACCGTTGGAGATAAAGAATCATTTAGATCAATATGTAATAGGGCAGGACGATGCAAAAAAAGTCTTGTCTGTAGCTGTTTACAATCATTATAAGCGGCTTAATCAAAAAATAGAAAAAGACGAAATTGAGATCGAAAAATCCAACATTATGCTTGTTGGTGAAACTGGTACAGGTAAAACGCTATTGGCAAAAACAATTGCGAAAATCCTGCATGTTCCTTTTTGTATTTGCGACGCAACAGTATTGACAGAAGCAGGTTACGTTGGCGAAGATGTAGAAAGTATATTGACCCGTTTGTTGCAAGCTGCTGATTATGATGTAGCTTCCGCAGAACGTGGTATAGTTTACATTGACGAAGTAGATAAAGTTGCACGGAAGAGCGACAATCCATCTATTACGAGGGATGTATCTGGAGAAGGCGTACAGCAAGCGCTGCTTAAAATTTTAGAGGGGACTATTGTAAATGTTCCACCGCAGGGTGGAAGAAAGCATCCTGATCAAAAGATGATCCCGGTAGATACCAATAACATTTTATTTATTTGTGGTGGTGCTTTTGATGGCATCGAACGCAAAATTGCCAACAGGTTACGTACAAATGTAGTAGGTTATAAAGTTAAAAAGGAGGATGATGAGCTAGATTTAAAAAATCTTTATAAATACATCACACCTCAAGATTTAAAATCTTTTGGCCTAATTCCTGAACTTATTGGAAGAATTCCTGTGTTGTCGCATTTAAATCCATTAGATAAGGAATCGTTAAGGAGTATTTTAACTGAGCCAAAAAATTCTCTTATCAAACAATATGTAAAATTGTTTGACTATGAGGGAGTAAAGTTGGTTTTTGAAGACGATGTTTTGGATTCTATCGTTGATAAGGCAATGGAATACAAACTGGGAGCCAGGGGGCTCAGGTCTATTTGCGAGGCGATTATGCTTGATGCAATGTTTGACACTCCAACCCTAGCGGATGTGAAAGAACTGCACATTACCCTCGATTATGCGAACGAAAAGTTTCAAAAGGCAAATTTTAAGAACTTGAAAGCAGCCTGATAAACATGGAAAATCCCCTCGCTCAGCACGAGGGGATTTTTTTTAATAACTTATTTCTGGAATGTGATCTATTGAATTATGAACGAAGAAAAAGAAGTGAAGAAAGATATGATTCCTGGGATGAAGCAGAAAAAAATTAAAGAAATAGTTTCTGCGGTTAAATCTGGTTTGGTTTCCAAGGAAGAAATTGTAAACAATTGGTTGCCTAGATATACAGGGAGACCATTGTCAGAGTTTACTGACTATATTTTGCTAACGAATTTTAGCAAGTATCTGAGCATGTTTTCTGAATGGAATCAAAATGCACCTATTTATGGTTTGGATAAACCTATGCAAAGCGTTTCTGCCAATGGAATTACCATTATAAATTTCGGTATGGGAAGTCCCATGGCTGCGACTATGATGGATTTGCTTACTGCGATTAAGCCAAAAGCCGTATTGTTTTTAGGTAAATGCGGCGGATTGAAAAAGAAAAATCAGCTTGGGGATTTAATTTTGCCAATTGCAGCGATAAGGGGCGAGGGAACTTCTAACGATTACCTACCCGCTGAAGTACCTGCGTTGCCCGCATTTGCGCTCCAAAAAGCTATTTCTACCACCATTAGAGATTATGGAAGAGATTATTGGACAGGAACATGTTATACCACAAATAGACGTGTTTGGGAACACGATCGCGAATTTAAAAAATACTTAAAGACGTTGCGGGCTATGGCTGTAGATATGGAAACGGCAACCATATTCACCACAGCGTTTGCCAATAAAATTCCTGCAGGCGCGCTGTTACTTGTTTCTGATCAACCGATGATTCCCGAAGGTGTTAAAACCGAAAAAAGTGATAGTGCCATTACTGAAAACTACGTGGAAACACATTTACGCATAGGTATCGATTCATTGAAACAATTAATCAACAATGGGCTAACGGTAAAGCATTTGTTGTTTTAGTAAGGAGATTAGCATCAGCTCTTTTTTCTTTTGGACGAGATTTACCGGAGAGAGATAGGGAACATTTCACCACTTCAAAAAAAATGTTTTGCTCCATAGACGTCGTACGATCTTAGAGTATTGTTTGGTAAATCTTAATATAAAAATCTTCTAAACTAAAAAGGACCGGCAAATGCCAATCCTTTTTTTAATGTATGTGACTTGGTTTTTAACCAAGATAAGATTTTAAGATCTTGCTTCGAGAGGTATGACGTAAACGCTGCAAAGCTTTGTCTTTAATTTGCCTAACACGTTCTCTCGTTAAGTTAAATTTCTCGCCAATTTCTTCCAATGATAGTGGATGGTTAGATCCAAGCCCGAAAAACAACACGATGATTTCTCTCTCTCTTTCTGTGAGCGTAGATAAAGAACGTTTAATTTCTTCGGAAAGCGATTCGTCTATTAAGGAACTATCTGTATTCGGCTCGTGATTTTCCAACACATCTAGCAACGTGTTTTCCTCACCTTGAACAAACGGTGCATCCATCGAAACATGACGACCTGAATTGCTCAGTGTATCTGAAATTTTTTCAACAGTAGTTTCTAGGATTTCTGCCAATTCTTCAGGAGAAGGCTCACGCTCATACTCTTGCTCTAATTTAGAAAAAGCCTTGCTAATTTTACTTAAAGAACCAACCTGGTTAAGGGGCAAACGTACAATCCTGCTTTGTTCTGCGATCGCCTGCAAAATAGACTGTCGTATCCACCAAACGGCATAAGAAATAAATTTAAATCCCTTAGTTTCATCGAAACGTTTTGCAGCTTTTATAAGGCCTAAATTCCCTTCATTAATTAAATCTCCCAAAGTAAGTCCTTGGTTTTGATACTGTTTTGCAACAGAAACCACAAAACGCAAATTGGTTTTTGTTAAACGTTCTAATGCGGCTTGATCACCTTCCCGAATTTTTCTAGCTAAAATTACCTCTTCTTCTGCCGTAATTAAATCCACTTTTCCAATCTCGTGCAAGTACTTGTCTAGCGACTGACTTTCGCGATTTGTAATGGATTGCGTAATCTTGAGTTGTCTCATTTATGTGTTTTGTGCACTGTATAATATTTTCGGTTTGCAAAGTTACGAAAAATCATCAGTTTTTAAAAGTTAAAATATTGGAAATGTAAACTTTGCAGGCTTATTGTTGACCTTATTAAACCACAACAATCATTCCAGTTAAAAGTTTGTCAGCCATTTTTAGCGGCTTAATTCCATTCAGTTGTGTTTTCTAACTGAAGCTAACATTCATCTATCCTATCATTTATTCGCATCAAAATTTCAATATTTTCAGAGTTTAATCATTAACCCTCTAATTAAGACTTTGTTAATTCTCCGATCCATAAGAGTATTTAGTATCCTTCAAATAACATAAAATGCCCCATAGCAATATAACTTTGGGGCATTTAAATATTTCATACAGATTTAGAGAAAAGTTTAAGTCTAAAATCGCACGCCTAAAGTCAAGTATACATTGTCTGCAGTATTTTTAAGATCAGCAGTAGATCCGCTACCTGTAGTGGCAAAGTCTGCATACCCACTCGAAATGACGTATGGAGAGTTTGTGCTGTTATACATCGAATGTCTGTATGTCGCATCAAGATAATAATTGTCAAATCTAAAACCAACGCCTCCACTAACAGCTTGTGTGTTTACATCAATATTTTTATAAGGAGACGAAGCATAATTGTACCCTCCACGCAGCATAAACTGGCTAGCAACTTTCACTTCTGCACCTACGCGATAGTTCAAATTGCCCTTATAAGAATCGGAAATTGCCCTATTTGTATTTCTTTCCAACTCTCCGCCACCTGCCGTAAATTTGATACTGCTATAATCCACATACTCAACATCGGCCGTAAGAATTGCAGCATTTGCAACAATATAAGACACGCCTCCATTTACTCGGTACGGAGTTCTTAAGTTGTAGTTCTGGTCGTAGGATTGATCTGCATTTTTATATTCTGGAATTACCGTGCCGTCCTGTTTGCTATACCCAGTGTTCAGGCCTTCCGAATATCTGTCTGTAAGACTATACCAAGTCGGAGAAATGAAACTTAATCCTAAACGCAACGCGTCGACCGGTTTGTAAATCAATCCAACTTTAGCGTTAAATCCACTTCCCTTGGTATCTTGAAACGATCTATAGGCGAGGTTGTAACTCCCATTTAAAAAGTCTGCTTGTTGGCCAGGAAAAGTTTTAGTCAGTCCACTTTCACTGTATAATTTGTCAGAAGTAAAATCAATATTTGCAAAACCTAACGAAGCTCCAAAATAAAGTTTGTTGCTATAATTTCCTGCTACACCCAAATTGACTTCCGATTGAGAGCCGGTGTTTATTACACTAAAATTCTGCAAATTATTAAGTTGAGTGGTTGGGAAATAGCCACCAGCGTTATACTCAGTAAGAAAGTTTTTGTACGCCATTTGTTCTAACGAACCAGCATCAAAGAAATCTGCGCTTCCGTTAGGACCGGTCTTCGTACCATAATTTAACGTGGACTGATCTGCAAAATAATCCGCTATTGAACTGTTGGGATTGGTCCCCCCATAATTAATCTTTGAGTTAAAATTATTGGTTTTATTATAGCCAATCCCAAAATTAAGACTCACCCATCCGCTATTTACATCACTACCCTTCAATCTTTTAGTTGGAGAATAAAATACGGCTCCTATCTGGTTGATGCCGGCTTTACTCTGACTAGCATCAGCGTTTGTATTCAGATAAGAAGATCCAACCTTAAAGTTATTAAATTCGGGTGTGAAACTAAACTCTGATTTTGTGAAGAACCCCAAACCTGCGGGGTTTGATGAAAGCGAACTAATGTCGCCACCCAATGCTGTCTGCGCATTTCCCATGCCTTTAAAACGTGCAGTAGAGCCTTGTTCAGGCTGAGAAAAACGCAATGCATCTGCGGTGTATTGAGCATATAAAGAATTGCTGGCGAGCACTATGCCCGCCGCAATTAATACTGTTTTTATATTCATTTCAAGTGTGTGTTAAAAGATAATTATCTGCCGCCGCCTCTAGAAGGTCTTCCGCCGCCGCCACCGCCGCCGCCGCCTGATGAAGGACTTGGTGACGATGGAGGAGGGCTATAGCTTCCCCGTTCCGGTCTGCTAGATGGCTGGCTTTGAGGCTGTGGCCTGCTTTCTTGAGTTTGAGGCCTGCTCACTTCGCCTCGAGTAGGTCTAGCGCCTGTACGATTTGGTTGGGCATAAGTGTTGTTTCCAGAACCTCGTTCAGGTCTACCCGTTGCGTCGAGTGCGGGTCTACCATAATTACCAGCAGGCACAACACCAGTTCTTCCTCTATTGTCTCCGCTATATGCCGCTTGGTTTTCTCCACCACGACTTGGTCTTGGTCTAGCATTTTGATTGTTCGAGTAAATGCCTCCTCCATAATACCCTCCACCATATCCGTAATATCCGCCGCCACGTCCAAACGAGTCATAATAGGAATAAGGTCCCCAAGAATTATAACCATAAAAAGGACTTCCAAAATAGCTTCCGTAATAGAAGGGGTTATTCCAAATGCCTCCGTAATAACCCAGGCCATAGTTTAAACCAAATCCTGAGTTCCATCCCAATCCATAACCAAAGGAGTTTCCATAGAAAGAGTTTCCATAGAAAGAATTTCCATAATATGAATTGCTAAAATACGGATCATAATAAGACTGCCAAGCATATCCATTAGAAAATCTGTTTATTCTAGAGGCATAGTCCATATCCAAGTATGGGTTGCTGGTTCCGTAGTAACCATCATCGTAAACGGCAGCAGATTGATCAGGTACAGGCGAATAAACTACCTCTTGAGCCTTTGCTGTGGTGTTGTAAACATCATCCGTGGTCGAGTTATTGGCCAACTTAGGTGCTGCGCAGGAAGCCACCATCCCAGCAGTGGCAATCAACGCAATTTTTAAAAAATTAATTGATTTCATTTGTGTTTATATTTAATGTTGTGTGTGTCTAAAGAACCGAAGTCATTACAATATACGATTTTATTTCTCGATCAACGTCAGAAAACTGTAGAATTAGTTTTAAAATGTATAATGGTGTTTTTTACACATAAAGTTATAGATTTGCGACTATAATTTACACTGTTTTATACACAAATTACGTTCCAAAACCGTATATGAGCAAAGAAGTTACAAACCGTGCGACAGATTATTCGCAGTGGTATAATGATATCGTGATTAAGGCAGATTTGGCAGAGCACTCTGCAGTTCGTGGCTGTATGGTTATTAAGCCAAATGGATATGCAATTTGGGAAAGAATGCAGGCTGTTTTAGACAAAATGTTTAAAGATACTGGGCACAGCAACGCTTATTTCCCACTCTTTATTCCAAAATCCTTTTTTAGTAAAGAAGCTTCTCATGTAGAAGGCTTTGCTACCGAGTGTGCAGTAGTAACTCATTACCGACTTAAAAACGATGGAAATGGAAATATCGTTGTTGATGAAACAGCCAAATTAGAAGAAGAACTTATTGTTAGGCCAACCTCAGAAACCATAATTTGGAATACCTATCGGGGGTGGATTCAATCTTATAGAGATTTACCTTTACTAATTAATCAATGGGCGAATGTAGTTAGGTGGGAAATGCGTACTCGATTATTTTTGCGTACCGCTGAATTTTTATGGCAAGAAGGACATACCGCGCATGCAACGGCGCAAGAGGCCATAGAGGAAACAGAAAGAATGCTGCACGTTTATGCAGATTTTCTGGAAAACTACATGGCCGTACCGGTAATCAGAGGTCTAAAGTCGCCAAATGAACGTTTTGCTGGCGCGTTGGAAACCTATTGCGTAGAGGCATTAATGCAAGATGGAAAGGCATTGCAGGCTGGAACATCCCATTTTTTAGGGCAAAATTTTGCAAAAGCTTTTGATGTGAAATTTACGGGTAGAGATGGAAAATTAGATTATGTCTGGGCAACCTCTTGGGGCGTGTCTACTCGGTTGATGGGCGCGCTTATTATGGCGCATAGCGATGATAGTGGGTTAATTATACCACCAAAGTTGGCACCTACACAAGTTGTAATCGTTCCAATTTATAAAACAGATGAGGAATTGGAAGAAATCTCGGACTTTGCAAAATCTCTTACTGAAAAACTGAAGTTAGCAAATGTTTCTGTAAAGTTTGACAACAGAGATACACAAAGACCGGGTTTTAAGTTTGCAGAATACGAGCTAAAAGGTGTCCCTGTTAGAATTGCCATTGGCGCACGGGATATGAAAAATCAAGAAGTGGAAATCGCGCGTAGAGATACCAAAGAGAAACAAACCGTACCCCAAGCCAATCTAGATGAATACATTGTGCGGCTGCTTGATGAAATACAAACAAATATGTACAACAAGGCTTTAAATTTTAGAGATAGCCATATTACAAAAGCCGACAGTTACGAAGAATTTAAAAGATTGCTTGATGAAAAAGCAGGATTCATTTCCGCGCATTGGGATGGCAGTGCAGAAACCGAACAAAAAATTAAAGAAGAAACGAAAGCCACAATACGTTGTATACCACTAAATAATATGTTAGAAGATGGGATTTGCATTTATTCCGGAGCGCCGTCCACACAGAGGGTGCTGTTTGCAAGAGCTTATTAAAATAAAAGGAAATAGAATAACCTTAAAGCTCGGGTAAAAAAATGTTAATCTATCAGTGCGGAAATTAATTAAGCCTACTAATTACCGAAATACAAGGTACTCGGTTTTCACAAAAAATATAAAATTATGAAGTTTGGAACCAAAGCAATACATGCAGGACAACATCCAGATCCTACAACCGGGGCAGTAATGACCCCAATCTATCAAACATCCACTTACTGGCAAAAGTCTCCCGGAGATAACAAGGGCTATGAATATTCTAGAGGAACAAATCCAACACGCAAGGCTTTAGAAGATTGCATTGCAGCTTTAGAAAATGGAACCTATGGTTTGGCTTTTAGTAGCGGAATGGGTGCAATAGATGCTGTAATGAAATTACTGCTTCCGGGCGACGAAGTCATTACAGGAAATGATTTATACGGAGGGTCCTACCGAATATTTACTAAGGTTTTTGCCAATTATGGAATAAAGTTTCATTTTATAGATTTATCTAAGCCTGAAAATATATTGCCTTACGTAAATGCAAACACTAAAATGGTTTGGGTAGAAACTCCGACCAATCCAACCATGCAAATTGTTGATATCGCCGGAGTGGCCAGATTTGCGAAAGCACATAATTTACTATTTGCCGTCGACAATACATTTGCTTCTCCATATTTGCAAAATCCGCTAGATTTGGGTGCTGATGTAGTGATGCATTCCGTTACAAAATACATTGCAGGCCATAGTGATGTGGTTATGGGTGCGTTGGTAACCAATAATAAAGAGTTGTATGATAAACTTTGGTTTGTTTACAATGCTTGTGGCGCTACACCTGGTCCCCAAGATTGCTTTTTGGTATTAAGAGGAATTAAAACGTTACACTTGCGTATGCAAGCGCATTGTGCAAATGGAGAGAAAGTTGCTCAATATCTGAAAAACCATCCAAAGATTGATAAAATTTACTGGCCTGGTTTTGAAGATCATCCAAACCATGAGGTTGCTAAAAAGCAGATGCGTGGCTTTGGAGGAATGGTTTCGATAAGCTTGAAAAATGCAGATTTAGCAGAAACATTTAGAATTGCTTCAAACTTTAGTGTTTTTACCTTGGCCGAATCTTTGGGAGGTGTAGAATCATTAATAAACCACCCTGCCTCAATGACGCATGGTTCCATTCCAAAAGAGGAAAGAGAGAAGGTAGGTGTAACCGATAATTTACTGAGACTCAGCGTGGGCGTAGAAGACATTCAAGATTTACTAGCAGATTTAGAAAACGCATTGAAGTAGCGTTTTTGCGTTTGAAAAATTTGAAAAGCGCTAAGCTTTGGACTTTTTAACACTAAAAAATTTTCTCGACGAAAAAGTTGATCGGTACAATAGGCCAGAGTTTATTGTGAACGATCCAATTTGCATTCCGCACTTGTTTAATAATAAGCAAGATATTGAAATCGCTGGCTTTTTTGCTGCGATTTTTGCTTGGGGACAGCGAAAAACAATTATCGGCAAATGCCATGATCTGCTAAATCGGATGGATTATTCTCCCTTCGATTTTGTGGTGAATCACAGAGATGTCGATCTAAAAGGTTTGTTAAATTTCAAACATCGAACTTTCAACGACACCGATTTACTTTATTTCATCTCGTTTTTTAAGTTTCATTTTTCGCACTCAACTAGTTTAGAAGATGCTTTTATCCCGCAAAGCGGAAAATATTTAGATGGTTATTTGGAAAGTAAAGTGCACCACCGCTTAACCTCTCAGATGGAAAGTGTATGTTTAAGCAGTGAACTCGTCTATTCCATTGAAGATGCCTTAAATCATTTCAGACAATACTTTTTCTCTTTGGAAGATTATCCCCCAAGAACCGTAAAACATGTTTCTTCGCCACGGCAAAAATCTACTTGTAAAAGGCTAAATATGTTTTTACGTTGGATGGTAAGAAAAGACTCGAAAGGAGTAGATTTTGGAATCTGGAACAAGCTAAATCAGGCGAGCTTAATTTGTCCTTTTGATTTACATGTTGATAGAACTGCCCGAATGCTTGGATTGATAGACCGAAAGCACGCAGATTGGTATACTGCTGTAGAGTTAACCAATCGCCTGCGGGCGTTCGACCCGAATGACCCAGTTAAATACGATTTTGCTCTCTTTGGCCTTAGTGTAGAGAAAAATAATATTTTTTATGGTCGGAAATAATAATTTCTCGGGATATAATTGGGTTTTGATGTCCAACGAAAAAATCAATTTTTCGCAACGGTTCCGTTTTTTTTAAGTGCTCATAAATAGGTCATCCAAGCGAAGTCAGAGCAGCAAATAAAATTTAAAATTTATTATTAAGATTGATTAATTTAAGCTAATTTAGTGTGGTAAAATAGACTTTTCCAACAGTATTTTCTATTTGTTGAAAGCGAAATTTTAATTTAGATATTTGGGTGCGAATACGTTACACAATAAAAATTGAGGGTCTTGAAGATCCACAACTTAGATGAGCAAGCGAACAAATCTAAATAGGTTAATAATCTTAATCGCCGACGATCAGGAGATAGTTTTACGAGGACTAAAAAATCTTTTAACAGATTTTTGGCCTGGGGCAGTTATCCGTCAAGCAAAAACGATAACTGAACTGATGGTTGAGGTTAAGAAAAAACCCACGGTAATTATTACAGAAGTTACTTTTCCCGATGCTCAAGGGGTGAAACTGCTCAGGCGGATTTTAGACGCGCAGAGCGCGGCAAAGATCTTAGTTTTTTCTACGCTAAATGAGAGTATCTATGCGATGACTTATCTTCAACATGGTGCCGCAGGCTATTTATCTAAAAATGCACCAGAAGGTGAAATTATAGCTGCGCTGACCACCGTCTTGGCCGGAAGTAGATATTCTAGTACCACTATTAAAGAACACATGTTTAACAGTGCTTTTGGAACCACACAGAAACCACCATTTACGAAACTTTCTGCAAGAGAGTTAGAGGTGGCAGAGTTGCTGGTAAAAGGGTTTGGAGTATTGGATATTTCTAAGAATCTTAAGCTCCAAATGGGAACTGTGAGCACCTATAAACTCAGGTTATTTCAGAAATTAAAGGTTAAAAATATTATCGAGCTGGTCGAAGTAATTGCCATTTATCAATCTTAGAGAGGCCTTACATTATTTTAATAACTTGGGAAGAAAAATTTCTGCTAACATGCATCGAGCGCTCCCGCCGCCATTTTTTTCTATCGTGTAAAGGGGAGCGTAAATAATTCGGCCAAAATTTTTCAGTTTAGTGAGCTGTTCTTTATTTAAAATTTTAAAGGCTTGTTCGGACATTACAATTAACTTTTCTTCATCTTCATTCTTGATTTGCAGCACATTACCGGCAAATTTATTCATTTGATCAAACGTAATTTCAATAATTTCTTTACCTAAATTGCTTAAGCTTTCAATCACTTTTTTTCTTTCCTCTTTGTCGGCAATTGCGGCTGAGCAAATCACGGCGAAATCATCTGCTATACACATCATCACATTGCTGTGATAAATGGGAACAAGGTCTTGATCCAATCCATGAAAGACGATGGCTTTATAGTCTGTTTCCGTACAAAAATCTTCAATTACTCTTTCACTTGTCCTTACAGAAAGACAAGCATAGGCGAGTTTGTTTTTACGATCGAGCACTAAACTTCCTGTGCCTTCTAAATATAAACTTTCGGCTTCGTAGAAGCTTAGATCTATTACTTTTTTAACATAAAACTTCTCCCTCAGCAGATTTACAATATCCGCGCGCCGCTCCACCCGGCGATTTGGCGAAAACATTGGGTACAAAATTAATTCCCCGTCTTTATGCATCGATATCCAGTTGTTTGGAAAAATAGAATCTGGTGATTCTGGCTTTAGCGTGTCGTCAACCACCAACACATTTACGCCATTTTTTCGAAGCATCGAAACATACCCATCAAATTCTTGCAGTGCAAACTCCTGGACTTTACTATGGTCTGATTTCTCTTGGAACATGTTATTCACGGCCGTTAGCTTGTTGAACTTAAAGTCTACCGGGCGAATCATTAGGATGTTACTGGTTGCAGGCATATTTTTTACGTTTGAATTAGTGGTGTATTTTTGACAAATCTTCTAGGCGATCTCTTAAAAGGGGCATGCTCATACAATGAAAACCGCCACGGGCACGGGATAATTCGGCCGAAGGCATTAAAATAAGCGTGTCTTTAATGGTTTCCACATCAACTTTGCCAGATTCTAAGTCATTAATCAAATCTCTAACCTTTACAACATCGAATCCTGCGTCTTTAAAAGCTTCCACGGTCTTATCATTTCTATCATAGCCAACTACCACGCCTTCTTTCAGCGCGAGCAGGTTGCAAGAATCTGTCCATTGCTCTCTAGAATCATAAGGGAAAGAATTATTCCCGCTGTAAATAATTTTCGTCGGTTCGGTGCTTTTTAAATCGTTCTGACTAATGTCGTTAAGCAAGGCTTCAACATTTTGAAAAACTTTCGGTTTGCCGGGGTTTGATTTTGTAAATTGAATTGCAGTTGTTGCCTCTAGTCTTTCGGGCTCCTTTAAAAAATTTATAGGTTCTAGCGAATTGTACTTCGGAGAATGCGCTATGGAATTTAAAATAATCCATGTATTTCGTTTCACTTGCGTAAAAACGGTATCCAAATGCATGTAATCTCGTTTGCTGGGAATCTTCACTACAGTAACTTTTTCTACCACATTATTGTCGAAGAGTAATTTAATTGCTTCATTTGCCCCATGCTCGGATGTTCTTTCACTGCAACCAATCAATACATGGTTTGGCGCAACCACCATCACATCGCCGCCTTCTAAAGTGGTGCTAAAAGCTGGTTCGTCGCCCGGCCGTAAAAAGTGCATGGTTACATCAGGTATTTCTAAAACAAAATCACGATAAGCTTCGAATAATGCATGATTGAAGAAGATATACCTCATTAATAGCGTTTCTCTAACCCGAGCTTTTTTCGCAGGCTTATTTATGAGAATGAAATTATTGATGGTTGTGCCAACATCTCTCGTAAAAATTAAGTTTGGAATCGGGGCAAAAATCATCGTGTCGTTGGCAAGAGTACCCGAAATTAAAATTTCTGCAAGTTGCTCGGAATCTGTGTCGATCAACTCCAATTGCACTTTATAGGTAATTCCTTCAATTGCGCAAACTGCGGCAACAAGCTTTTTTTTGATAGATTCCATCTGCAATATTTCACTCAACAGCGTCTGAATTTCTATTACAGAATTTGAGTGATGGAAATCGGGGCTTTTTGGTTTATAGAAAGCCCGCTTGGCAGACGGAGCATCTATTGATGCCAACTTCCCCTTAATTTTAGCAGGATCTAAAAAATACATCAGTAGCTTCAAATAGTAATCATATTCTTTTCTTCTAATGGTATCTAAATGTACAATGTCTTCAAAAAGCCAATCTTGCGCCTTCGAGGGCACAACTTTCCCCAATCCGCTATCTGGGCTGTGAATGAGCAGCTTACGCAAGCGGCCAACTTCACTCATTACATTCACAGTTTCGATTTTTTTATCCATGTTTGACATATCAATTCATATAAGTTAGTGAGACCAACCAAAGTTTCTACAGGATAAGACGGCTCTAAACGTCTGTCCTCGAATTCGCAAAAACCAAATTCCAATAAATAGCACTATTTGGTTAAGGTCACTATTTTGGTTGTTCAAAAAATAAAAGTAAATCAATTTTTCTGATTAAAATGCGAAGTATGTCGGTTCTAAGTTAAATGTGTCTTTTTTAGCTAAGCGTTTTTAGCTACTTTTGACACATGGATTTTATTTACGATGCAACGCACAACGCTGTATTAGAACTTTACCAAGAGGATGTTTCCCCAAGTTTAATCAACATAACAGATACCCGCAAAGAGTTTGATGGACAGGTTACTGTGGTGGTTTTTCCTATCACGCGTTTTTCTAAAAAATCTCCAGAACAAACAGGTAACGAGATTGGCGAATACTTGAAAAATAATGTCGCTGAAATTACAGATTTTAATGTTGTAAAGGGATTTCTTAACCTCTCCTTAAGCGAAGATTTTTTTTTAAAACATTTTACTGAAGTGATATCTGAGGATGATTTCGGTAAATTTCCTTCAAATGGAAAGAAAATAATGGTCGAGTATTCTTCGCCAAACACCAACAAACCGCTTCATTTGGGGCACGTCAGAAATAATTTACTAGGTTATTCCGTCTCTAAATTATTAGAAGCTTACGGTTATGAAGTAATAAAGGTAAATCTGGTAAACGACCGAGGGATACACATTTGTAAGTCTATGCTAGCTTGGCAAAAGTGGGGAAACGGCGAAACACCCGAAAGTACAGGGATAAAAGGAGATCATTTGGTCGGAAAATATTACGTCATTTTTGATCAAGAATACAAAAAGCAAATAGAACAGTTAAAATTAGCTGGTGTAGACGAAGAGCAGGCCAAGAAAACTGCGCAACTCATTGTAGAAGCACAGCAAATGTTGCAAAAATGGGAAGCTAATGATGTAGAAGTGATGCAGCTTTGGAACATGATGAATGAGTGGGTCTATGCAGGCTTCGCAATCACTTATAAAAACCTAGGAGTAGAATTTGACAAGTATTATTTTGAAAGCAGCACCTATTTACTGGGAAAGGATACGGTAGAAGAAGGTCTAAGAAAAGGTGTTTTTTTTAAAAAAGACGATGGGTCGGTTTGGATTGATTTAACGGCAGAAGGACTCGACCAAAAGTTGGTACTAAGGGCAGATGGCACCTCGGTTTACATTACCCAAGATTTAGGAACTGCTAAAATGAAATATGATGATTTTGGCATGGATGAATCGATTTATGTAGTCGGTAATGAGCAAGATTATCATTTTAAAGTGCTCTTTCTTATTTTGCACAAGCTTGGTAAGAGTTGGGCAAATGGACTTTATCATCTGTCTTATGGCATGGTTGATTTACCGAACGGAAAAATGAAAAGTAGGGAAGGTACGGTAGTCGATGCGGATGAATTGATAGAAAGCATGGTCGAGACCGCCAGAGAGAAATCAATTGAGCTTGGAAAGATAAATGATTTTAACGAGCAGGAAAAAGAAGAGCTCTACAAAAGAATTGGTCTTGGTGCCTTAAAGTACTTCCTGCTAAAAGTTGAGCCAAAAAAACGACTTCTTTTTAATCCTGCGGAAAGTATAGATTTTCAAGGCAATACGGGGCCGTTTATTCAATACACGCACGCCAGGATAAAATCTCTCTTATTAAAAGCTGGTTACAAAAAAGCTAAATTAGATTCAAAGCTTTCTGGTCTAGGGGAGGTAGAACTCGATATGATTATTTTGTTAGCCAAATACCCCGCAGAAGTAGAAACTGCGGCACTCGCGCATAGTCCTGCAAGTTTAGCCAATTATTTATACGAGTTGGCGAAATTATTTAACAAATTCTATCACGATGTGCCTCCTATCATAAAAACCGAAGAACAAGAAGTACAGCGATTTAGGCTCAATCTTTGTAAAAAAACAGCGGATGTACTCCACGCGGGTTTGTCAATTCTTGGAATAAATGCGCCCGAACGAATGTAGTTATAGGTTTGCTTTCTAAATAGTTACATCTTAATTATCAGTTCTGATGCGGAGAAATTCTATCTAATTTATCGATTAATAGAATATCGTTAATTATCGAAAGAGGACGAAGAAGGTTCTATAACTACGTGCTTAATTACATCGAATTCCTTCTTTAAGAGATTTTTTATTCTTGCTACGCTCAACTCAATCTCCTGCGTTTTCATGTCATTGTTAAAATCAACGCTAAGCACAAGCAACACCTCGTTGGGAGATTGATAAGTTGATAAAAGCCTCCTAACAGCTAACACGCTTTTGTCTTTACCAACTGTTATTTTTACCTGTTCCTGTATTTTCTTAGATAAGCCTTCGCCCATGAGCAAACTTCTATTCTCTCTGCCTAAAATTATACTTACCAAAACGAGTAAAACACCAACCATTAAAGAGGCCAGACCATCTAGCCAAGGCATTTTAAAATGATGACTTAAAAGCATCAAGATAAATACAAAAAGCAGACCAAGAACTGCCGCGCCGTCTTCAAAAATAACAAGAAATCCAGATGGATCTTTACTATTCTTAAAAGCTTTCCACCAGTCAACACCTCTACGTGTTTGATTAAATTCTTTTAACGCAATAAGAAGGGAACTGCCTTCAAATATCAACGAAAGCGCTAAAACGATGTAATTCCAAGTAGGATTTTTTAATTCTTCGGGATTCAAAATGTGGTAAATGCCTTGGGTAATAGAAACCACTCCACCCAAGGCAAAAATCATTATAGCAACTATGAACGACCAGAAATAAAGCTCCTTGCCGTAGCCGAATGGACGAGTTTCATCTGCTGGTCTCTTACTTTTTTTTAACGCATATAGCAATAAGATCTAGTTACTTGTATCAACTGTGGAATGAATTCCTTCAGCAATCATGGAAGAGCTACTTGTAAAAGCACCGGCCACAAATTTAGTTATCGCGATAAGCAAATTTGCAGCTAAAGCGCTATAAATTGATTTGTTTGCTCTTGCCACTCAGTCTAGTTCTTAAGATACAAATTAGCCTAAAATTTTATCGATTTGATCTAATTCATCCGCGCTGAAAATGATGTTTTTTATAGCTTTTGCCGAGTCAAGCACTTGTTCGGGTTTGCTTACGCCAATAAGTACTGAAGTAATGCGATCGTCTTTCAAAATCCACGACAACGCCATTTGTGCTAGATCTTGGCCTCGAGATTGCGCAAGTTCGTTTAGTCTTGAGATTTTCGCCAATACTTCGGGAGTTAAATTGCTTTCCTTTAAGAAAACGCCGCTCGTCGCTATTCTAGAATCTTCCGGAATGCCTTTTAGATATTTATTGGTTAGTAAGCCTTGGGCCAATGGCGAAAAGGGTATGCAACCTACGCCGCTTTCCTCAAGTACGTCAAGCAATTGATCTTCAACCCAACGTTCAAACATAGAATATTTGGGCTGGTGTATGAGGCAAGGTGTTCCGTTTTTTTTAAGTATATCTATGGCTTTCTTTGCCTCGCCGGCTTCATAATTGGAAATACCAACATAAAGCGCCTTACCTTGCTGCACCATCAAACTTAGCGTATCCATGGTTTCCTGCAAAGGTGTTTCCGGATCTGGGCGGTGATGATAAAATATGTCTACATAATCTATCCCCAATCTTTTTAAACTCTGGTCTAAGCTAGAAACTAAATATTTTTTCGAACCCCAATCGCCGTAAGGACCATCCCACATAGTATATCCCGCTTTGCTAGAAATAATTATTTCATCGCGATAAGCTGACAAGTTTTCTTTTAAAATCCTGCCAAAAACCGTTTCAGCAGATCCCGGAGGCGGACCATAATTATTTGCTAAGTCGAAATGCGTAATTCCATGATCGAAAGCGGTAAAAATAATATTTTTACTGTTGTCGTAATCATTCACAAAACCAAAGTTGTGCCAAAGGCCTAAGGACATTCTTGGAAGCATTAAACCACTTTTTCCGCAACGGCGGTATTGCATCTTTTCGTATCTACTTTCTGCAGCTATATGTTCCATTGTATTCTTTTTATGCAATTATACCAATTTCTTATGAAAAAGGAATTTTTTAGAATGCTTGTCGAAAAAGTGGGCGTTTAACTTCTGTTTGCTATTTTAATTGTTATGGTTACATTTACATTTTATATTTTAACCTAAATATCTTTTTGAAATGAACCTAAAACTTGTTTACTGCCTGCTTGCTTCAGGTGGTTTATTGTTGGCATCTTGTCAATCAAATTCTAAAAAAGACGCGTCATCAGCAGATAGCGCATCAACTAACAATGTAAAAATGGCAAAATTAATGGCAGATTCTTTTAAAACAGAAATCGACGGAAAGCAAGTTGGCTTGTACACTTTAAAGAATAAAAACAATGCGGAAGCAATTTTTACCAACTTTGGAGGCAGATTGGTCAGCTTGTTAGTGCCCGATAAAAACGGAAAATTAGTTGATGTAGTCGTTGGGTTTAAAAGTGTTGCAGACTATGAAAAATCTACTGAACCTTATTTCGGGGCTACGATCGGCAGATTTGGAAATAGGATTGCCAAGGGCAAGTTTACGTTAGATGGGAAAACCTATTCACTTTTTAAAAACAATGGTCAGAACACTTTACATGGTGGTAAAAAAGGTTTTCAGTATGTGGTTTGGGATGCTAAACAGCCAAACGACCATGCCATAGAACTCCATTATTTATCTAAAGATGGTGATGAAAATTTTCCTGGCAATTTAGATGTAAAAGTGACTTACACATTAAATGATGATAATGAATTAGAAATGGATTATGTGGCAACTACCGATAAAAAAACAGTAGTGAACCTAACCAATCATGCTTTTTTCAATCTAAACGGAGAGGGAAGCGGGACAATTTTAGATCATACAGTAACTATTTACGGCGATAAATACACGCCAGTCGATTCTACTTTAATTCCGACAGGAAAAATGGACGCAGTCGCAGGAACTCCGTTTGATTTTACAAAACCAGAAACCATTGGTAAACGCATAAATGATAAAAATGAACAACTTGCTTTTGGGAAAGGATATGACCACAATTATGTATTAAACAAAACTGCAGGAATGGGTATGTATCACGCTGCCACTGTTAAAGGAGATAAATCTGGAATTGTTATGGATGTGTACACTCAAGAACCTGGTTTGCAATTTTATAGTGGTAATTTTATGCAAAGTAAAAACACTTTTAAAGGAGGTGCAACAGACGATTTTAGAACTGCATTTGCAATGGAGACTCAACATTTTCCTGATAGTCCAAACCAACCGACGTTTCCATCTACGGAATTGAAACCAGGACAAGTGTACAAAACAAGTTCTATTTATAAGTTTAGTAAATAGGTTGATATAACAAATAATTTAACGGATTGTAGTCGAGGCTGCAATCCGTTTTTTTATGGAACAGATTTAACTCAAGCTTAAAAGCGCCCTAATAATTAATACGCTCGATCTTAAATAAGTCTAATAAGTTTTTAGATCATTTGGGCGTTACCCTGAAGAGGGTCGCGCTTTACGTTGCAATCTTTTGGCTCGTTCCTCACAAAAAGTATTTCCAAGCAATCGCTAACCGAAATAGCCGAAATGAGTGGTGCGCTAACGATGGGAATGGCATCCTTTAATTGGCCGTTAAAAGCCAATTAAAGATACAATGGACAGCGTGTTAAAGCGCCCAAATAATCATCAATTTACATATCTTAAAATAAATCTTAGGAGTTAAGAAATAATCTGGGCGTTTCCCTGAGGAGGGTCGCGCTTTCCTTCCCAATCTTTTTGTTCGTTCCTCGCAAAATTTCCAAACATCGCTAACGCAAAACAGACATTAGGTCCGAGCGCTAATGGCAAATTCGTTATACTCTTGCCTGCCCTTAAGTGGAAAAACATGAAGTAGATGACCGCACAATGCGCTTAAATGACTCATAATCTTTTTAAAAGAATATTAAAAACTTAAAAAGCCGAAGTGGCTTCATATGTCATTTTTGCCTCTAAAATAAAGATAACACAGTGGGAAAAGTAAAGTTAAACCAAGCAAAAATCCACCCAAAACATCTGTAAACCAATGGGCACCGAGGTAAATTCTAGAAAATGGAATACTTACAACGTAAAATATAGAGATAGCGATCAGCACTTTTCTAATGGTTGGCTGGATTCCTTTCAGGGTAAACATTAGGATGAGTAAAAACCCAAAAAAGAGGGTGTAGGAAAGTACATGACCACTTGGGAAACTTTGGAATCGATTGATTCCTACCAACCGTACATAAAGCGCTGTCGGTCTGGGCCGATTGACCAAGTTTTTTACAACCAGAATGACTAAACCAGAACTCAAAATGCTTACAGTATAATAACCTTCTCTTTTGAAATCAGCTAGGTAAAAAATAATCGCTGCTAAAATAACGGATATTAAAGAATACGGCAACTCGCCGAAGAAACTTACGGCTAACATTGCATTGTCTAGTAAATTTGAATGATATTGCTGCAGATAATTTGAAATAGCAATATCTGCTTGGAAGATAGGGTGGTGCGCAATAAAAATGCTCAAAAAAATAAAAGCTGAAAGGGTAATTGCGAAAATTAACCAGAAAAAAAGTCCTATAAAGCGCATGTATTTACGTTATAACCTATAAATCAAAATTAAAATAACTTTATCATTCCTAAAGGTTTTTGGATAGAAATTTACTAATCTATTGAACAAATTTGTCTTTTTAGCTGTTGTTTTTATTGATGTCGTCAAAGTTATACCTACCTAAAGAGCGAAACAGAACAAAAGTCCCAAGTTTTGAAGAAGAAGCAGGATTTTACACATCAAAGGCGCGAAGTGCTGTTATGGCTAAAATAAAGGCCAAAGATACGATTCAGGAACTGCGGTTTAGAAATGCATTGTGGGCGAATAATGTACTTTACAGAACTCATATGAACCACATTTTAGGAAAACTAGATTTCGTAATTAACAAATATCGTTTGGTTATTTTTGTGGACGGCGATTTTTTGGCATGGCTTCGGTTGGGCAGAACGGAAGCAAAAAATCAAAACGAACGCTACTTTTTGGATCCCAAAAATTGAAAGGAATATGCAGCGCGATCAATTTGTGAATCAACAACTTAATTTTATGGGCTATACCGTGATGCGTTTTTGGGAACATGAACTGAAGGAAAAATTAAGCGTTTGTTTAAATCAGGTTTTATTGTATTTGGAAACTGTAAAAATGCACCGCATTCCTCCCTCCGAATAACGAGATTTATGCCGAATAAAATATACATTTGATTTGCTGATCACTAATTCCGTCGCATATAATTTATGAAAAATAAAGCTTATTCTATCCTATTTGCGATACTCACATTTGCTGCGATTCTTGCAGATTATCTAAAAAATACCGACTTATTGGCAATTGCAAAACCACTATCTATTGTGTTGTTGCTGGCTTGGCTTTTCCGGGCGGAGCGATTGACAGGTAGATTTCACAAACAGATCTTTATTGGCTTATGTTGTGCCTTCGTCGGAGATTTATATGTAGTTTTTGCAACAAAAGGATATTTAGAAACGACGATCTTTTTTGCGCAGTTTATCTGCTACATATTTTACATTAGGGCATTTTTACTTGATCACAAGTCTAATCCCAAACAAAAAAATAGTTATTTAATTTGGGCAATAATTGGTTTTACAGGTTTCTGTTTCGGAATATTCTTTTATTTACGTCCGCAACTCGGACCACTACAACCCGCAGTTTTACTTTACATGCTGATATTGTGCCTCATGGGAATTTTGGCAGTCAATCGGTTTGATAAAGTGAATCTTTTAAGCTTTAAAATGATTTTATATGCGGCGTTATTTTTCTTGTTTGCGAATACAGTTTGGGCCTTAGATAGATACGTTCAACCCATAGTGGGAAGCTCTGCCTTGGTAATCGCTGGTTATTTTATCGCCCAATATTTGGTCGTTTATGGTACAATCGTTAGGAAATTAAGAGTGAAGAAGACAGAGATTTAACATGAATCTGTGGATCTGTTTTTGGATTTTGAGGTGTAATTTTTGAAAGATTGAAATACCAAGATGGATTTATTTTAGCCCAATTACAATCACCAACTGTATCTCATAAATTAATGTATTAGATATAAAATGTCTTTTGCAAGCGCAAGTTAAAAGCGCACAAATAAAACTATGAACCACAAACTTTCAGTTGCCCTTCCGCTCCTTATCCAATATAGTAAAATACTGCTCCAACCGTTCGCCGTTTTCATCTACCAAAGTTAGTTTGTGCCTTCCCGGCGACGGACTGACAGCCAATTGATGAAAATTTGTGGTCGTTGCGATGTATTCGTCATCTATATGCCAGTAAATTTTTGCCAATGGATTTCTATGAGCGGCATTTAATACCACTTTCCCACGTGTGCCATCAATCTCTAACGGAATGTAAACTGTCGCGTGGTTTTTGGGATAAATAAGTTCCATGGCTGCGGTTGAAGTGTTTATGTCGCAGCCATTTTTAAATGGAGGCAGAGGTTTGTAATCGGCGTTCTTCACTTTATAGTAATATTCCATTGCCGGAGGAAGGATGAAAAAACTTCTATTTTGCATGTTTCCCACTTCTTCGCAATTATCGTTTACCCGATAAGTTCCTGTTTTATCTAAATGAATAAGTTTGTGATAAGGACAAATTCCAGTTTTTTCTCCGCCAAAAGGAACCAGTTCATCTATCACATCTGGGCAATTCTCTCCAGCCTTGTAGCCACTCTGCTTACATATTTTTATGGTTTTAAGTTTTGTTTTTGGCGTTTCAAACCACTTTCCATTTGGCAATTGCCTAAAAATATCAAACAATACTGGTGCGGCAGCTTCTACGCCAACCAATCCGGGGCGACCTTCGCCATCGGCGTTTCCAACCCAAACACAAACCACGTAATCTGGCGTTAGTCCAACGGCCCAAGCATCGCGAAAGCCGAAGCTGGTTCCTGTCTTCCAAGAAATGCGTTGAGAAGAAGAAAATTGTTGCCATAAACCCTCGTCGCCAGGGCGCATTAATTCTTCCATCGCATTAAAGGTCGCCCAAATAGATCCATGATCTAAATAAGAAGATTTTTCTAAAATTGGTTCTTTAGGTTTTTGTTTGATATACGTTGCTTGGTCGTAATCGGCCGCATTATAAAGGCCTTGATAACTGTTAAAATGATTTAAAGTTTTCACCATGCCCATATAAGTGTTCGCCAAATCCCACATGGTTACTTCACTGCCACCCAAAATAAGCGAAAGCCCATAATGGTCTGCAGGTTGGTTGAGCGTACCGATACCCATTTTTTTCAGCTTATCGTAAAACCGCTGGTATTTATATTGTTGCAACATTCTAACGGCCGGAACATTTAACGATCTGCTTAGCGCTTTATCGGCTGCGATTGCACCGTCATAGCCCAAATCGTAATTTTGGGGCGCGTAGCCAGATATTTGCGTCGGAATATCTGGCAATAAAGTAGTTGGCAGGATAAAACCATCATTAAGCATACTTGCATATAAAAAGGGCTTTAATGTGCTCCCCGGACTTCTAGGCCCCTTAATCATATCTACATGACTTTCTAAAGACGGGTCTTCTGGCTGATAAATGTTGCCGACGTAACTGGCCACTTCGCCAGTTCTCGCGTTTAATACCAACGCGGCAATGTTGTTAATTCCGTTAGCTCTATATCTATTGTTGTATCGTTTTACGATGCTGTTTATTTTAAGCTGAAGTTGTTCATCAACAGTCGTCTTTATGCGTGTAGAGTTTACTTTGAGTGCCGAACGTTCTTGCTTAAATCGATTTAAAAGATGTTGGGCGTTTTGCGGTAAGGGCAAAGGTTTACCAGGCACTGGTTCTAACTTAGCTAAGTTTGCCGTTTCTTGTGTGATGTATTTTAGCTTCGCCAATTTGTCTAGTAAATCGTTTCGCTTCTTAATCAGCTTTGATGCATTTTTGCCCGGTAAAACTAAAGACGGACTGTTTGGTAACACGGCCAACGTTGCCATTTCGCCCCAAGAAAGCTGACTAGGGTTTCGGCCATAATAACGCCAACTTGCGGCATCTAAACCAACCACATTACTCCCAAAAGGTGCATTTGCCGCATATAATTTTAAAATTTGATTTTTAGAATTTGTAAGTTCTAATCGTAAAGCCCAAATCATTTCTATTAATTTTTGGCTAATGGTACGGTCTTGCTTGCGCGATAAGCGCATCACCTGCATTGTCAATGTACTTCCGCCGCTAACTATACTTCTAGCGCGTATATCTTGTCTTGTTGCTCTGGCAAGCGCTAAAAAATCTATCCCAATATGATTGTAAAATCGCTTATCTTCAAATGCAATTATGCAATCTTTAAACTTTTGTGGGATGCTATCGGCAATTGGAAATCGCCATTGTCCATCGCTTGCAATAGATGCGCTTAGCAACTTTCCATCACTTGCTTCTATCACATAAGAAGTTGGATAATGGAATAGTTTCTTGGGCAAGCAAAACAGAAAAGCCAACACAATAAGCAGGCAGATGATATCTGAAAGGAGGAAGGCTTTTTGGGTGTTATTCATTAATTAACAGATGTTTCATTCTATTCTTTAAGGCTATTTGGTTGATAAAGGCGCAGTATTTTTTTAACCTTAGAATCTTTGCGATAACTTTAACTATCAATTAAGAATAAGCATACTCAAGCAAAATAAAAATGGGATAATTACGGATATACAAGTTATTCCACCACCTATTCCTTCTTTAAGCCTGAGATTTTGATTAATTAAATTGTTAAAATAAAAATAAACATTAACAGATCCAATCGCCAATGCTAGTAGGTTTAATAAGAGAATATATGGACTTTTACTATTAACCGAAAAACCTATTATAAAAGCAGTTTCGGCTAAAAGCATTGTTAAAACCCCAAAAGCAAAATATGTTCTGTTCGATTGGCGTGTAAAAAAAGTGCTTATCATCTTATTTTTTGTGTCGATAAAAACAGGGTCTAACAAATTGGCATTCTTTTATTGCTCCTCGAAAAATTTTAATTTTACCGAAATCGATATAGTTAAAATCTGGATTGTATAAGGATTCTCTTTCTCCCAATTATTCTATGGTGTTTTCTAATCCCATCGAATTTGATGGGATTAGAAAACATAGTTTTTGAAACTCTCAACAAACCATTTATTCCTAACTATGGCAAATTCGCAACAATTAAACGCTGATTTAAAAGTACCGAATTCGCCCCAACTTTAAAATCATTTACTTAACCACCTCAACCCATTGTCCATCCTTCGTTGCAGAAATGTTGTTATTATACATCGCTTCACATTGAACAGCTGATAAGTAATAGCGACCAATGTAAGAGGCGTTTAATAACACCTTGTACACCAAGCTTTCATTCTCTCTAATGTTGAAATAGGTAAACACCCGATCATCTCTAATGTCTTGATAATTAAAAGGCGAAGAAGCCAAAATACTCTGATTGTCGTTCAACCTCGTATTAATGATTTCCCAACCAGAAGGGAATATTTGCGTTAAAGCCATCTGCTCATAATAACCCATTTTCCCTGGGTTTTTAATGGTCACCTCGGCATAAAAATCAGACCCTTGTTTTATAGTTGTTGGATTTATCACTACACCATTAAGACGTTTGTACACCACATTCATGTCCAACACATCTGGTCGGTTTGGTAAGAAATTATTCTGACCAGCCACAGGTTGACCTTCTAGCACCAATCGTACAAACAATACATTGTCGCCAGTATTGGTGACTGTCGTGGCGTTGCCGCTGAAGTTTACTGCGGTGCTATTTAGATAATCATCGGCATTAACCGAAGCTGATTTTTTATCCAGCGTATAGCTATATTGCAGCCTATTTGCTGCTTTATTGCTTCCGCAAAATTTAGCAACCGCCAGTAAACTATAAGCCGTTGTTTGAGTGCTGTACCAAGTATCTTCGCCCAATTTGTTGGCAACAGACTGTAATATGCTCGCTGCCTTTGCTTTTTGGCCAAGTAAGGTAAGCGTTTCTAAAATCATCGCTTCATCTCTAACATCGCTGCCGTAAGTTCCACCTAATTGAGTATAAGGTTTTACTTCGATCGCCAATCCTCTAACCATATTTTGTGCAATATCATTTTGCCCTGCCAACTTGTATGCAGCAGCCAATCGCCATTTTGCAGCAACCGATAAATACTCAAAAGCTTTCAACCTGTTCATCGCAGCCATTTCTGGTTTTTTAGCTAAAGCGAGAATGTACAAACGATACGCCTGAGATAAATCGCCACCATAAAAATTATTACTATTCGGTGCCCAGTTATTGCCTTTGTCTTTCTCATAACGCAACAAGCCATCCATTAAACCCACGGGAATTGTGTAGCCCGCATCTTGCGCCTCTATTAAAAAGTGGCCCCCGTAATTAGTTCCCCATTCATCGGCATTTGGATCGCCGGGCCAGTAGGACAGTCCGCCACTAACGGTTTGGAAATCTTTAAGTTTGTTGATGCCAGCTTTGATATTTTTCTCTGTTTTGGCTTTCTGAGTTTCGGTGAGCTTGGTCAATCGATCCAAAAATAATTGTGGGAAAACGCCCGAAGTGGTTTGTTCAATACATCCATGTGGATATTGAATTAAAAAGTTCAAACGCTTGGTAAGGTTTATAGCCGGAATAGAAGATACTTCTAACGAACCAGTGTTTGTGCCTTCCATGCCAATTGGCTTGTAATTTACAGACCATTTTTGGCCGGGTTGCAATGTTGCCGAAACCACATTTGTAACATAAGGATTTGGATTCCGAATGTCCATCTCTACATCGTAAACGGTTTTTTCTGCTCCGCTTTGCGCGATGACTTTAATCTTTGCAATGCCAACTTTCTCTGGCGCTTTCACATCAAAATACGCCATTTGATCGCCAACTTTAGCGTAATGCAAGACAGTTTTGCTTGTTCCCTCAACAATTAAATTCCTGGTTTGTAGCGTTACGGAAACATTTTTTAAGTTGTTTTCGGTGGTAAAAACAGTAATTGGAAGTTTAAAAGCTTCGCCAGGACCAATTACCCTCGGCACAGTGGCCAACACCATTAATGGTTTTTTTACTTGTACAGATTTCTCTGCAGAACCGTATGCTCCATCGTTTCCAGCAACAACCATGGCGCGAACCGCACCAATGTATTGTGGCAATTTAAATTTATGGGTAGCTGTTTGCCCTTTTGCAAGATTAAATGGCCCCATAAATTTTACCACGGCGTTAAAGCGGTTTGCCTTTGCTGGGCTTAAGTTTTTATTGATGCTTCCATCACCACCGATACTTAAAATGCGTTCTAAGTTTCCACCGTACGCACCGAGCACATAGTCAAATAAATCCCAAGTTTTTACGCCCAAACCTTCTCTCGCATAAAACGAAGCATGTGCATCCGGCGTTTTAAACCGTGTTAAATCCAACAAACCTTCATCAACCAATGCAATGGTATAAGTCATTGCCTTGCCGTTTTGCTCGCCGATGGTGATGGTGTTTTCGATTTCGGGTTTAATTTTATCCAACATTTTTATGGTTGGCTTCAATATGGTTTGCGGGTCTTCTATCAACAGCGGAATAGCCCCATACATTCTAATTGGCAAGTCATTTATCGTTTGCGCATGCGGCTGCAACATGGTTACGTTAGCAAACACATTCGGGCTCATTTCTTTTTCTGCCTTAAAAGTAAATTGCGTTTCGCCAGCTTTGGTGTCAATCCAAAAAGTTTTAACTACCCGGCTTCCGTTTTCTAAAGAAATAAGCGCACGACCGTTTTTACTCGATGGCATCGTTAACGTAATGTCTTCGCCGACTTTAAATTTGTCTTTATTTGCAGTAAATGAAAGCATCGCTGCTTCTGTTGGGTTGCTTCCTTGCTCGCGTTGTTGCCAACCAGGCCAATCGATGTACACCGAAGTTCCGGTTACGTGGCCACCATCTAAACTGCGTACTAAAATTAAATAGCGCCCCCATTCTGGTTCGTCAACTCTTAAATTGTAACTGCCCTTGCCGTTGCTAAGTGTTACCTTTTTGGTCTCTATAAGTTTATTGTATTTGTTCTGCGTAAAGTTAGCGTAAGTATATTGGTTGTCTTGTTCCCACCACCACCGCCATTGGGTTTTGTATAACTCTACTTGTACCGTTTTATTACCAGTCAATAGTTTGCCGTCAGTATTTACATTTATAATTTCTACCTTATGGTCTTTTCCTGTTACCAACATTTCTGTTAATTTATTACCTTCTGGTGCTTTTACGCCAAGGTAATTGTTGTACATGTGGTACGGAACGCTTAAATAGTCGATGCTAAAATTGCCGCCTGGTTCAAACACCTTCGTGGTAAAGTTCGCTTTTAAAACGCCAGGTGCACTTGCATTTTGGTCTAAATTGGTGTTGATGATTGCCTCACCAGTGGCATTTAATGTCCCCTCAAATATGGTTTTAACCTGCGACTCGAAATTCACTGTCGGATTGTCGAAACTGTAGCCATCAAAACCTTTAAACTTGGTTTCGGTGGTGTTTAGGTTTACATCAACCTTTGCCTTTAAATTTTGCGCTACTGCACCAAAAAGATACTTGGCAGAAAGTTTAGCGGTAGATGTACCGGATGTTAAATAAGACTTGTTGCCAATATCAAAACTAATTTTTAATCTGTTGGGCATTACAGTTTCTATTTTGATGGTTTTGGAAAAAGTGGCGCCGCCTGCTTTTATTTTTGCCAACCAATCGCCGGTAGGCGAGGTATTTTCAGTAGCAGTCTTAAAGGTGTAAAAACCATTTAATGGTTTTGCATTAATTAGCCTTTTGTAAAGCTGTCCTTTTGGATTGTATAGTTCCATACTTACGGGATAATTGTCCGGTAATTTTTTTAATTTGTCTTCCAATACAAATGAAACAAATACACTATCCCCTGGTCTCCAAACACCTCTTTCGCCGTATATAAATCCTTTCATCCCGTTCTGCACCATGTCGCCACCGACATTAAATCGGCTCAACGGCAGGGAGTTTCCATCATCGAGCTTTAAATATCCACGCTCAGCGCCAATCTTAGCGATTAATAAAAATGGAGTCTTCTTCAAATCGAATTTTGCAAAACCATCACCATCCGTTTTGCCAGAATAGATAATCTGCTTTTGATAATCCATCAAGTCGAAATTTATGCCACTCAACGGTTTTGCTGTTAGTAAATCCGTCGCAACGATGAGCATGCTGTTGTCATTACCTCGTTTTGCAACTAGGCCGATGTTAGATGCTATCAGGTTTCTGCTAGCCCATTTGTCTGAGGTATAATAGGATGGTGTACAAGGGTCTTCTCTTTCATCCCAACGATAATTCTTTGGGTAATAGTCATTATAACGTTGCCAAAATTCGTCGTCTTCATCTATTTTATCGCCAGAGTTATCGCTGCCGTAAGCGTCATCATATGCCTCGCCCTCTTCTTTAGCGGAGTTCTCTATTTTACAACTAAATGCATTATATTCGGGCCTAAAGGCGATGCTTACGCGATACATTGCACCCGATTCTGTTCTGATGAGCTTATCTAAATCTAAACTAAATCTATTTTTTTTATGGAGGTCGATGGATTTATCAACATCCAATCGAACTGTTTTTTGCAGTAAGGGTTTGGCTACCCTCCTTAACTCATTCCCATCGTTATAATTGTTGGTTTGGAAGAATTGAGGAATGTTATTCTCATAAATTTTAATGACAGTAACATCTACCGCCTTCAAGTTTATGGCATCAAATGGCAATACCAATTTCCCCGAATTAGGCAAAATAGTTCCTGCCCCAGAAATGGTTACTGCAGGCATTTTATCTTCAAAAACCAAGTTGACTGTTTTGCTTTCAGTCAATTTTTTCTGATTGATGTTTTCAATTCCAGCAATGACCTTGATTGCATAAGCTCCATTAAACTCCTCTGCGGCATACACTTTCACCTGACTTCCATCAATGGTGTATCTTAAATCGCTGAGGTTGCCTATAGAGATCATTCCACTTAAATCTTGCCCTACGCCAACAGGCTCAGAAAATTGAACCAGTGCGTAATCTTCCTCACCTTGCACCGCCCTGATGTTTAGCACTTCGAATTTATTAAGGGCTGGAATACGTATTTCTTCTTCGCCTGTATGCGATGCATTTATCGGATCACCCGACCATTTTAGGTTTAACGTTTGATCTGTATTTTGCTTTTTTATACTGTCTATGGTAAATTTAGAAGTGTTTTTTGATGGATTGTGCTGCCATTTAATGTGTAGCTTCTGACTAAAATCTATAGTAATTGTTTTTTCGATGGCTTGTGTTTCTTCTGCATCAGAGGTAGCTATTTCGCCAGTCAACTTCATGTAATCTAATGAAGTGTTGTTTTGAGAAACTAATCCATTTTGTGTAAATGCAAGGCCGGGTTTTATAATTCTAAATTCAAAATCGAAATCTTCCAATCCCTTTTCTGTGGTTAAAATCTCCGAAAGGTTAAAGGATCCTTCATATGTTTTTCCAGATTTTAGCGGTTCATCAGGCCTAAATTCTATCGTTTGTGGATCAATCCAAAAAGTTTTTCCGCCAATTGACGGAGAAAAGTCAAACAGGTCTCGCGTCTCAGCTTTGTTTAAATCCTTCATCCCGGTAACGGCGTTTGCTAGATGAATTCTAATAAAGCTAGTTTTTGAAATTGTGCCCGAGGTGTAAGACTCTATATATTTGGCATACGCCTGATTGTCTTGTTGAGTTTTCTTTCGGTTGAAAAAAAAGATTGTCGCTATTGCCAGAATCGAAAGCGTAAGTACGCCAATAAAAAACACTTTTTTAGGGGTAGATGAAGCATATTTAGACGGCTGATCCATTTTTTTTAAGTTTGGTTTCGACCGTAAAATAACAAAAATATATGTACTTAGGTCACTTTTGTTTTGAGTTATTTAAAGAATTGATGCGTTAATAAACATTAATAGTACTTGCTTAAGGAACACATCTATACGATGTGAAATACACACAAAAAAAGCCCCCAAATTGGCGGCTTTTTTTAATTTTTTAACAAACGGATTTAATCTACAACAGGAAATGCAGAAATGCGCAATCGGGCGCCACCCATTGGGACAAGTATTAAGGATGTGCTTTTGCCATCTGTTTTTACCGGGCTTTGTGGCAAGTTACCAGCCAGCCCAGTGGCATCAATCGTCCAGCTTGGAATTTTTTTTCCTTTTGCTTCTAAAAAAATTGGTGCAGTTGCATTTGTAAAAGGATTGTTGTTTTTCGGCCATGGTCTTCGCACCACCTTAAACGAATTTTCAGGTTTCTCCTGGTCTAACAGCAAACCAAAATTCCATTGAGATTTCGGTAAAATTTCAAAAGAAGGCCATTTGCTTGGGTCTGCGTTGGGCTGCCATCCAGAATCTCCAATGGCTGTCTCTTTACTGTCTTTTTTAACATAGTTTTCATCTATTTTTAATGAATAGGTTAGTGGACCGTAATTAACGCTCACACTATTTTTGTTTTTTGCCCATTGTCTAACAGCAATATCCATCGGGAATTTAATGGTAATTTGGTCTTTGTCTTTCCAAAGTTTCGTCACTTTCACGTATTCACCCGGGGTTGCCATTACTTTTACTACCTGGTTGTTTACTTTTATTACGGGGCTTTTGCACCATTCCGGAATTCGTAAATACAGCGGAAAACTCACGCTTTTTTGCGTTGCTATGTTGATAGCAACCAAATCTTCGAAAGGATATTTTGTGTTTTCAGTTAGCGTTACATTTACACCACTTCCAACTTTTATCTTTACAGAACTTTCCGCATAAAGTTGCGCTGCTATTCCATTATCGGGCGTAGCCATCCAAGTGTTTTCTGCATAATAAACCCAACCTGCAGCATGGTTGTGTTGACAACAACGGCTGCTGAAGGGATTCATCATTAAAAACGGACCGGAATTGTCTATACCTGGATGGTGATTTTTGGAATCACTAATGACCATGTTTGGCGCAGTTAAATACCGGAGTGCTTTATAATCTGGCGTAAAGGCTGCCGAGAAAGTATTAAAAGCTACGTCTTCGCAATTGGCGGCCCAATACGTATCTCCCGTCATCTGTAACATCATTTCATCTGATGTCATTTGTTCGACCAATCCGCAAGTTTCTACAGCTTGCCGCGGGTCGTCATAGCCTTTTCTAGCATTTTCATCTGCGCCAAACATACCGCCTGGTACTTGTCCGTAAATGTTTCTAATTAAATGTTGATCGTTATAACTGGCCATTAAATCTCCTTGCTTATGACTTTGTAGATAAAATGTGGCAGGTTCTCTAAAGCACTCCGCAACATTTACATTATGCCAGTTTGGAAGGTTATCTTTTTGACGCCAATTGGCTGTATTTTTATCTATTTTAGTAGCTAAATCTAACAAAAATTTGTCACCGGTACGGTTATAAAGCCAATACACACTTACCAAATTATCCCCCCCACGGCTATTTTCCCAATAATCTTCTAGGAACTTATCATCAGGAATAGTTAACTGCCACTTAAAGTATTTGGTCATTAAATCTATTACTCTTTTATCATTACTATACTCATAATAAGACTGCAAACACCAAAGCATCGGCATATTAGTCCAAAGGTCTCTTTTGCCTTCGCCTTTATACACTAATGGACCGAAATCGCCGTTTAGGCGCTGGTTTTTGATGGCTGCATCAATCCAAAACTTTGTTTCTTTTAACATTTTAGGATCTTTTAACATATAGGCTATATTTCCATACCCTTTTAACCAGTAGGGGAGTTCTTCCCATCCGTATTTACCTTTTCCATCTTTATGCAGCCAAGCATTGTCCTCCTTTGAAAGCCAAATGCTTATCTCTCCTAAATTTCCGGTCAGTCCGTTTTTCTGAAGTTCTAAAACTTTATGTAGCCAGCCACCGGGCCTAATGCTACCAACGGGAAGTTTAATAAAATGACTTTGTAAAAGCGGTGATTTATTACTTACATAGAAACTATTTGTTGCAGTAGTGGCAGTGTTTTTTACACTTTCCACAATAATTTTTTGTTGTGTATTTCCGCGGATTGAAAAGCTCAAGCTCAAAAATAACGTCATTAAATATACCCTGAAAGAAAATAATTTTCTCATATGCTGATTAGATTGAAGACCCTAAAGTACAAAAACGATGTGCACCGTGCAATCTTTTGCAAAATCGATTTATTAAAATGGTGTTTTGGCGCTTGAAGTTTTATCTTTGCACCATTCTTAGATAAAGAGCAGTGGGATTAATCACAATTAATTTGCTTTTTACAAAAAAAACATCAACATGATTTTTAAAAACATAAGCGCTGAAACGGGGGAAGATTCAATTTTTACTAATGATAAGATTGCAATCTTTTTGGAACATCATTTAGGGAGGTTTGGCGATAAAAAAGAAGACATTCTCGCTTGCCTCGATTACGTGTTTGCGAAGGCGGGGTTCATCGTTCTTGCAACAGAAGAAGCAGAAATTCTTGGAGCCGTTGTAGTAAATGAAACAGGAATGAAAAAATACATTCCCGAAAATATTCTGGTTTATATCGCAGTCCATGAAAATACTAGAGGAAAGGGACTTGGAAAAAGCTTAATGGAAAAAGCAATTGCCACTGCGAAGGGAGATATTGCTTTGCATGTAGAAACGGATAATCCTGCAAAGAAATTATATGAAAGGCTGGGCTTTAGCAACAAATATTTAGAGATGCGTCTGAAACGATAGATGGAAAAATTGCATTTATCTTATTGTTTAATAAAACATTTTAATGGCGTATTTAAAGTTATATCGCAGTAAGCTTGCGCACAATTATCAAAAGCTTGAGAATTGGTTTTTAGATGCCGAAGTAAAGTGGGGCGTTGTTTCCAAGTTGCTTTGCGGCAATAAGTTGTTTTTAGAGGAATTGGTCAAGTTGGGGGTTACAGAGTTTCACGACACGAGAATAACCAATTTAAAAGTGATAAAAGAAGTTGCTCCAAATGCACAAACCGTATATATTAAGCCTCCTGCCAGCAGAAATTTAGCCCAAGTAGTTACTTATGCAGATGTAAGCTTTAATACCGAATTGAGCACTATAAAACTTTTGAGCGAAGAAGCAATCAGACAGAATAAGACTCATAAAATTATTATAATGGTTGAAATGGGCGACCTACGTGAGGGAGTTATTGGTGATAAACTGATGGCTTTTTATGCACAAGTGGTAGACATGACAAACATTAATATTGTCGGTCTTGGAACAAATTTAAATTGTTTAAATGGCATTTTGCCTTCGCACGATAAACTTGTACAACTGAGTTTGTACAAGCAATTAATAGAAACAAAATTTAACATTCATATTCCTTGGATCTCTGGCGGAACCAGCGTAACCGTTCCCTTACTGCTAGAAAAACAATTGCCGAAAACTGTAAACCATTTTAGAATAGGGGAGATGTTATTTTTTGGATTAAATCTTTTTACAAACAAAACTGTAGAGGGAATGAATAACGACGTGTTTAAGCTTTTCGCAGAAATTATAGAGTTGTATCGAAAACCAAAAACGCCTAATGGCGTTCAAAGCATCAATGTGTCTGGAGAAATACCTGTTATTGATCCTAAAGACATCGGTAAGAAGCATTATAGAGCGATATTGGATGTTGGATTGCTTGATTGTAATCCCCGTTATATGGTGCCAGACAACCAAGAAGTTCAAATTATTGAAGCAAGTTCTGACATGCTGGTGCTAGATTTGGGGAACAATAGTGAAGGATTAAAAGTTGGAGATTTACTGTCTTTTACCCTAACCTACATGGGGGTTTTAGGTTTAATGAATTCTAGATACATTGAAAAGCAGGTTGTTTAATAAAATGACAGGATATGCCAAAGCCATTTTAAAACGTGTACGTCATTTGCTATCAATAATTGCGACTTAAAATACATTTAAATGCGTCTCCCTAACCCAAACTTTCATACACAACATTTTAGATGCATATGTAATTTGAGTAGTTATAGTTTTAAAACCCATGCACTGATTTGCCATAAAACTACTGTTGCATTTAATATGATCTGCCCCATCCGTTTTAAATTTTTGCTGAGGCTGAATTAATAAAGAGCGTTACCTCTTTTTAGAAGTAGCCAATACAATTACTCCGGCTATTAAAACAATCCCTCCAACGTAAGGCGGCCAATTAACATCTTTTTGCCTATCGGCAGATATTTGAATGGGTCCTGCATCAACAATTTTTTCCTTTTTGGTGTATGTAAAACCTGTCCACACAAGCATTAGGATGCCTACAACAATTAAAATTAGTCCAATAGTCCTGTTCATACAATTAGTGTTTAGTTTAGAGCAGATAACAACACTTTTAAAATTATATTTTATTTACACTGGTTGGAATTTAAAAACAAGCTTGTGCAAATTCTTTTATCATTCAATAAAGAAAGTGTTATTCTTCAAAAAAATCTAATAATCCCCCAAAATAATTTTCCTCTAAACCAGAAGTAAAATCCAAGAAATCTGCTTCTGGAATATTTGTTTGGCGAAATTCTAATGAAGTTCCTTTATTATCTAGATGCAATTTTATGGTAACAATAGATTTCTCTTCGCGTTCGCCAAAATACCATTCTTGTTCTATTTTTTTTCCATCGTCAAATGCTAGGTTTTTTCCGCTTATGTCGCCATCCCAAAGAGAAAACTCAGTATCAATTTCCTCTTCAAATTCTACCTCAGCACCTGTCCAGAGTTGTATACTTGTTGGCTTGGTAAGTGCTAAATAAACTTCTTCTGGCAATGCCGGCAAGTAAACATATTTTTTGTAATCCATTTCGAAAAATTAGTAGATTTATTCAATTGTCAAAATATCAAACCTTTTCAGTTAAGAAAGTTTAAACTTTAAATCACCTACCATCCAGGGGCAAATGTCAATCCAAATACACCAGCTTTTACATCTTTTCTCTGGAAAGGAAAAGCGTAGTATGGTTCTAGCACAAAGTACCCAAATACATTAACCCTTAACGAAATACCCGCGCTCATTACAGGCGTACGTTCAGTGGTATTTTGGTAGGTTAGCGGAATTCCATTGGCATCTAATACCGGAGCTCCTTGGGCATCAACTACTGGTTCTGTGGTGTAGGTTGGATTAGCTTTAAATGCAACCTTCGTATCGTTAGTCCATGCCAAGCCTGCGTCAAAAAATAAGTTTAAATCAGAAAACAATAATTTAGATTGAATTTGAGCAAGCTTTTTAGGTCCCGTAAACGGAAGTCTTAATTCAAAGTTAAACACAGCGATTTTGCTACCACTTAACTGATTTATGTTAAATGCACTTGCCGCATCGCCAGATTGGGTTTTGTATATGGAATTTGCTTCATAACCTCTAATCAAGTAAGAATAGCCAATGTAATTTGGATAAAGCCTATCTGCATCTTTGCCAATTCTAAAATTATTGTAAGATCGTGCGGCAATCGTTACAGGTTTAATACGCCAATATTTTCTTAAATCTGCTGTTACTGCATAAAAGTCATAAGTACCAAGGTATTTTTCGCCGCTAACCCTGTACCGAAAACCCTCGAGTGGTGCGGTGAGGCCAAATAATGAATTGTCGCCTACAAACCCTACGTTCAATTGATAAAGTGTAAAAGGATCAAACGGGACACCATAATCTGTTTGTGCCTGAGCATTGCTCAATTTAGTGCGTTGAGAACCTAGGTAATATCCTTCTTGACTGTAATAATTGCTATACCTATCTATTCTATAGCTATAATGGGAAAATGCACCTCCAAGTTCGAAACGATGTATTTTATTGAAAGGGTAGGCGCCGAAAACCTGAATTTGGTCTTCGAAAGTTCTAATGATATCTGTACGATAATTAATGGCATTGGTGGTGCCGCCGCCTGTAGCAGGTAGTTGTTCAACACCATAAGAATTAAACCCCGAAGTATAAGGAATGTGCGAAATAGCCGCCCCCCAATTTATTCTACTTTCTTGGTTTATGTAGCCCACTAAACCGCCGAAATCATAAATCTCTCCATTTACAGAAAGGTTGGCAATGATTTTATTGGTTCCTAAAATGTCGCTAAACATACCCACAATTCCTCCTTGAACCCCAGTTCCGAATCGACTAGAAGAAACTCCAACACCGCTATTTGCCAAATAATCTAATTTGAATTTTGGGCGATAGGGTACAAGTCTAACCGAATCTTGATTTACTTTCTCAAATCGATCGAAATTTTTAAGATTAGAGTTAATGATGTTTACGCCAAAATTTTCCATTGGAGGGAGGATGGCTGCATCAAAATTTACGTCTTGATTGCCAATACGTTTTGCAGTAAAGTCGCTCAATTTGGTGTCATAAAGGGTATACCGTTGATAACGGTAATAACTGTATGCAATTTCATCATTTCTAGAGACCGAAATGGCAGGGGAATATTCTGTAATTCCAGAAATTCCTGTAAAATAATCTGTAAGTTGGTCTACGGTGTTGTCGGTAAAATTATACTTATATAAGTTTCTAAAGCCGTCTCTATTCGATAGAAAATAAATGTGCTGGCTGTCGCCAGAAAATTGAGCGTTTAAATTGTTAGCGCCTGCAAACACATCAATGTTCGAAATCGTCTTTCCAGCAATGTCATAAACTGATAAATTGATAGGATTTACCGCTGCAGAATTCTTTGATTGCACTGCGACTCTCTCAGATGAGAAGACAATTTTCTTTCCATCAGGGGAAAAAGTTGGTGCATAATCCGCATAAACATCATTGGTGATGTTGGTTACCTGTTTGCTATCTAAATTATAGGAAAATATGTCACTTTGGCCTTCTAACAATCCCGAAAAAGCAATGTCTTTTCCATTTGGAGACCAAGACAAGTTACTAAACTCAGCAACGTCGCCTAGCTTTGTACGCAACGCTGTACTTCCATTTGCCACATTAATAATTAAAAGTTCATTTTTCCCCTGACTAAAAATACTGAACGCAAATTGTTTTCCATCCGGCGACCAAGCACCTGCCGATTCTATGAAGTTATAGTTGTCTATATCGCTATTCCTTACTTGGCTACTTAGTTTCCTTATAACCCTTCCAGTCTTTGCGTCTGCAAGGTATAAGTCTATGCCAAAAAGATCTTTATCACTCATAAAAGAGATGTATTTTCCGTCTGGACTAAGCGACGGAGCCACGTTTAGGTTTCCCGCATTTTTATTATCAAGAATTTTCGTTCCGGTAATTTTAATCTGGCTACTATCGGCTTTCAACATAGGCCGATAATGATCATCGATAGATTTTTTCCATAAACCAGATAGGGTCTGATCGTCATAACCAAAAGTATACTTTATCGCGTTTTCGTAGCCATATTTTGCCGTATTTTTAAACAAAGGAACAATGGTCGTGTCTCCATATTGAGACCCAATATAAGTCCAGAATGCTTGGCCATACCTGTACGGGAAATACTTATTTGAATTTGTGAGGTCTTTTAGCGAAGGAATGTCTCTATTCAGCATCGCATCCCGCATCCACATAGAAGTAAAGGCATCTTTTTTACCTATCGATAAATATTCTGCCATTCCCTCCACCATCCATAAGGGCGTTCGGCCAACATTTTCTAAGCTGATAGAATCTTTTTCTAGCAACAAATGGTATTGAAAAGCATGTACAAGCTCGTGTCCGAGCACGTGGCGTGTCTGACTGCTTAAATCCATAATAGGCATGATCACCCTGTTTTTTAACGCTTCAGTTACGCCACCTGTTCCAATTCCAATGTCGCCATCTAATACCGTTGTTTGCTGAAAATCTGCATGGTTGTTATATAATATAATTGGATTTTTAGTTAAAAAAGTATCTCTAAAAACCTCTTGATGCATTTTATACCAAGTTTCTGCATCCTCTGAGAATTTTTTTATAAAATCCGGATTTTTTAAATAATAATAAATTTCAAAATGCGGCGTTTGCAACACTTTAAATTCCATTTTTTTATACCTCACTTTATTCTGACCAAAATATTGGGCCTGCGCAGATAAAGAAACAGCTAATAGGAGTAAAACCGGGGCGAGGCGCCTCAATTTGAAATGGCCAATTTTCATGTGTTATGCGTTTGAATGATTAACATTTAAATGTACGGATTATTGGATAAAAAAGATTGAGTGGTGGCCTTTGTAATTGGTAAAATACTACGCATCACACGTTTCCTAGCACTATTCGTTTATTTGTTTCCTACGGTCTCGATCCTCTTGCCTTTGCTTCCTTTTTAAATCCCGCTCCTCTTTTTTAGTCAGCGGTAGTGTTGCAGAAAGAGGTGGAGAATTTTGAGGAAGTGTCGTTTTTTTCTCTTCTTTTCTTAGCACAGGCTGTGGTGATTCTGCAGGTGTTTGTTGCTGGTTATCTTGTGTCGCAGAAGGCTCAAAATTAGTAGAATCTACAACGGCTGTGTCTGTTTGAGCGGTATCTCTTACAATCCTCGGACTTGGACAATTATAAGATCTTGTGATAGGAACTGTGGGTTTAGGAAATGGACCATAAGTATACCCTGACGTTGGATCTAGATAAACCTTTTCCATAAATTTAGCGAAGATAGGAAGTGCTGTGTGAGAACCTTCCCCCTGATCGCCATTTTTAAAATGCGCTGTACGTTCGTCGCAACCTACCCAAACGCCAGTTACCAAATCCTTAGTTAAGCCCATATACCAAGCGTCTACATAATCAGAGGAGGTGCCGGTTTTTCCTCCAATTTGATTGTTTTTTTTGAATAGATTTGGCCACTCCCATAACGCTTGCGAAGTGCCGCCAGGCTCTTCCATTCCGCCCCTAAACATGTACATCATTAACCAAGCAATTTCATCACTTAATACCTTTTTAGTTTTTGGGATGAAATCCTCAATCACTTTATCATCTTGGTCGGTGATTTTCTCTACCAAAATAGGCTCAGTTCTCACACCTTTACTTAAAAAGGTGCTGTATGCCTTTACCATTTCATACACACTTACATCATTTGAACCTAGGCTTACCGATGGAACAGATTCCAAATGGCTGTCTATTCCGCAATTGTGTGCCCATTTTACCACATTGTCCCAACCAACTTTTTCAGTAAGTTGTGCGGTAATGGTATTTACAGATCTCGCCATTGCCAATCGCAAACTCATGTCTTGATAGGTATTTCCCCAGTCGGCATTTTTAGGCTCCCAATATTTAGTTTCTCCTTTGTCTTGATAAGCAATCCGAACAGGTTTATCGGTCATTTTATCGCAAGGACTCATGCCTTGCTGAAGGGCAGTTAAATATGCAAATGGCTTAAAGGTAGAGCCTGCTTGGCGTTTGGCCTGATTTACATGATCATATTTAAAAAACTTATGGTCAATGCCACCCACCCAAACTTTAATTTTTCCTGTTGATGGTTCCATTGTCATCATACCGGTATTTAAAATCTTGCCATAATAACGAATCGAATCCATCGTAGAAAATAGCGTATCCCGGTCGCCTTTGTAGGTGAAGATCTGCATCGGCTTCTTTCTATTAAAGTAATGGTCAACAGAGTCTGGTTGGTTAGGGAATTTTTTTTGTAATATGCTGTAAATCGGCATCGATTTTTTTGCCCGATCTGGAAAATCTACTTTTTTCTTCTCAGAATCATACCAAGGATCTTCATTTCCCCAAACGTTGTAAAATCGACGTTGTAATACCCTCATTTGATCTTTGACAGCTTCTTCGGCGTAAGTTTGCAACTTAGAATCAATGGTGGTATAAATTTTTAGGCCATCTTCGTATAAATCGTAACCATTGTCTTTACACCATTTCTCTAAATATTTCGCAACGGCAGCACGTAAATAAGAATCGCCGTCACTGCTATCATCTAACTTTCCAGCATTTAGAGTAATGGGTTCCTTTTTAAGCATCGCCAAACTGTCTATACTTAAATAATGATACTTATTCATCTGCGTAAAAACTACGTTACGACGATTGAACGCATTTTTTGGGTTTTTAGTCGGGTTGTAAAGGGTGGTGCCTTTTAGCATTCCAACCAATAAAGCAGATTCTTCTATCTTTAAGTTTTTTGGTTCTCTGTCGAAATAAATTCTACTCGCTGTTTTTATTCCGTACGTATTGTTGCCGAAAGAGACAGTATTCAAGTACATGGTGATGATGTCATTTTTAGAATAATTGGCTTCCAGCTTTACCGCTGTCATCCACTCTTTAAATTTAAAAATAACGGTTCTTATCCCAGGAATTTTTGCAAGTAATCCCTGCGATTTATTATATCTGGTACGGTACAGATTTTTTGCCAGCTGTTGGGTAATGGTACTTGCGCCTCCATCTTGGCCCAATCCAATAACCGCCCTGCCAACAGCTTGGAAATCTATGCCCCAATGCTTATAAAAACGAACATCTTCTGTGGCCACCAAAGCATGAATTACACTGCTTGGAATTTCGTTGTAGTTTACAGGAGTTCGATTCTCCTTGTAATATCTGCCAATTAGTTTTCCATCCGAGGTGTATAGTTCAGATCCAACACGTTGTGTAGGTTGCTTTATGTCGCTCCGGCTCGGTGAGTATCCAAATAAGCCCAAAAAATTTAATTGTAGTGCCGAAAAGAAGATAATGATGAAATAGAGCAGGATTGTGAAATAACGTAAGTATCTGTTTTTTATTTCTTTAAACATATTAAAAGAGATGGGGTAAAGACTAAGTGCTGTGGGCTTAAATATATGAAAAACTATAAATACTGAGCTCGCTTTTAATTTCGGCTATTTTTAATCTATATTTAAATTTCATTTTATTCTATATCCTAACTATGAAAAACGAATTTAAAGAACTTATTGTACATGGTGGTAATAAATTTGTTTTAAAAAATGCCAAAACAAATAATACAGGCAATTACCATAAAAAGCAAGGAAAGGACGATCTGGCAAAATCTAAAATAGAAATGAGCGATTTGCAGGAACGATTGTATGCCTCTAACAGTTATTCTATCCTTATTCTGTTCCAGGCGATGGATGCAGCAGGCAAAGATAGCGCTATAGAACACGTAATGAGTGGTTTAAATCCGCAAGGTTGCCAGGTATTTAGCTTTAAAACGCCCAGTGCCCTAGAATATGAGCACGATTTTTTATGGCGGCATTACAGGGCGTTGCCAGAGCGTGGCAGAATTGGCATTCACAATAGGTCTCACTATGAAAATGTACTGGTTTGTAAGGTGCATCCAGAGTATATATTAAGCGAGCACATCCCTGGATATGCTGAAGTGCCAAAAATAGATGAAAAATTTTGGACACAACGCTATGAAAGCATCAAAAATTTCGAAAAACATTTAGCTGCCAATGGAACAATCATTTTAAAGTTCTTTTTAAATGTGAGTAAGGAGGAGCAAAAACAACGATTTATGGAGCGGATAGACGATCCAACAAAAAACTGGAAATTCTCTTCGGGCGATTTGAAAGAGCGTGCACTTTGGAACAAATATATGGACGCCTATCAGGAAGCAATCAACAAAACAGCTACCAAAGACGCTCCATGGCACATTATTCCTGCAGATAAAAAGTGGTACGCGAGATTGGCAATAAGCGAAATCATTACCGATAAGTTGAGAAGTCTAGATTTAAAATTTCCAACATTGGGCGAGGCTGAAAAAGCAAAGTTAGACGAAAGTAAATCAACCCTGTTAGGCGAAAAGCCATAAAATAGGCATTAGTATTATATGACACACCTTAAGCCGCAGGTAGGATTTACCTCTATTTTAGACAACGACTTTTATAAGTTTACCATGCAACAAGGAGTCATTAAGTTATTTCCTTTTGCACGCGCGAGGTATGAATTTATAAACCGAGGGGAACATTCTTTCCCAAAAGGATTTGATAAAGCTTTGCGTATTGCAGTCGACAGTATGGCAATGCTGAAATTATCAAGAGAGGAAAAAGCTTTCTTTGAGAAGGCGTGTCCCTATTTGGATCCGGTTTATTTAGATTTTTTAGAAGGTTATCAGTACAATCCAGCAGAAGTTTTTATTTCGCAGAAAGGTGAAGAGTTGGAAGTGCATATTGAGGGCTTTTGGTACCGCACTATCTTATGGGAGGTTCCAATTCTCGCCCTTGTCAGCGAGCTTTTTTACATGCTTAAACCAGCCAATAGAATTTCTGATGAGGAAATTGAAGGAAAAACAAAAATTAAAATAGAGAACTATCGCAAATTAGGCATCACAATTGCCGAATTCGGTACACGGCGGCGCCACTCTTACCATGTGCATCATTTGGTAATGCATGCCTTAAATAAATTTGGAAAGGGTGCTTTTATAGGTACAAGCAATGTTCATTTTGCAATGAAATTTAATACCAAACCAATTGGCACGCACGCCCATGAGTGGTTTATGTTTCACGGTGCCCGATATGGATTTAAAATGGCGAATGTGATGGGTTTAACGCATTGGGCAGACGTGTATAGAGGAGATTTAGGCATTGCTTTATCCGATACTTATACCACCGATGTTTTTTTCAGGCAATTTGATAAAATGTTTGCAAAATTATTTGATGGTGTCCGGCACGACAGTGGCGATCCGCTGAAATTTGCCCATAAGCTTATCGCACATTATAAAAAGCTTGGTATTGATCCCATGAGCAAAACAATTATATTTTCTGATGGATTGAATTATGAGAAAGTTGCCTACATCGTTCATGCGTGTAAAGGAAAAATAGGAATTTCTTTCGGCATCGGTACTAGTCTAACCAATGATGTAGGTCCAGAACCGATGAACATCGTTCTTAAAATGACCCAAACCATGCCTAAAAATGAGGAATGGATTGAGGTTGTAAAACTGTCTGATGAACCAGGTAAAAATACCGGTAATAAAAGAACTATCGAACTTGCAAAAGAAATTTTGGGTATCGATTAAAGATTAATTATATTAAAAATTAGATAATCAATATGAAAACATTTTTAAAGTTATTGTTTTTTTGCGGTTTTATGTTTATGCTTTTGGAGGTGCAAACCGTTTATGCACAGCACAGTAAGCAAATTAATCTAGCAGATCCAACGATTTTTTATAGTGATAAAACTTATTATTTATATGGTACAAATGAGGGCGCTACAGATCAAGGTTTTAGCGCCTATAGTTCAAGAGACAACTTGCATTGGAAAAACGAAGGTACAGTACTTAAAAAAGGTGATGCCTTTGGATCTAAAGGTTTTTGGGCGCCGCAGGTTTTTGAGTATCGCAATAAATTTTACATGGCGTACGTGGCCAATGAGCAAATTGCGATCGCAGAAAGCAATAGTCCGCTTGGTCCTTTCAGTCAACATGAAAAAAAACCAATTGCAGCACCTGTTAAGATAATAGATCCATTTATATTTTTTGATAAAGGTAAGATTTACTTATACCATGTAAGATTAGACAAGGGGAATAGGATGTATGTTGCCGAAATGAATGATGATTTACAGTCTATAAAAGAAGATACCGCTGTCGAGTGTCTGCATGCAACCGATCCATGGGAAAATACGGCTAGGACAGACTGGGGCGTTACCGAAGGACCAACTGTACTGAAACGAGACAACTTATATTATCTTTTTTATTCGGCCAATGATTTTAGAAATCCAGATTATGCCGTCGGGTATGCAACAAGCGCTAGTCCGATAGGACCTTGGAAAAAATTTTATCGCAACCCAGTATGGAGTAAAAATCAAACTAAGATAAACGGCACCGGTCACGGCGATTTCTTTATGGATGGAAAGGGAAAACTAAACTATGTTTTTCATACCCATCAGTCTAACGAAGTTGTGGGGCCTAGAAGGACCGCAATTGTTGAGGCAAAGTTCCAAAAGTCGACAAGTGAGGCTGGCAAGTTTGAAATGGAGCAGAATAGTTTTCGATTTTTAAATGCCGATTAAGTAATTTTTAATTTTAAATTGCATCGCTGTTTGAACGCTTAATGTGATAGTTAACGCTGTAAAAATCTTAGGCCGACGCATATTCTAAGTGATGCAACAGCCCAGTTGATTTAGAAAAAGTTATCGATAGTTGCAGTAGAAAAAACCAAATATACACATGAAACAAAAAAGCAATCTATTTGCGATTGGCTTGGTAACTACCTTGTTCTTTCTTTGGGGTTTCGCCCATAACCTAGATCCAATTTTAATTCCTCACCTCAAAAGATCTTTTACGCTAACTACACTCCAAGCTACTTTGGTAGATTCTGCGGTTTTTATCGCTTACTTTTTTATGGGCATACCTGCCGGTATTCTTATGAAAAAATATGGGTATAAAGCAGGTATTATTATAGGATTATTGGTTTTTGCAGTTGGATCTTTTCTTTTCGTACCGGCGGCAAACAACCAATCTTATGCTTTTTTCTTGGTGGCATTATTTATTATCGCTTGCGGATTGGCAACTTTAGAAACAGCTGCAAATCCTTACATAACGGTTTTAGGTCCACCAGAATCTGCTCCCTTTCGCATTAACTTTGCGCAATCTTTTAATGGTCTTGCTACTACAATAGCCCCTTTTATCGGCGCAAAATTAATTTTAACACAAGGCGCAACAGATGATCAACTAAAACTGATGAGTGAGGGCGTAAAACAAGCAACCCTGGCAGCAGAAGCATCAACTGTTAAAATGCCCTATGTTGTTTTAGGCTGCATTTTGGTTGTGGTTGCCATTCTTTTTTCCTTCACAAAACTTCCATCTATCGCTACCGACGATGAGAAACCTACCAGCAAAAATATTTTTCATGCCTTAAGGCATAAAAATTTGGCTCGAGGAGTTTCCGCCCAATTTTACTACGTTGGTGCTCAGGTTTGCGTATTTAGCTTATTCATTTTGTATGCGCAAGCATCAGCTGGCATCACAGAGAAAGAAGCGAGCATTTACTTAGGCGTTTGTGGCTTCGCTTTTCTCGCCGGGCGCTTTTTAGGTACTATTTTTATGAAATTTTTTAGGGCAGAGAAATTGTTGGCGATTTATGCAGTCATTTGTTTTTTCCTCTGCATCTTGGCAGCGCTACTTAGCGGCATAGTTACGGTTTACATTGTGGTTGGCATTTGTTTTTTTATGTCCATTATGTTTCCAACAATCTTCGCATTAAGCATTAAAGATCTGGGCAACGATACGTCGTTCGGAAGCAGCTTACTTATTATGGCAGTTGCAGGTGGAGCAATAATACCACCGATTTTTGGTTACGTAAGTGATAAGACAGGCAACATACAACTGGGATATTTTGTGCCAATGATCTGTTTCGCAATTATAGCCGTATTTGCTTTAAGCGGCGTACAAACAAGCAAATCTCAAGTGGAATTAGAACCCGGGGGTGCTTTATAACAATTTTGGCGTTTTAACACGCTAGGCGCGCTATCTTTTGGGCCCAAAAGCCACAAAAGATGCTGCTGCCATCGTTAACGCAATTTAAATCATCAAAAAAATAACCATGAAACGATACGGACTAGCATTAGATCTTGTGGACAATCCTGCATCAATTGCTGCATATGAAAATTGGCATAAGGCAGAAAACTGTTGGCCAGAGATCAGGAAGAGTATTTTGAATGCTGGCATTATCGACATGCAAATTTATCGCACAGGTAATCGTCTGTTTATGATTATGGAAACGGAAGACGATTTTAACTCTGCCATAAAAGAAGAAATGGATGCCAACAATCCCATTGTGCAAAAATGGGAAACTATGCTTGAAAAGTTTCAACAGGTGTTGCCATGGGCAAAAGTTGGAGAAAAATGGCTAACGATGGATAAGATTTTCCAACTTTAAAATTAGACAAAATGAAGCTAGATTCCCATCAACATTTTTGGAAGTTTGATCCCATAAAAGATGCTTGGATTGATGAAACTATGGAACTCATTCGACGAGATTTTTTGCCAGAAAATTTAAATCCCATTTTATCAGCGCATCACTTTGATGGTTGTATTGCTGTTCAGGCTGATCAAAGTGAAGAACAAAATACATTTCTACTGGATTTAGCCAAAGAAAATTCATGCATTAAAGGCATTGTCGGCTGGGTAGATTTAGCGGATGAAGAAGTAGAAGACCGATTGGAATATTACCAGAGTTTTCCTCTAATTAAAGGTTTCCGGCATGTATTACAAGGTGAAACGCAACGCGATTTTATGCTCACTCCTAAATTCAAACGCGGAATTGGCAGGTTGGAGAAGCATAATTTTACTTACGACATTCTTATTTTTACAGATCAAATTAAGCACGCTGAAAAATTAGTCAGCCAATTTCCAAATCAAAAATTTGTAATCGATCACATGGCAAAGCCGCACATCAAATCTAACGCATTAGCAGATTGGAAAAATGACATGACGGCCATCGCCCGACATGAAAATGTTTGCTGTAAAATATCTGGATTAATTACCGAAGCAGATTGGACAAATTGGCAAAAGGCAGATTTTATCCCCTACATGGATGCAGTTTTTGAGGTTTTTGGCACAAAAAGACTTCTCTATGGATCTGATTGGCCGGTTTGTGAGTTGGCCGGAGGATATGAAAAAGCATTGTCTATCGTAGAAGATTACACAATAAAACTAAGCGACACAGAGCAAGAAGATATTTTCGGAAATAACGCAGTCAAATTTTATAGCGTTTAAAAAGAGGAGAGGGCTGCGTCAAAAAATTAAATTTACAGGTTTTAGTGCTCAACAATTAAATATCCATTGGCTAAAATTAACAGATGCATCGTACAGAAAGAATTCGAAGAAAAGCGTGTAAGTTGATTGGAATTAAACTCGATCAAAAAACAATGAATAAAGATGGGCGGTCTAGCATCGACTGTGGAAAATTGTGGCAAAAATTTGAGATAGAAAAATTTGAAACTATTATTTCTAATAAATTAAGCGGTGATATTTATGCAGTATATTATGAATATGAAGGCGATTACACAAAACCGGTCAACTATTTTATTGGCTACGAAGTTGAATTGAACGCTGTTATTCCCGATGGCATGGTCCAATTATTTGTACCTCAGGGCACTTACACCAAAATTTTTTCAAAAGGTAAAATGCCCGATTGTGTCGCGAATTCTTGGAAAGCCATTTGGCAGTCGCAAATAAATAGGAATTATACATTTGACTTTGAGGTATATACTGAACGAAGCAAAGATTGGAATAATGCTGAACTAGAAATTTTTGTCTCAACTCATTAATGCAAATCAATTGAGTGCGGCGATTGCTGTAAAGCCCGGTTCATTAATTTTGTAAAAAGCGTTTGGTTTAAAATAGTGTTTTTTTACATTTTAAACGCGCTGCCATCAAATTTCTTGAAGCATTGTTTTTTCGCCAGGCAGATGAGGTAATTTGTTGGTTATAAAGTTTTTGGTTCATATTGATAAAAATCGACTTCATTAGATATTTATTTAGCCGATATTTTTTTCAGAAATCCTAAACCTAGGCAATTACCGACGGTTCTTTATTTGGCTTATTTCTGAACGGTCGATGAAATTTGAAAACACACTTGCCTAAACTAGGGAGGCTTAAAGTCAACACCAATAAAGGCAGTTTAAATGGAAGCTAAATATTTTGAAATGCATTTTAGGATCGTTTTAAGTATTGAATTTTATTTGTTCAAGTTGTGAAATTAAGCAGGAATTAATTTTTTCTAGATAGAGATTTTCTCTAGTAAAAAATGTGTTAACGCCGAAAATAATGCGCAAAAAAAAAGGGTCACTGTTAAGTGAACCCTTTTTATGAGAATGTCGCTATGCTGAATTATTTTACAGGCCGTACGTACTAATTTCGCCCAATACCATATTTGAATCTGAACCTTGGGTTCCAACAAACTTAAAGTACCTGGCTTTTGGATTGTTTGGGAGCACATAGCGTTGTTCCCCGTTTAAATTATGATCGAAATCAAAACTCCCTTGGCTCACCCAATTTACGTTGTCTATGCTGGTTAAAAAATCGAATTTGTCTGGCCCGCGTTTATCTCCGCCTGGGGAATCAAAATCCGTTCGCCAAACTCCAAATTGAGTAAGGATTCTTGGCGCACCCATGTCTATAATTATCCAATGTGGGTAATTCGAGCACCCGGCGCAAGAATGCCACCTTGTGTGTTCTGTTCCATCGATAAAATTAGCTGCAGCGTTGTCTCCGCCGGGGTGTTGAGAGGAGAAAGAAACGACATGCCAATCCGCTTTGTCAATAGCGAATAAACCGCCCTCCAGATATGGCGTATAAAACTTATCTATACTCATAGAATCCGGCTTAAAAATGGTTCGAAACTCGTAATTAGTGTTTGCCAACATGTCTGTTATTTCCGTTGTTTTTATCTCGCTCGTTTTAACCATCACCGGAAATACCTGAGTTTTTACTTTACCTAAAACATCGGTGTACTTAACTTCTGATGCATAGGCACCATTTGCAACATCAGCACCGCCCCAATTAATGGTTAGCTTTCCCGCTGCATTGATTAAGGTAGAGTTTACAGGTCTTGTGAGCAACTGTGATTGATATCTTTCCCCATAAGAGCCTCCAACTACTTCCACTGGAACAGAGACATTTCCTTGTGTGTCATAAGTTTTGATGACGAAAGTATAGTTTTTCTCCTCAAGATTGTTTATCATGACTTTTATCGAATCGCCGGTAATTGAAGCAATATCTACAACGATAGAGTCAGTAAAACTATTCCAGTAAATTTTTGCTTTAATTACGGATCGATCAACACCTTTGGGCCAAACAATTTCTATTCTACTTTGCCCCGAATGTGCAATGGCTATTGCCTTTCCTGGATAGACTAATCCTCCGGAAACCACGAAGTCTTTATAGGTTGCATCCATCTTTCTGCAGGCTGAAAACAGCAACAGTGTTGACAATAACATTAAACTGATATGAAATATCTTTTTCATAATATAATTTTTATTGATGAGGTTAAAATTTATGGTGCTATTTGTCCAAAGAACTTTAATTCCATGATTACTACCTGCCCGGGGCTACTGTATGTTTCTAAAGATTTTAAGCGTAAATACCGAACAGCAGGTGGTTGTACGGCAAATTCGAAATCAGCACCCAAGTTACAAGCATAATTAATATCTTCATTGGTTTTCTGGCCTAAAGGTAAACCTGAAGGTTTTGGCGTGGTATATTCACCCAATAGCGTCCAACTTGCCCAACTTCCGTCGGGATCTGGAGCATTTGACCCATAAAGTTCAAAATTCTTCAAACCCGACCCTGTATAACAGTGATCGTTTTGTTCCATAAATTGCTTAAATCTACTTAACAAAACCTTTTTGCCTAGATCAATGGTAATCCACTGCGGTAGAGACGAGGCATTAGATGAAGCATAAAGTCTTCTGTCTGCTAAGCCGTTCCATAAATTTTCGATATTATACCCAGCATCTGCAAGTGCAACTTGATCACTGGGCAACACCAATTTTTTATAGGTATCGCTGGGAATTTCAATTTCATATTTAGGTGTCAGCGTTTTAAAAAGGGTGTCAGATTTGTTGTTCCATCGGTCGCGAATGTATACTGCAAATTTTTGCGGTTTTGATTCAAATCCCCTCGCAGCAAAATCGCCCTTTATTGCGGCTGTGTAGAACGTTCTGGCAGTTACCCAATTGTTGTTTCCAGTAGTATCTTTTAAAATTACTATTGCCAAATCTGCTTTACTTGGATTTAGCATCGAAACGTTTACTCCACCAAAAGTCTCTTTAAATTCAACGGAATTAAAAACTGCCTTTACTGGCGGTGTTAACGGTTTAACATCAACCAAAACTGGCTCAGATGTTTTTTCGTTTGCAGCCACACTATATACTTTTACAGCATGAACAAGTTCATCTCCAAAACCTACCAAACGGAGCGTATCTGTATATTTCGATGATTTTGCCTCTCTAAAAACGCCAGGCTGTATTTCGTAAATTGCCTTTACGTAAGCTAAATTTACGTCGGGTGGCAACTTATATGTTAGGATACCACCGCCCGGGGTGGCATTAACCGTCACATTGGTTACCGGCATTGGTGCTGGGGTATTGGGATTTGCGGAATCTAACCTGCCTTCCTTTGCACATGCGCACCAAAAAAGGGCTATTAGCAATCCTCCAATAATATATGTATTTTTCATTTTTTGTATTGGTTAAATAATCAATCTTTAAATCCTGTAACTTACCAACCTAGGTTTTGAACTAAATTTCTGTTGTTAACAATGTAGTTCTCATCAATTGGCCAGAAATAGTCTTTTGCCCCAAATGATTGGTTGTAAATCACCGTAGTTCGGTAATAAGAAATTGGCTCAGTTTGAGTCAGATCCCATCCTAATATTTGCTTGTTTAGTTCTGTTGCAGAATCCTTCCACCGGCGCAAATCCCAAAGGCGCTGCGACTCAAAGCACAATTCAATTAAACGTTCTTGGTGAATAATGGAGCGCATGCCATCTTTATTTAAGTATTTAATGGGATTGGTAGAAAAGTTTGTCCATGATACGGCAACGGTAGGTAAACCTGCGCGTGCCCTTACTAAATCTACATATTTGTTTACATCTGCCACTGGTCCAGCAGATTCATTTAATGCCTCTGCATACAATAGATACAGGTCGGATAAACGCATAATTGGGTAAGGATAATCAATTACAGAATAATCGCTGGAAGAGCCGATCACATTTTGAAAGTTTATTAATTTCTTAAGGTTATATCCTGTTACAGTATTATAGCCATATTTACCTTTTCCATTTTTTTGTTTAAACTTACCTTCTAAATAAAATAAGCCATTAAAGTCGCTGTCATCATAACGACCATGGCCATAATAAATCCCACCATCAAAACCTAAGTCGGCATAAAAGCGGGGTTCTCTATTAAAGTGTAAACCAATGGTTGTATAACCTTTATGAACAAGTAATTTATCGTCGTCGCCAGATACACGCAACTGATAACGCCCTGTATAATTATAACTTTTATCTTCATTGATTGGCACACCATTTTCAGAATAGAACATCTCTGCGATTTTTAAAGGAGGCGAAAGTTCCCCTCTGGTAATCACTCCATCAAGATATCTAGGATCCCACCAGCTGGATGTTAAGCGCTGTAAATTTGCAGTGTTAGATTGGGTGTTGGCCCAAATAACTTCATTGTTCCACTTTTCTGTTATGGCGCCATTTAAACTTAACTGTGTTTTAATAGCGTCGCTAACCGCATATTGCTGGAATGCCGGATTGTAAATATATAGTTTCATCCCTGCCGAGGTGCAAACGTCTATGGCTCTCTTACAAGCAACCGCTGCACTATCCCATTTAATTTGAGAAAAAGTAGTGTTGAATAGTGGAGTTCCATTTGGATTCTTTAAAGCAGATTGATCTGTATTGCCATTAAACAAAGGGCTGGCCGCAGTGACCAATATCTTTGCTTTTAAAGCTAGCGCAATTGGCAGCGTAATTCTACCATCTTCGGTTGCCGGACTATTTACCACTAAAGGAAGGCCGGAAGCCGCTTCATTTAATAATTTTGTAATGTAGTTGAAGCACGAATCTACAGGGTCTCTAAAAACCTTAACCTCATTTACATCTGCCGAGATGGGCAGGTTGGTTTTGATCAAAGGAATTGGGCCATACATTCTAACTAAATAAAAATGGTAATAGGCCTTCAGAAATTTTACTTCAGCTATCCATCTAGTCTTCTCCTCAGGCTGCATATCTGGCACCTTGGTTATGTTTTCGAGGAATATATTACAATCTCTGATTCCCTGATACATCTGTGTCCAGCGGTCTCCAAGTGGCCCAACTTTACTTTGAAAGCCTTTGGCCATTTCCAAAAATGCTCCTCTCTCCGGTATCTCCCACAGTTCATCGCCACCTACCATTGCTGGGTCGTCTCCCAATTGGCCGTTTCTAGGAAGGAAAGAATAGCAGGTATATAAAAACTTTTTAGCTTGTGCGCGCAAAGTAAAAGCATTATCTATCGTAGCAACATTGTCTGGCACTACATCTAGAAACTTTTTGCAGGAACTTAACACGGCTAAAAATAGCGTTGTGTAAAGTCCAATGATTATATATTTTCTCATAATTTGTCTTTTTATGAATTTGCCGAGCGCTTATGAATGCGCCAAAATCCAATGTTATTTTAATGATATGTTTATACCTAGATTAAATACCCTTTGAATAGGATAGCCGAGACCGTCGCCGCCCATTTCAACATCCCATAAGTTGAATTTGCTAAAGTTTAGCAAATTGGTCGCATTGGCATAAATTCTAAAATTAGATGTGTGTAATCGGTGTTGAATTCCTTGCGGAATTTTGTAGCCAATTTCTACTTGTTTTAATCTTAAAAAAGCTCCGTCGCGCATAAACCAGGTACTTAGTTGGCTGTTATTTTCGTTAACTGTAGAACTTAATCTTGGCCAAAGGGAATAAATGTCTCTAGAATCTTCCGACCAGTGACTATCGGCATATGCTTTTAACAATTGTGTTTCGTTGTTAAAAGGAGAGGTAGCACGGGAGTCAATCCAGAAAGATTCGTTTGATAAACCTTGGAAAAAAGCAGAAAAATCAAAGTTTTTAAATCCAGAAGAAAAACCGAACCCATAAACTATTTCCGGTAACCTTGGGTTGCCGATTGGAACCATATCTGCACCAGTAATCTGTCCGTCACGATTGACATCTGTATATTTGATGTCTCCACCTCCATAGGGTCCAAAATTTTGTTTTGGGGAGTTTGCAGCTTCCACATCGTCAACAAACAATCTCTCTGCAATTAAACCATAATCCTGAAATATTGGATGACCGATACGACTGCGGTATTTTTCATCATATATCGGCTCTTCATAGACCGTAAATTTGCTCCTTGCATAAGTAAAATTTCCCATCACAGAAACCCAAAAGTCGTTGCTTACGGTTTGGTTGTATTCTAAAGAAAGGTCAGTTCCTTTTCCTTCAGCCTCACCTACATTCGCTCTCACATCTGCGGTTAAACCCATGGTTACCGGGATCGCTGAGCGGCTCATTAAGATATTTTTACGTTTCTCGGAGTACACTTCGGCGGTTAGTTTTAGCTTGTTAAAAAATCCCATTTCAAGGGCTAAATTTGTTTTGGTCGATTTTTCCCAAGTAATGTCTTCGTTGGCATATCTAGAAATATTTACACCATTTAAATAACTACCTGCACCTAATCCATTTCCAAAGCTAGCACCTCTGTAGTCTGCATTCATGTCTACATTTGAGAGGTAAAAAAATCGATCTGTAGGAGAGCCGATTGCATCGTTGCCAATAAGCCCATAAGTTGCTCTCAATCTTAGGTTGTCAACAACTGGTTTTACATTTTTGAAGAATTTCTCATTAGAGATTGTCCAAGCAACGCCTGCAGATGGGAAATACCCGTAGCGTTGTTTTGAAGAAAATCTTTCCGAACCATTGTATCCGAAGTTATACTCTACATAGTAGCGGCTGTCATAATTGTAAGTTGCTCTTCCAGACAGTCCCATGTTTCTAGAGGGCAGAGATTCTTGAAGGTCTCCTCCATTTGCGCTCAAGTTATTTTGCATCATAGCAACCAATAACGCGCTAAAGCCATGCTTTTTAAAGTTGCGGCTATAGTTTATCTGACCTTGTGCATAGAACACAGAATTTAAGATTCTTCCGCCTTGATTATAATCTAAATATTCGGTTCCGGTATCTTCATTTATCGGGTTTATGGAATAAGTGTTTTCAACGGGATCGTAACCAATAAGTTTGTAGAAATAGGGATTGTATGCCCTAGTTACATCGAAAAAAGAGGTGCGATTGGTGTTCATCATCACCTGTGCATTAAGTCCTTCAGTCACGACAGACAAGTCTTGCTTAACTTCTAGCTGCGCCAACATTAACGAACGAGACGAGTTCTTATATCCTCTAACTAAATCTGCATAAGGATTCAAGTAGCCGTGACCACCTACATCAGAATTACCAAACATGATGTGCTTTACAAACTGGTGTTGATCATCAAGCGGATAATAGGCGGGGAAAAGTACAGGATTGGTACGCATAACTCGTCTATACATTTCTGCTCCTCCATCTATAGGTCCAACATAATCGTCAAAATTACCACTTAAGCGAACAACCATTTCGGTTGTTTTGGTGAGATTGATGTTCACATTTGATCGAAGTGAATAACTTGTTAAGTCGATATTGTTGTTAAAATTATTTCGGTGATCTACTTTTAGTAAGCCATTATCCTTGCTCAGCGAACCGGACACGTAATATCTTGCCACTTGACCACCTCCACTTACGTTTAAGTTTGCACGTTGATTCATCGTATAATCTTTGAATACTAAGCTTCTCCAATCGTTAGCAGGATAAATATTTGGATTTAACCCTTGACCTGTATTGGCAATTTTTTCATCACTATACAATACTTCGCCAAGAGGGTTTCGGGTTAATACTGCCTCATTTGCCTGTTTCATATAGGTGATCGGATCTGCCAGTGCTATGTCTTTCACAGAGGTAGATAGGGAATTCTCTAACCTAAATGACACTTGCGCGCTACCAACTGCGCCTTGTTTGGTAGTGATTAAAATTACGCCATTTGCACCGCGAGCGCCGTAAAGTGCAGTGGATGTTGCGTCTTTCATTACAGAAAAACTAGCGATATCATCTGTTTGCAATCGGGCTAGTTCTGTCGTTCCTACTTCCATACCATCGATTAAAATCAATGGATCATTTTTATAACCAAATGTGGTTACCCCTCTAATAAAGAAATTTGCATTGTCGTTTCCTGGTTCGGCACCACGTTGAAAAGCAATCATACCCGGAATACGACCAGCCAATGCAGTTGTTAAATTGCTTGATGGTATTTTAAGGTCTGAAACTTTTACAGAAACAACAGAGCCAACGAGGTCTGACTTTTTTTGAGTACCGAAAGCCACAACCACTACTTCGTTTAGTGAGTTCTTTTCTGCCTTCAACAGGACGTTTATAACCGTTTTTCCACCCACAGGTATTTCTTGTGTGATGAAACTGACGTAGGAAAATACCAAGACCGAGTTTTTATCTGGAACTTCTAATGTGAAGTGACCATCTTTATCGGTTTGCGTTCCAATAGTTGTACCCTTGACCTTTACTGATACGCCATAAATGACGTCTATAGAGTCGCGAACTGTGCCTACAACAGTTATTTTTGGAACTTGACGCTCGAAATGCGCAGCTGCACGATTGTCTTTTGCACTCCCTTTTAAGGAAAATAAAACTAAAATAATGGTAAAAGAAAGCAATGGGGTAAAAAATCTTGACACAATACGGATATGTCTCCAGCAGTGAAATGCCGTATAAGCTTTATACATCTTAATAGTTGGTTAGGTTTTGAATTTAGTTGGTAATGAAATAATGCGGTGCAACTCTATGGAATTGGGGTTAGCAGTTGTTCGCTGATGTGGAAAGTGTTTTTAATTCATAACGTTCTTAGTTTTGGTTAATAATCGGTTAACTGATTTATTTTTAGGGGTAAATATTTATAGTTGGAAAAAATAGAATTTTTCCTAAATGGTAGACAGATTTGTATGCGAAAAAACTAAGTGGAAAGAAATTCCAAAGAAGTAAAATGGCTCCATTTTTCTTTGCGAATTCCTTTGTTCGGTTGGAAATTCTAGGGTCAAAAAAGAGTGCTTTGAGCACAGCAAAGCCATTAGCTTGCAACGGCAATTTTTGGTCATTCATATCTGTAATTTCGGTTACCCTCCAATCTGTTGGAGTTACGTTTAGTCTAACAGTTCTATTGGTGTACTGTAAATTGATAGTTAGTCAGATCTGTAAAGTCTTCGCCAGTTATTTTTTCTAATTAACTTATTTTTTGTTTGTTAGAGTAAAACGTTTTTCCATCTTCCTTATATTTGGTTTGATAAAAGTATAGAGGAAAATGGAAGACACTGTTATGCACTGTCCTGTTCGCAAATTATTTATTTATCATTTCCAGTTTACAATTCTTCATTTTTAGCAAACATAGTTTGGGTTTTATAAGCACATAACCGGATGAAAAATTAGCTTAAATACTACTTAGAAATCTTAAAAATATCAAGCAATTTTACAGTAGTAAAAAAACCCCTTTTTCCATATGTTAAAAAAGAAAATTAGCATAGCATATGCCAAGAAATTGCAAGAAAAAGCTGAATTGTTTTATTTGGAAATCTACAGTCTAACAGGAGCAGCAGTGTGGATGGATAACGAAGCTTTAGGGTAGCAAAAATTTTGATTATCCTTTAAATCGCTTACGATTATTTCCAAATAATGATGGTAAAGTGCCTAATAGTTGCTTTAATTGATATTATTTTTTTGGTCAATAACAGGTGAAAGATTTCTAATGAAAGGACCTATTTCCCAAAGCCTTTTTTATAAGATGGCCATAATTTGTAGGGATTTTCAATATTTAATCGATACTCCGCAAATTAAAGCTTCCAAAATAACCATGGTTAGTCACTCGGCGGCACATGTCGAAACAATATAATTTCGGGCATAAGCAATGTCCAGCCTTGGCAACAATAAAAGTATAGCGATTTCTATTTAGAATAATTTAAAACTCCATAATTATAAAATGCGCTTGCCAACATAAATCCGACTCAATAAAATATCTATAATCCTTTTAAAAAGAGTACCTTACTGTTCAGTTTGGGAAATCCTTTTTTTGAATAAATTTATTTTGAGTGATTTTTTAAGTCATCGACAGGACAGTACAGGTTGCATAACAGTTAAATAGTTCTTAACCTTATAAAACCAAATATTATTGTTTCTTCAAACTGAAGCGAACACCAAAATTAATTGTGGACAAGAATGCTAACCTATCTTACACTGTAAGGGGTCAGTAAATTCAATAACACGATCAAAAAAGTACTAAAGTAAACGATTAAATATGAGCTCAAAACGTAAGTTATCTACCAAATTATTAATAGGATTATCTTTAATGGTTGTAGTAGGTGTTTCTTTTACAACCTTCCAAAAATTTATACCTGGTCCTAAAGTAGAAAAGCTAAAACTTTTGCCAGGCTTCAAAGCGGAGCATTTGTACAGCCCATCAGACAGCAAAACGGGGTCATGGGTGGCCATGACTTTCGATGACAAAGGCCGGATGATTACTTCCGATCAATATGGCTTTTTGTATCGGCTGGATATCCCGCCAATTGGTTCGGATACCAACAAAGTTAAACTGAAAATCGAAAAGCTCATTGTGGGAGATTCCACTACTTCAAAAGTAGGCATTGGCTATGCGCACGGGTTGCTTTATGCATTCAATAGTTTATATGTCATGGTTAACCACAACAGTGATTCCACCCTTAAAAAAAGCAGTGGACTTTACCGTCTGCAGGACACAGACGGAGACGATCAATACGACAAAGTTACTCTACTTAAAGAACTTCATGGTGAGGGTGAGCACGGACCTCATAGCATTGTTTTATCCCCAGATAAAAAATCGATTTACATTATTGCAGGAAACCATACGGATATTCCAGAAATGGATGCCTATAGGTTGCCTAAAACCTGGAAGGAAGACAACGCCTTCCCGTTGATTAAGGATCCGAACGGGCACGCAAATGACCGTTATGCTCCCGGGGGTTTTGTTGCCAAAATCAATCCAGATGGCTCTCACTGGGAATTAATAAGTGCAGGCTATAGAAACGCTTTCGATCTTACATTTAACGAAGACGGCGAAATGTTTGTTTACGATGCGGATATGGAGTGGGATATTGGTATGCCTTGGTACAGGCCTACTCGCATAAGCCATTCTACAAGTGGTAGTGAGTTTGGCTGGCGTTCGGGCAATAGTAAATGGTCACCTAACTATCCCGATAATTTACCCGCAATATTAAACATTGGCCCGGGCAGTCCTACCAATCTTATAAGTGGGAATACAGCCAAATTTCCCGAAAAATATCGACGCAGTTTATTTGCCTTTGATTGGAGTTATGGGATTATTTATGCCGTTCAGCTCATACCCGACGGTTCGTCTTATACAACAACTGCGGAAGAGTTTGTTTCGGGGTCACCATTGCCTTTAACGGATGGGAAAATCGGGCCGGATGGTGCTTTGTATTTCTTAACCGGCGGACGCAAGCTCGAATCAGATTTATATCGGGTTTATTATGGAGAAAATACCTTGCCAAATGCCGATTTAGGACCAACAGGTTCAGCTGCCGAACTGCAGGCGAGAAATGTAAGAAAGCATCTAGAAGAATTTCATGCGCAGCCAAATGCTGATGCTGTTAAAACAGCCTGGCCTTACCTAAAAAGTCCTGATCGTTACATCCGTTATGCCGCACGAATAGCGGTAGAACACCAGCCTGTTGCGGAGTGGCAAGAGCGCGCGCTGTTAGAAAAAGATCCCGTAATATTGACACAAGCCATGGTTGCCTTGGCTAGAACTGGTGGTAAGGAATTAAACACTAGGATGTTAAACGCTTTGATGGCGGTCAATTACAATCTTTTAACTGAAGCCCAGCAAATTGATATATTAAGAGCTTTTGAACTGACTTTATTAAGAACCGGTAAACCGCTACCACCCGAAAAAGCGAAGCTAAGTGCGTATTTAAATGCGAATTTTCCGGCTAAGACCAATGAGCTTAACCGATCGTTGAGTAAAATTTTAGTCTATATAGGCGACAATCAAGTCGTAAAGAAAACGCTTAATTTAATCGACATTGCCAAAGACGATGACGCTGGTCAAAAAGCAATAACAAGTTCCTCAGATCTAATTTTAAGAAATCCCGAATACGGCTTAGATTTAGCCAAGATGTTAGCAAAAACTCCACCAGCACAGCAAATTTATTATATAACAACTTTAAGCGAAGCCAAAAATGGGTGGACAACTTTATTGAGAGAAAAATATTTTAATTGGTTTTATAAAGCTTTTAGTTACAAAGGTGGCAATAGTTATATCGGTTTTATCGATAAGGCACGTAAAACGGCGCTTGCTAATGCTCCAAAAGAACAATTTGCTCATTACAATAAGATTTCCGGAAATGCATTACTAGAAGGTGATGGTATGAAACTAGTTAACTTAACAAGACCTAAAGGGCCTGGAAAAGAATGGAAAATCGAGACAGCGCTAGCGGTAGTAAAGGACAGTCTGATTGGGCGTAATTTTATTAATGGCAAGAATATGTTTGCCGCCACGCTTTGCAGCTCATGCCACAGCATTGGAGGAGAAGGAGGAGCTGTTGGACCCAATCTAACACAACTAGGAACTAGGTTTTCGGAAAAAGATATTTTAGAGTCTATCATTGAACCTAACAAAGTCATTTCTGACCAATATGCTGCAACCGTTTTCTATTTAAAAGATGGAAGTTCCGTATTGGGAAGGCTTAATAATCAAACGAAAGAAAAATATTTCATTTCCCAAAACCCTTTTGCACCGCAAACGCTGCGTGGTATTAACAAAAAAGATGTGCTTAAAACTTCCTTATCTGACGTATCCATTATGCTCCCTAACATGATTAATAGTTTAAATGCCGACGAACTTAAAGATTTAATGGCTTTTTTAATCTCTGGAGGGAATAAAGACAATAAGATGTTTAAGGGAGTGAGTAAATAATAAAGGGTTGGACTGTACTAAGAGAAAGTACGTCCAATTAGTGTCGAACCAAGTATGAAATATGAATAAATCTGCCTTAGACAATCAAACTTGGCAAAATAAAATTTCAAATCCTGCGCAATTGGGAGGGATTGAAACTGCTATTATTGACAATGGTGCTGGTAAGGGAACCCGTATTGCGTGGATAAATACAGGAACTGGTTTACGCTTCAAGGTGGTTATCGACAGGGCGATGGATATTGCCGATGCCTTTTACAACCAGCATAGTTTAACATGGTTGAGCCATTTGGGCATAACACCTCCTCAACCTTTTTCTGATAAAGGCATTGATTGGATCCGAACATTTGGCGGAGGTCTGTTGGTAACATGTGGTTTAACCCATGTTGGTGGGCCTGAAGAAGACCAATTTGGAGAACGTGGCCTTCACGGGCATATCAGCAACATCCCAGCAGAAATAGAATCCATTGTACAGCCAGATCCCGTTGCCGGTAAAATGGAAATGAGTATAACTGGACTTATTCGGCAAACTCGTCCACTTGGCATTAGATTAGAATTGCGAAGGACGATCACTGCAACATTAGGTAAGGCTTCTATTCAAATTCACGATGAAGTCATCAACAAAGGTAATACCCAAATACCGCACATGCTCTTATACCATTGCAATTTTGGTTGGCCACTAGTAGATGAGGGTGCTGAAATTGTTTGGGAAGGTTCTTGGAAATCTCGCGAAAGCGGTGTTGGAAATAAAATTTTTAAGGAAGGAAATAGCTTTAAAAAATGTCTGGCTCCTTTAGCCGAGCACAGCGGCGGCGGGGAAGAAGCTGCATTTATTGACATTACACCCAATAGTTTCGGACAAAGTACCTGTGGGATTTATAACCCGGCAATAGGTATTGCACTAGCTTTGCGATTTAAAAAAGCACAACTGCCTTGGCTAACCAACTGGCTGCATTTTGGAAAAGGAGAATATGTAGTGGGCCTGGAGCCTGGAACAAATCCACCCGTTGGACAAGCAAAAGCACGCGAGTTAAATCAATTAATTCAACTTTTGCCGGGAGAAAGCAGGGAGTATGATCTGGAAATTGAAGTTTTTGATCAGGAAGCAACCATTAATGAATTTTTAAATTATAAAAATAGTTGAAACTAAATTATCCATTATAAATGATTAAAAAATGAGTTTAGCAGAAAAAGCATTAACACAAGGAAAAGGAATTCTACGTTTAGCGCCAACTTGGGTGCCGCGGTCATTTTGCGTACCGGGAAGAAGGATTAAGTTGCATCCAGACGACTATTATGTTCTTGGCGGAGCGCGTGGAGGTATTGACGAACGTTGGCTTTCGTCGACTACACCTGCTAAAAATGGCCCGTTGACTGGAGAGAATGAAGGATTAAGTACCATCGTTTACACTGATGGTACAAAGCAGGAACAACTCCTTTTAAAAGATGCGGTTGATGAACTAAAAGGGGCCTTAATCGGCGATCGTTTATGGGATGAACACCAAAGTTGGCCGATGTATTCAAAGTTTTTCGATAATATGGGACCCCTTCCACATCATATTCATCACAACGATGAACATGCGGCCAAAATTGGTCAGAAAGGTAAACCAGAAGCGTATTATTTTCCGCCTCAACTTAACAATCATGGCGGCGATTTTCCATACACATTTTTTGGAATTGCCCCAGGTACCACGAAAGAACAAATCCGAGAATGTCTGGTTAATTTCACCAAAGGCGATAATAAACTTACCAACTATTCTCAGGCATTCCGATTGGAGCCAGGTACAGGTTGGGATGTTCCTCCGGGAATGTTGCATGCACCTGGTAGCTTATGTACCTATGAGCCGCAAAAAGCTTCTGATGTGTTCGCAATGTATCAATCATTGGTTAATAAAGCCATTATTCCAGAGGAACTATTGTGGAATGGAACTCCAGACGAACGTAAGGGTGATTTTGATCAACTTTTGGAAGTAATAGACTGGGATTTAAATTTGAATCCCAATATACTGGAGACACGCTTTATGCGTCCAAAACCGGTAAAGCCTTTGGAAGAAATGGAAGCTGGCGGTTACATCGAAAACTGGGTTTGCTACCGTTCTGATGCCTTTAGTGCCAAAGAGCTGACCGTGTTGCCAGGAAAGACCGTAACCATTAAAGACAGTGGTTGCTACGGTATGATTGTAATGCAAGGGCATGGAACGTTTGGCGATTGGGACATCGAAACGCCAACACAGATTCGTTACGGACAATTAACGAATGATGAATTTTTTGTAAGCGAAAAAACCGCATTGGAAGGGGTTGTCATCAGGAATCCTTCCACAACAGACCCTATTGTAATGCTCAAGCATTTTGGTCCCGGAAATCCTGACCTCGTTCTGTAACAAATTAGGATCTAAAATCCTAAATAATTTTTTTGACTTATGATTTCGAATAATTATCCTAAACTCCATAATGCTACGTGGCCCGGAATTGTGGGCAAAGGTCCAGATTCAGAACCACCTGTTTCTTTAGACACAATGCTAGAAATGACCGCCGCCGGAGAAGTCGACGGCATTAGATTTGATGGGGTGGACATTGGTCTTTTTGATCCTTCCATCAATCTGGATGATTTGGATGGCATCAAAATATTGGCTGATAAGGTAAGCGCGCATAATTTAGTCATTGGCAGCTTAGTAGCTCCAATTTGGGGTGGTTCTGCGATGGGTAGCAAAGAAGAACGGGCAAATTTTGTAGACCAAGTACGTAAATCATGTATTTATGCCAAAACACTGAAAGAATTGGGCGTTCGCCCATATGGCGTAATCCGAATTGATTCTTCTACCAGTACAGAAGCGTGGGCTGTGGACCCTGTTAACAATACTAAACTCATTGCTCAAACTTTCCGCGAAGCTTGCGATGTAGCTGCAGATTACGGAGAAAAACTGGCTGCAGAAGGAGAAATTTGTTGGGGCGGAATGCATAGTTGGAAAGCAATGCTAGACACATTAGAAGCCGTTGATCGCCCCAATATAGGCTTCCAGGCAGATATGTCGCATACGTTTTTATACCTTTTGGGATACAATGCGCCGGAAGCCAGAGTGCTTCCCGTAGATTTTGAGTGGAGCGACCGGGAAGCATTAACAGCAGGTTTAAAAAAATTAACAGCAGCCCTTCGTCCATGGACGATCGATTTCCATGTAGCACAGAATGACGGAACTGCTTATGGATCAGGTTCTCATGATAAAACAGGAAGACATTGTTTGGCAACGGACCCAAATGGAAAACTAGATATTGCGAATGATGCCGGTTTCTGGCTTCGAGACGAGGAAGGAAAGCTTACAAAAGCGTTTAAACACATTTGCTGGGATGGTTGCATGTTTCCGAATGAAGTGCTACATCAGCAAAAGACATGGAATGATATTTTGGCAGCCATGATTAAAGTGCGTGACCTTCACGGATGGAATGAAGCTGGCTAATTAGCGTATTTAATGAAGCAGAACATATGAGTATTAAAAAAGAATTAAGAATAGGTTTAATTGGTTGTGGATTGATGGGTCGCACGCACACAAATGGTTATAAACGTGTGGGCGATTTTTTTCCTGAACTGGAATACACACCTGTTTTAAAAGCAGTTTGCTCGCGTAGCAGAGATAAAGCTCAGGTCTTTGCCGACCAATGGGGATACGAATCTATTGAGACGGATTGGAAGGCTGTCATTGCCCGGGATGACATCGATGCCGTCGATATTTGTGCACCAAATAACATGCACGCAGAAATTGCAATTGCTGCGGCAAAAGCTGGTAAAATGATCCTCTGCGAAAAACCTCTTGCTCGAACTTTAAATGAAGCAGAACTTATGGTGGATGCCATTGAAAAGGCAGGAGTGAATAACACGGTTTGGTACAACTATCGTCGTGTCCCAGCCGTAACGCTAGCTAAAAATATTATTGATTCCGGTAAGTTGGGCAGAATTTTTCATTATCGTGCCAACTTTCTGCAAGATTGGACAATCAATGCCGATCTGCAACAAGGTGGTGAAGCGTTGTGGCGTTTGGATGTAGACTCGGCGGGCTCTGGCGTTACAGGTGATCTTCTCGCCCATTGTATCGACACAGCAATGTGGATGAACGGTGGCATTAAGGATGTTTCTGCCGTTACTGAAACCTTTATCAAAGAACGCATGCATCAGGTAACCGGTAAAATGACGCAAGTCGGTATTGACGATGCCTGTATTTTTCACTGTCACTTTGAGAACGGATCGCTAGGGCTTTTTGAGGCCACTAGATATGCCCGTGGACACAAAGCTTTATATACCTTTGAGATAAATGGCGAAAATGCGTCCCTTCGCTGGGACTTGCATGATTTGAATCGTTTGGAATATTTTGATCATGCAGATGAATCAATTGTTCGCGGTTGGCGCTCTATCCATGTTACGGATGGCGACCATCCTTATATGAATAGATGGTGGATTCCCGGAACATGTATTGGTTATGAACATTCTTTTGTACACCACATGGCAGAATTCCTTAAAAGTTTGGAAACCGGAGAGCCTTGCTCACCAACTTTTAAAGACGCACTCGAAACACAGAAGGTTTGCCAGGCAGTAATCGATTCAGCTGCTTCCAGGAGTTGGAAAGAAACTGGTGTTACATGGCCTAAAAATTAATTAAAATCGTTTAATCCAATACTAATTAGAAATCATCATGAGTACGCTTCCCAAGTTTAAAAATGCAACAAGTTTATTTTCCATATTCAGTTTGTTATTATTCCTGCTATGGAGTGTACCTGCTTTAAGTCAGGAAAAAGGATTTAAAAAGATTTTCGACGGTAAAACGTTGAAAGGATGGGAGGGAGATCCAACCTACTGGCGAGTAGAGAATGGCAACTTAGTAGGAGAAATCACTCCCACTACGCTTCTTAAGACTAACTCATTTATAATATGGCGAGGAGGTATGCCGGCAAACTTTGAACTGACACTAGAATTTAGAATTTCAAAAGCTGGAAACAGCGGGATCAACTATCGCAGTGAAGAGTTAAAAGACATCCCTTTTGCGTTAAAAGGATACCAAGCTGATATAGATGGTGCCAACCATTACACCGGGCAAAATTACGAAGAAAGGGGGAGAACAACCTTAGCCTATCGTGGACAAAAAGTAATGATAAAAGCACAAGAAGATACCACTTTATCTTTACAATCTAAAATTGAAAATAATGCTTGGACGGAATCTGTTGTAACAGGATCTTTAGGTAACTCTGACTCCTTACAGACGCACATTAAGAGTGAGGGTTGGAATACATGCCGTTTAATTATAAAGGGCAATCATCTGCAACACTATATTAATGGGATTTTAATGAGTGATGTAACAGATAATGACAAAGTGAATGGGAAATTAACGGGATTGTTAGGCGTACAGGTGCACGTGGGCCCTCCGATGAAGGTTGAATATCGAAAAATTATGCTGAAACAATAAACCAAAACTTGATGCTCCTTTCAATACAAAGAATGGCATGCGTTATGCTTTTAGGCATATTGTATTCGCTGCCCAGCTCCTCCCAAGACCCAGTGCCGGTAACAATTTCACTGAACAGTCTGGATGCCTTTCGTGATCCCCCAAAAAATTGGATTGTTGCGTCTGATGCTTCCGCCGATTTTGGTAAATCTGGACCAATAAAATCTACAAGTGGTAGTGGTGTACTTGTAAATACGTTTTTGCAAAATGGAGCCAATTTGGTAACAAAATTAGCATACGGAGATGTTGAACTTGAGCTGGATTTCATGATGACTAAGGGAGCGGCATCTGGTGTGTATTTGCTCGGAAGATATGAAGTGCAGCTAGCAGATAGCTGGACAAAACTGAATCCAACCTTTGCAGATTTGGGTGCTGTTGGGCGACATAGCGGAAATAGTCTTGCTGGTTTTAACGGAAAATCTCCATTGATGAATGTATCGAGGGCTCCGGGTTTGTGGCAGCATCTGCGTATAAAGTTTAGCGCACCTAAATTTGCCAACGGCATCAAAGTAGCAAATGCACGTTTTGAAGAGGTGTATTTGAATAATGCAGTCATTCAGGAACATGTTGATGTGACAGCTCCAACCGAAGGTGCAATGTTTATTGATGAGCATGCAGAAGGCCCGATAATGTTACAGGGTGATCAGGGATCAGTGGCTTTTCGCAATATCATTACAACCCATATTCTTCCCGTTTCACATGTCCAAGCGATGGCTGTTCCAAACAATCCAATTCTCCTAAATCCTACGGGAAGGGCCTATATACTTCGCAGTTTTTTGAATTATGGCGATAGAAAACGTACACATGTAATATCGGTAGGGAATCCAAACCAGATAAGTTATTCATACGATTTGAAACAAGGTGCATTGCTGCAAATATGGCGGGGTCAGTTTGTAGATGTCACAGATATGTGGGATGGAAGAGGTGAGCCGCAGGTAGCAAAACCGAACGGCAGTGTCGTTCTTTTATCTGGGGCTCCTTCAATTGCATTTTTAGCTGATGCCAATTCGCTATGGCCAGATTCGATCGCTTTTGATGATTTTGACAATAAGGGATATGCATTGGATAAAGACAGAAATCCAACTTTTAGATATGTCTATAAAGGAGCCACGGTGACAGACAAAATTTCAAGTCAGGGCAATGGCGAATCCCTTATCCGTGAAATAAATGTGAGTAATGCTCCTGCAAATTTCTACTGTAGAATTGCTGCGGCAAGTATAATTGAGGCTGTTGGAAAGGGTATCTATGCTGTTGATGGCAAATCTTATTATGTCAGGATTGATAAACAGTTTAAGCCATTTGTTAGAAAAACACAAAAAGGACAGGAGCTTATTATTGGGGTAGAAAAAAACGTCTCCTCATTTACTTATTCTATTATCTGGTAAACGAAATATGATAAAAAACTACCTAAACATCTGTCGTTTGCGAACATTTTTGCTAGGCTTTATATTGTGTGGTCTTTGCTCTACGGTTGTTGTGGCACAAACAGCTACCCGATCACCTCAAAACAACGGTATGAGGTCAGATACCACCCGTAAACAAACGGAAGATGAGGTATTTAGGTTGCGCTCAGTGCCAATACCCCAGGGTCTTGCTTTGGAAGTTGGTGGCATGACTTTTTTACCAAACGATGCCCTAGCAGTTGCCACCCGCCGTGGCGAAATATGGATTATTAGCAATCCATACATGACAGACGGATTGCCCCCAAAATTTAGATTGTTTGCCCAGGGTATGCACGAAGTTTTAGGGATTAATTGTATTAAGGGTGATATCTACGTTGCCCAGCGTTCGGAACTTACCCGTTTAAGAGATCTCGATGGCGATGGTGAAGCAGATGAATACGAGACAATATATACCTGGCCCTTATCTGGCAATTATCATGAATACTCCTACGGCCCAATGCTAGATAAGGATGGCAATATGATCATTGCACTGAACTTGGGATGGACTGGCAAAGAAGTAAGCTTATCAAAATGGCACGGTTGGTTTCTTAAACTCACACCTGATGGAAAAATGGAGCCTTTCGCAACGGGCTTCCGTTCTCCGGCAGGAATGGCTCTTAATAATGAAGGAGATATTTTCTACGTGGAAAATCAGGGTGGATGGGTAGGTTCTGGGTTTCTCGCTCACGTTGAAAAAGGAGACTTTTTAGGGCATCCTGAAGGGTTAAAATGGGCAGATCAGCCTGGATCTCCTGTTAAATTGCGCGTAACAGATATTCCAAATACCGGTGAACCTAAATTTGAAGTGGCCAAAAGAGTTATTGGATTGAAAACACCTGCAGTATGGATTCCTCACGCCATCCTTGGGATTTCAACCTCAGGAATTTTGAATTACGACAGTAAAGGAAAAATGGGGCCATTTGAAGGACAAATGTTTGTTGGCGACCAGGGTCAGAGTAAAATTATGAGAGTAGCGCTAGAAAAGGTTAAGGGAGTGTACCAAGGTGCCGTCTTTCCTTTTCGGGAAGGTTTTTCTTCTGGAATATTGCGGATGAACTGGGGTTCAGACGGAAGCATGTTTGTTGGAATGACCTCTAGAGGTTGGGGATCAACGGGAACGCAACCTTATGGGCTGCAACAACTGGTATGGACCGGCATAATACCTTTTGAGATCAAAACAATCAAAGCACAGTCTGATGGCTTTGAATTAGAATTTACCGAACCGGTAAATGAGCGTACAGCACGTAATCCGGCTTCTTACAATATAAAAAGCTTTACTTACAAATATCATTCTACCTATGGAAGTCCTACAATCAATGCAGCGAACCGCCAGATTAATGCAATTGTAGTTGCTCCCGACCATCTAAAAGTTCGTTTAGTTATCGACAGTTTAAAGGAAGGATATATTCATGAGATCAAGGCTGAAGGAGTGCAGTCTGAGAATAAACTATCGTTGATGCATAATTTCGGGTATTATACACTAAACAAGATACCTGACGGAGAGAAGGTGGTCATTACTAATGAGAACAAGGCAGTATCAATGGCAGATCATCATATGTTAATGATGGGTCACTCAGCGGAAACTAAAACCACTACCGTGTCTTCAAAAAAGCGCGTAACTATTCAGCCGGCTGCTTGGACAAAAGGATCAGACCGTACAATTATTCTGTCTCCTAGGCCTGGATTAAAATTCAACATCGAAGCAATCACTGTTAAAGCAGGAAGCAAAATAAAATTAATTTTTAACAACAGTGATGACATGCAGCACAACTTTGTACTTACTGCCCCAAACTCGGCGAACCAGGTTGGCGAAATGGCGATTAAATTAGGGGTTGATGGAGAACGGCTTAACTACATTCCTTCAACTCCCTTAGTGTTGGCCCATACCTTACTCTTGCAACCGGGAAAGTCAGACGTCATTTATTTTAGTGCCCCTAGTGAACCAGGCGAATACCAATATCTATGTACTTATCCTGGGCATTATATGGTTATGAGGGGAGTCCTTAAAGTTATAAATTAATCCTTTAAATTAATTGAAAATGAATATCATAGCGAAAAAATATTTATTGTTAGTTAAGGTTTTTGCGGTTTTAGTTCCTGTAGGATTAGTCCTAAAAGCATGTACTTCTGCATCCAGTCAACAAACACTTACTACTAAGTTTAGAGTTGATACACCACTGACTGAGATGCAGAAACATTTGCCACAAAATGCGTTGAGGGGACTTTCTGTTGCACCAGGTCTAACGGTGCAAACCATGGCAACCGAACCAACATTAATAAATCCAACGAATATCGATGTTGACGAACGTGGAAGGGTATGGGTAACTGAAGCATATAATTACCGGTTTGAAATTAACAATAATAAACCAAGGCCTCAAGGCGACCGGATCTTGATATTGGAAGATAAAGATGGCGATGGGGTACTGGAAACCAGTAAAGTTTTTTATCAGGGTCCGGAAATCAATGCCCCCTTGGGTATTTGTGTTTTAGGAAACCGGGTGCTCGTTTCTCAAAGTCCTTATGTGTGGGCTTTTTATGATGATAATGGAGACGATAAAGCAGATCGTAAGGAAATACTCTTTCAGGGGATAGGCGGCGAACAGCACGACCATGGCATGCACTCGTTTACTTTTGGCCCTGATGGAAAATTATATTTCAATATGGGAAATGAAGGTAAAACGCTAAGGGATAAATATAATAAGGTAGTGTTAGACCAGGATGGAGATGAAATTGGACCCGAAAAGTATAAAGATGGTATGTTGTTCCGCGCTAATCCAGATGGTTCTAATGTGGAGTGCGTTGGATATAACTTTAGAAACGCCTACGAACCCGCTGTAGATAGTTATGGAAATATATGGCAAAGTGATAATGATGATGATGGAAACAAAGGTGTTAGAATCAATTATATTGTCGAATACGGTAATTATGGGTTTAAGGATGAAATGACAGGGGCTGCCTGGAGTACCAAACGCGTAAATCTTGAAGAGTCTATTCCTTTGCAGCACTGGCACCAGAATGATCCAGGTGTTATTCCGAACCTTTTACAGACTGGAGCAGGTTCTCCAACAGGCATGCTAATTTATGAGGGTTCTTTGTTGCCAAAGGAATTTCAAAATCAAATGATACATGCAGACCCAGGCCCTAATGTTGTTCGTTCGTATCCCGTTAAAAAGAATGCGGCAGGTTTTAATGCACAAATTATAAACATTTTATCTGGCGATAAAGATCAATGGTTTCGTCCTGCCGACGTTTGTGTGGCACCGGATGGTTCTCTGATTATTGCAGATTGGTATGATCCTGGTGTTGGCGGTCATAGAGTAGGAGACTTACAGCGTGGCCGCATTTACCGCGTTTCAACGGCAAAAGCATCAACTTATAAAATTCCAGTTCAGGATTATACAACTCCTGAAGGAGCCCTTAGCGCTCTGCAAAATCCAAATCTTGCCGTCAGACGTCATGCTTTTATCGCTTTACAGCAAATGGGTACAAAAGCAATTCCAAGATTAGAAAAATTATGGCGTTCTTCCAAAAATCCGCGGATGCGTGCCAGAGCTTTATGGGTACTGTCCAAATCGCCCAATGCAGAAAAATACCTTTCGCAAGCTATCGAGGGTCAAAATCCTGATTTAAGAATAACAGGATTAAGAGCAGCACGTCAGGCAAAAATAGATGTAATTAAATATGTAAAAGTGTTGGTTAATGATAGTGATCCACAAGTGCGAAGAGAGTGTGCCATTGCGCTAAGACATAACAAAGCACCCGAGGCGCCGAAACTGTGGGCCACTCTGGCAACTCAAAATGATGGAAGTGACCGCTGGTATTTGGAGGCTTTGGGCGTAGGTGCAGACAGACAATGGGACAGTTATTTTACCGCCTATCTAAATACCGTTAAAAACCCTACGCAAACTGCTGGAGGAAGGGATATTATATGGCGCGCCCGTACCGATATTACCCTTCCTTTTCTCGCTAAATTAGCTTCTGATTCAAGTGTTCCCATGAAATCTCGCCTAAGATATTTTCGTGCTTTCGATTTTATTCCGGGATTAGAAAAGACCAACACTTTATTAAAATTATTGGAACAAAATAAGGCGGAGGACATTGAAATGAGTGCCATAGTTTTAAAATTATTAGATGCTAAAGATGTGGCCAATTCGCTCGTCGCTGCCAAAGCAATTAAAGATGTTTTAAAGCTTTATGCTGGTACTCAAGAATATATAAACCTTGCAAGAAAATATCGCATTAGAACAGAAGGTTCTAATCTTTTAGATATGGTCATGGCAAATGGAAATGACCCTTTAGGAGTAGACGCGGCTAGAATGATATTCGAGTCTGACGACGAACAACGTTTTAAGGACCTATTAAATAGCAAAGATCTAAACAAAACGTCTAACATTTTAGCTGCGCTTGGAACAGTTGGAAATACCGAATCAATTGGAATATTATCTGGAGTGGCTTTATCAGATGTCTATAGTCTGGCCCTCCGTCAAAAAGCCACCGAAATGCTTGGTAACAGCAGTGTCGGAGAAGCTCACGTAATGGAAATGCTTAGAGGTAGAAAATTACCCGACAATTTAATTTCATCTGCAGTTTCAGGGTTAAGTGGCACGCGTAACAAATCGGTATACGAAGAAGCAAAAACGTTTTTACCGGGTGCCATAAAAGTTCTACCTGAGAAAAAAAGTTCGACAGTAAACTTGAGCCAACTGCTTGCTTTAACAGGGAATGTAGTCAAAGGAAACGTAGTCTATAATAAAACTTGCGCTGTATGCCATCAGGCAAATGGAAAGGGCTTCGATTTTGGTCCAAATTTATCCGAAATTGGTTCAAAACTACCTAAAGAAGGACTTTTCGATGCAATTATCAATCCTTCCTCAGGTATTAGTTTTGGTTATGAGAGCTGGCAAGTCGATATGAAAGATGGATCAAATCTCGTAGGAATTATTTCCAGCCGAACGGAGACAGATATTGAATTGAAATACCCCGGAGGATCAACTCAGAAAATTAAAACGGCTGATGTTAAACTGCTCAAAAAGTTGCCTGGATCAATGATGCCAGAGGGGATAAATGAAACGATCACTAAGCAGGAATTTTCAGATTTGCTCGAGTATCTTACTTCTTTGAAGAAAAAGAACTGACAAACTTGAAAGCAATTTAATTAGCAACGCCGATTGTCTATGATTAAAACAATTGGGGATGTTGCTTCTATTACAGGTAACGATTGATAGTAAAACAACACAAAAATCAGGATATTAAGGAAAGGATTCTCTAGCTCAATTACTAAAAAATTACCCATCCTGGCAACTCAGTTGTCTGAGCTGATTTTATTTTATTTGTAAATTTTAGTTGCTTATGAAGATGACTATTAAAAATATATTTCCAAGGAAGAAGATAACCGTTGTTATTATTATCATTATAATCATTTGCCTGCTGCAACTGATGTATAGTGGATTTGCTGAATCTCCTTCTGCTTCCGAAACTTTTTGGCTCTGGAGATTTTTAGGGAGGCTTCATCCATTGATGGTTCATTTTCCCGTAGTGTTGCTATTATTCGCTGCTGTATTGGAGCTTTTTACCCTGAAAAAGTTCAGATCAACGCTACGTCCCGGTATAAATCTATTCGTAGCTGCAGGCGTAATCTCTGCGATGGTTTCCGCTGTATTTGGACTACTACTTTCTAGAGAAGGAGGTTATGGTGAAGATCTTTTAAGCATACATCAATGGATAGGTATCGGCACAGCCTGCCTGGCAGCTATAGCCTGGTTTCTGCTAAACAGGATAATAAAAAAAAATCAGCTACATCTGGTAAAACCCTATCGTGGCATTTTATTTTGTAGTGCGTTGGGAGTATCGCTGGCAGGGCATTTTGGAGCCTCTTTGACGCACGGGAAGGATTATTTGTCCAGCACGATTCCATGGAGCGCGGATTATCCAGCAGCCAAAACTGCCAGTTTTGATTTAACCGCTTTCAAAAAGGATACAGCCGCGTTAACTAAAAAGCAGGAAGTCGAACTGAATGTACAAGTTAGAGCGATATTCGCCCATAATTGTTATAAATGTCACAGTGCTGAAAAAGTTAAAGGCGAGTTGCGGCTCGATCAAAAGAATTTGGTCTTTAAAGGAGGCGAAAATGGGCCAATCATTATCGCAGGAAATGCAAGCGAAAGTGAAATAATCCGGCGCATTACACTGCCTTCCAACCATAAAGAACAAATGCCATCTAAGGGTAAAAAGCTGTCTGACAATGACATAGCCGTGATAACCTTTTGGATTCAGAAGGGTGCTCCATGGCCCGACGGCGCTGATAAACAAAATATTTTCAAAGTTGCTGCACTGCAACCAAGAAATCCCCCTTTACCTCCCGCTTCTAGTAATTTTAACAACCCTGTCGACAGGTGGACGGATCAGTATTTCGTAAAGAATAAAATTGCCTGGCCTAAACTTGTTGATGACAGAACATATTTAAGAAGAATCTTCTTGGACATCATCGGATTGCTACCCAGCGTAGAAGAGATCGAAACATTTACCAACGATAACAGACCCGATAAAAGGGGCTTATGGGTGAGACAATTGCTAAATCGGGAAGACGATTACGCCATACACTGGCTAAGTTTTTGGAATGATGCATTAAGAAATGATTATACAGGAACAGGCTATATCACCAATGGACGCTATAATATTACCGATTGGCTGTATAAATCAATTAGATCAAATAAGCCCTATAACCAGTTTGTTAAAGAACTTGTAAGTCCGTCAGAAGAATCAAAAGGTTTTGTTGAAGGCATTAAATGGCGAGGAGTGGTGAATTCGAGCCAGAGAACTGAAATGCAGGCTGCACAGAATGTATCTCAGGTCTTTCTAGGACTAAATTTAAAATGTGCTTCCTGTCATAATAGCTTTATAAGCGATTGGAAACTGGATGATGCGTACGCCTTCGCTAACATTTTCGCCGACAGTACTCTTGAAATAAATCGATGCGATAAACCTACAGGTAAGTTCACCGATGCCAGAATGCTCTTCTGGAAAGAACTGGGTCGTATTGACAATAATGCCACGGTATCAGAAAAAAGAGCACAGCTGGCAGAGCATATGATTAAACCAGAGAATGGCCGTTTGTATCGTACCATTGTAAACAGGATTTGGGCACAACTTATGGGACGTGGACTTATTGAACCTGTTGACGTCATGGATAACGAACCTTGGAGCCAGGATCTTCTGGACTGGATGGCTTTCAATTTCCAACAGAACAAATCTGATATCAAGGAGCTGCTGTACCTAATCGCCACCTCCAATACTTATCAGTTGCCTTCTGTAGGATTTAAAAATCCAACTAACATTGTGTCACAGGATTACAAATTCACCGGAATGCTTAGAAAAAGAATGTCAGCAGAACAGTTCGCGGACGCTGGGGGAATGGTTGTTGGTCCGCTCTTCGCTGATTCAATGGTAAGATATAATCCATCTGGTCAGCCAGGATATGATCAATCAAGTCATCTTTTTGCCCGTGCTTCGCTGGTGGTAAATAACACTTTCCTCACTGCATTAGGCAGGCCAAATAGGGAAACAGTTTCCACCAGCAGGGAGTCGCAGGCAAATCTGTTGCAGGCCTTGGAATTAACCAATGGCGGTAGGTTCAATTCAATGATTAGAAAAGGGGCTGAAAACTGGAAACAAAAGTATAAGACTAGTGATGTGATAATTAATGAAATTTACAAGCGTGCATTGGGGCGTGAAGTACAACCAAAGGAATACAAAGTAGCCAAAACACTATTGGGCGACAAACCTGATACAGAATCTATCCAGGATTTGTTCTGGGCCGTTATGCTGCTTCCTGAATTTCAAATTATTTATTAAAGCTAATTTCTTTAACCAATTATATTGCTCATGAATTATTTATTGAATAGAAGGGAATTTTTAAAAGGAACGAGCGCAGCTACGATAGCAGCCCTAGCAGCAGGTGTTCCCCTTACAAGCTTTTTATCTTCCTGTAACAGTAGAAAAACCAATTCTAAGGCAGATACGGTAATTTTACTATGGATGGCAGGAGGAATGGCCCATACAGATACTTTTGATCCGAAAAGATTCACTCCGTTCTCCAAAGGAATGATGTCAAATGATGTGTTGAGTACCTTTAAATCTATTCCTACCGCACTAGATGGTGTTTTCTTTTCAGAAGGTCTGGAGTCAATCGGTAAAATAATAGATAGAGGTACCGCCATCAGGTCTTATGTGGCTGCTGATATGGGACATATATTGCACTCTCGCCACCAATATCACTGGCATACCTGTTACAAACCGCCCCAATCTGTTGCTGCGCCCCATATCGGATCTTGGATCGCCAAAGAATTGGGTTCTGTAAATCCCGTTATACCAGCTTTTATCAATATCGGACAAAGATTTACCTTAGGAGAAGGAGAAGAGTTAAAAGCCTTTCATACAGCCGGATTTTTAGGGAATGAATACGGACCGTTCCTAATACCAGATCCCTCTGCAGGCCTGGAAAGTGTAAAGCCGCCTATAGGAATGTCTGCGACAAGGTTTGAAAAGAGAAACCAACTGTATAATGATTTGATAAGTAAAAGTGCGATGGGCGAATTTGGCAGCGACTATCAGAAAGAGTCTTTGAAAATATCTATGGAACAGGCTTATATGCTTTTAAAATCTCCTGAAGCGGCAGCATTTGATCTAAATAAGGAACCCAAAGAAAGCTATGACATCTATAATACAGGGAAATTTGGTTTAGGTTGCCTGATGGCTCGCCGGTTAACGGAACAGGGCGCCCGTTTTATCAGCGTTACGACCGAGTACGAACCTTTTAAAAACTGGGATACGCATGACAATGGTTACACAAGGATGATTGATATGAAAAAGCAGATTGATGGCCCTGTTTCCCAATTGATAAAAGACCTCGAACGTACTGGGCACTTGGATCGAACCTTGGTTATATTGGCCAGCGAATTCAGTAGGGATATGATGGTAGAAGGACGTCCCGGTCTTAATGTAACGGAGCAGGTTAGCCAACCAGATGTCATTAACGACATCAAATATTATGGCATGCACCGCCATTTCACAGACGGATGTTCCATGTTAATGTTTGGTGGAGGTATTAAAAAAGGAAATGTATACGGTAAAACTGCGGACGAACGTCCTTGCAAAACCATTGAAAAGCCTATCGTAATAGACCAGATTCATCAAACTATTTATCATGCCCTGGGCATTGCTGAGGATGCACATTATGTTGTGGAAAAAAGACCATTCTATACAACACCCGATGGGCTGGGCAAACCGGAGATGGATTTGTTTGCATAGCATGTTCTTTAAAAAAAACATAAAAGTTTTGCTTTTTTCTTTAGAAAATAATCGGCCAATAAGCCTAATAAAAATAGAACAGAATCTCCAATTAACTTAAATCACTCATGAAAAGAAGAAAGTTTATCCAGCAAACGGCGATGGCAACCGGGGGTCTGTTGATTACGCATGATTTGTTTGCCAAACGTAAGGATAAAGTATATGGGTATAACAATATGACTTATACACTGGATACTTCGTGGTCTAAAACAAACGCGACTCAGCTTCCAGTAAACGATTGTCATGAAATGGTGCAGGACAGTAGGGGCAGAATTATCCTGTTAACGAATGAAACGAAGAACAATATTATCATCTATAATAAGGACGGAAAAGTATTGGATAGTTGGGGACATCTGTTTCCTGGAGGACATGGTTTAACGCTACATAATGAAAACGGGACAGAATTTCTGTACATTACCGACACGGCAAAACACCAAGTTTATAAAACAACGATGGACGGAAAGGTGCTGCTTACCATTGATGTGCCGTTGGATGCCGGCATCTATTCCAAACCGGAAGAATTTGTGCCTACAGAAACTGTCATAGATAAGAACGGGGATATCTTTATTGCGGATGGGTATGGAGCGCAATACATATTACATTATGATAGCAAAGGCAGATTAATAAAATATTTTGGCGGTCGCGGCGAAGGTGATGCGCATCTGGATAACGCACATGGCATTTGCTTTGACACCCGCAATGATCAGCATTCCTTAATTATCACCGACAGAACAAGAAATTGTTTCAAAAGATTTAACAAGAAAGGAGAACTTCTGGAAGTGATTAAACTCCCTGGAGCCTGCGTTTGCCGCCCAGTTATTAAAGGCGATCATTTATATGCCGCTGTACTTAGTTCACCCAATTTGGATGCCGGAGGCACCGGTTTTGTTACCATTCTGGATAAGCACAATAAAGTTGTCAGTAATATTGGTGGAAGTGAACCAATATACAAAAATGGTATTTTACAACCCATGAGACAAACAGACAAAATATTTTTTCATCCGCATGATGTTTGTGTAGATGGGGATGACAATATTTATGTTGCACAATGGGCATCGGGAAGAGTTTATCCCTACAAATTAACAAGGGCTTAACGCACTAAACTTATCTAAACAAAAATTAAGATATTATAACGTATTCTGAGATCCTGCTTTGTTTATTTGTTTCCGAGATAAATTGCCTCATGGTTATTTTTTAGCAACATCGGAAAGCACATTAGATGAAATAATTTTTTTGCGTGATTAAAGAATAACGCGAAATCTTGCCAACGAGGATTGCACCATTTAGGATAGACTCTAAATGGCTTCATCCGATTTTTAACCTATCGACTTCTGGAAGAAAGTCGTTTGATCTTAGCAGAAAATGAATACATCAGCTCAAAATAATTACTTCAGTTAATCCTGTACCTCTATAATGCCGATAAGATGACAATAAGAAAAAAAAATATGAAAGTGGCTTTTGCAACCATTATTGGAATCACTGTAATTTCATTAGTTGCATTTCAGGGCATCAACTCAAACTCGGTTGTACTAAAAATTAAAAAGGGAACTCACATTATTTTGGTTGGCAATAATCTTGGTTCCCGCATGATGGATTTTGGTTATTTTGAAACAGAGTTGCAGCTTCGCTATCCCGACAGCTTGTTGTATATCCGCAACATGTGCGATGGTGGAAACACGCCAGGCTTCAGGCCTCACTCCGGACGTCCTTCTCCTTGGGCATTTCCGGGTGCAGAAAAATTTCAAAATGAACTTGCTACTAATCCCGATAGCCAGGGCTTTAACGAAAATCCGGATGAATGGATCACACGGCACAAGGCGGATGTAGTCATCGCATTTTTCGGTTATAATGAATCTTTCAGTGGGCACGAAGGATTAGAGAATTATAAAGCAGAGCTGGATGCATTTATCAAACATACACTCATTCAAAAGTATAATGGACTATCGGCTCCACAGTTAGTAATTGTCTCTCCTATTGCTTTTGAAAACCGCTCAAAAAATCTTGATCTGCCAGACGGCAAGAAGGAGAATGATAACCTAAAGTTATATTCAGATGTAATGAAAGAAGTTGCCTTAGAAAACAAGGTATCTTTTGTGGATGTTTATGCGCCTACTAAAACCTGGTTTACTTCGGAAAATGAACCGTTGACGATAGATGGTTCACAGCTTAATGATGCAGGCTACGCTAAATTTTCCCCTTTGCTTGTTGATGGAATATTTGGCAAGATGACGATTAAATCCGAAGCAAATCGAAAGCTGATACGCGATGCTGTACTTGAAAAAAACTGGATGTGGTTTAAGGACTTTAAAGTACCGAATGGCGTGCATGTTTACGGACGGAGATACGATCCTTTCGGTCCAGATAATTATCCGGCGGAACTTAAAAAGATTAGGGAAATGACGGCAATAAGGGACGAAGCAGTGTGGCAGGCTGCACAAGGAAAAAAAATGAATGTAGATTCGGCAGATCAAAAAACTTTTCAGCTTCCTCCCGTGGCCACCAACTATATTACAGGTGATGGAAATGGTGCGCTTAAATATTTATATGGTCAGGAGGCTTTAGATAAATTTAAAATGGCTCCTGGTTATAAAATTGAACTGTTTGCTTCTGAGCGAGAGTTTGCTGATTTAGAAAACCCGGTTCATATTCAGTTTGACAATAAAGGCCGACTCTGGGTAGCTACTATGCCAACTTATCCCCATTGGAGGCCGGGAGATCCGAAACCAAACGACAAGATCATTATACTGGAAGATACGGATGGAGATGGAAAAGCCGATAAACAAACAGTTTTTGCAGATGGCCTGCATTTACCGCTAAGTTTTGAATTGGCACCAGAAGGTGTTTATGTTTCCCAAGGCACTAACCTTATCTTATTAAAAGACACAAACGGGGATGATAAAGCCGACACTCGGGAGATTCTTCTCAGTGGTTTTGACGATCACGATACCCATCACGCGCATCATGCCTACGTAAGCGATCCTTCGGGCGCCATTTATATGGGACAGGGCGTATTCTTACTCAATGATATAGAAACTTCTTATGGACCAATACGAGGAACCAATGGCGGTTTTTTCCGTTACAATACCAACCGTCATCAACTCGAAAGAACCGCACAACTCTCTATTCCCAATCCCTGGGGAATTGCCTTTGACGAATGGGGTGAGAATTTTTATGCTGAAACTTCCAGTCCGCTATTAAGCTGGATGATGCCCGGAACCGTTAAACCATGGTATGGCGAGTTCAGTCCCAAATCAAGGAACCTCATCGAAAACGATCAGTTGGTGCGGCCAACTTCCGGGTTGGAATTTATTTATAGCCGCCATTTTCCAGACGAAGTACAGGGCGATTTCCTGATTAGTAATACGATTGGCTTTCTCGGTACCAAAGAGCATACCATGGCAGATAGTGGAACGGGCTATAAGAGTAAATTCCGGCAGGATTTGTTGCAGTCAGATGATCAGAATTTTCGACCTGTCGATATGGAGTTTGCTCCTGACGGCTCGCTGTTTGTAGTTGATTGGCACAATGTGTTAATTGGGCACATGCAGCACAATGCCCGAGATCCACTCCGCGATCATACTCATGGACGAATATATCGAATCACGTATCCTTCAAGACCATTGATTGTACCTGCTAAAGTTGCAGGTGCAGACATTGATGCACTTTTAAATAATTTGAAGCTGCCGGAATTTAATACCCGCTACCGGACCCGCCGGGAATTGCGAGGCCGCAAAGCAGCTGAAGTGCTTTCTCATATTAAAACCTGGGTGGCAAAACTCGATAAAAATGATGCTCGGTATGAACACCATTTGCTGGAAGCTTTATGGGTAACCTGGGGGCTTGACCAGGTAGATCAAACTTTACTCCGTCAATTGCTCCAGGCTAAAGACTACCATGCACGTGCCGCCGCTGTAAGAGTGGTGCGTTACACCGGACATCAGGTAGCAGACCAGGTGAACTTATTGATGCAGGCCGTAAAAGATGAAAACTCACGTGTGCGGTTGGAAGCAATTGTCGCGGCTTCATGGCTTGATAAAGAAGATGGCTTAGCTATTGAGATGGAAGCCGCCAAAAAACCTATTGATGATTGGATGGAGGATGCTTATGAAACTGCTTTGGCACATTTGAACGGACATCCCAGGGAAGAGAAAAAAGCAGATGTTATTGCAACCAACCTTAAAGGTGCTGAACGAGATCTTTACATAGCAGGGAAAGTTATCTTTGCTAAGGAGGGCTATTGTAACACCTGTCATCAACCAGACGGCAAAGGGCTAGAAGCATCCGGATTCCCGCCCCTCACTGATGCCAAATGGCTGGCTAACGATGACCGACTGATAAAAATCGTGTTGAAAGGATTACTCGGGCCTATCGAAGTCCATGGTAAAAAATATCCCGGACAAGTACCTATGACTCCTTTCGAAGGAGTATTGAAAGATGAGGAAGTTGCAGCCGTACTTACTTATGTGCGTAACTCATTTGGCAATACAGGAAATGCTATTTCTGCAGCTAAAGTAAAAAAAGTAAGAACAGAAATAAGTAAGAAAACCGGCTTTTATTCCCCTGCAGCATTATTGAAACAGCATCCTATGAAGTAATGATTAAAGAAATAACGGGAAATTGTTGCGATAGTATTTTATTTAATGAAATGCCAAAATTGATTGGCCTGAAATAAATTTGCATAAATAAATGAAAAACACACCTATTAAAATCTTGTTGGTTAGTCTTTTGATGATAACAAGTGTCGAAGTTGCCACCGCTCAGAGCGGAAAACAATGGGTTGTTTACGAGGGGAAAGTGGGCGTAGGAAATGGAAAACACATTGTTTTTCTAAGTGGCGATGAGGAATATCGCTCAGAGGAAGCATTACCGATGCTTGCCAAAATACTAGCTGAACGTCATGGATTTAAATGCACCGTACTTTTTTCAATAAATCCAAAGACGGGTAAAATAGACCCAGACAACCAGGTTAATATTCCTGGCTTAGAGAATTTAAAAACTGCCGACTTACTAGTAATTTTTACTCGGTTTAGAGAGCTGCCTGATAAAGATATGAAATACATTGACGCTTACATTAACTCTGGTAAGCCTGTGATAGGATTGAGAACTGCAACTCACGCATTTTATTACACTCGGAACAAAAAAAGCCCATATGCGAAATATAGTTTCGACAGTAGGGTAAAAGGATGGGAAGATGGATTCGGCCGTCAAATATTAGGTGAGACATGGGTGGCTCATCATGGCAGCCATGGGGAAGAAGGGACCAGAGGCTTAATTAATGGCCTCATGGAAAAAGACCCTATTTTACGAGGGGTTAAAGATGTTTGGGGGCCAACGGATGTGTACGCCATTCGAGGTCTTACAGACGATGCGAGGGTTTTACTATACGGACAGTCTTCAGTTGGACTTACTCCAGAGTCGCCTTTAAGGTTTAAAAAATCGGTTATGCCCGTGGCGTGGATCAAATACCATAGAAATGAAAATGGCAGTACATCACGTATATTTAACACCACCATGGGCGCTTCCGTAGATTTTTTGAGTGAAGACCTTCGAAGGCTGCTGGTCAATGCTTGTTATTGGGCTACAGGAATGGAACAACAAATCCCCGAAAAGAGCAATGTGGAAATTGTAGGCGAATACCATCCCTCCATGTTTGGATATGGGAAATTTAAGAAGGACCAAACCCCGGCAGATTATGTTTTGAGCCAATAAAAACCGCTTTGAAAACGTGCTACTAAATTGCTTAGCGTCAGGGATTATTCTTTAGGAGTATATATTAGATGCTTAATTGATTGGCAACCTGGTTTTTTAACAATTAAAATGAATAAAATAGGATTTAATGTATTGGCATGGTCGGCAGTCGTATCAGACAAGTTGATGCCCATTGTAGAAAGATTGAAAGAGACTGGCTATGATGGCGTAGAGTGTTTAATAGGGTCAGAAGATAAAAATGCCTACTTGCGATTTGGCAATCATGCAAAGGATTTGGGATTGGAAGTAACGACTGTATTTGTATTAGATAAGGATACAAATCCAATCAGCAGTTCATCTGCCATTAGGGCTAAAGCACTTGACCGGATTAAATGGGCAATCGACCGCGCAAGTGATATGAATGCCAAAATAATTTGCGGTCCATTTCATTCGGCTCATGCGACGTTTTCCAAACAGTCTCCGCAAATACAGGAATATGGTTGGAGTGCAGAGGTATTGCATGCTGCGGGCGATTATGCGGCAAGCGCAGATGTTACCTTGGCTCTGGAAGCGCTTAATCGCTTTGAATGTTATTTATGCAATACCATGGATCAGTTGACTGGCCTTATAAACAGCGCCTCCCATCCCAATGTGAAAGCGATGTTCGATACGCATCACGCTAACATTGAGGAGAAAACAAATAGAGATGCCATCATTAAAGTGGCTCCTGTCCTCGCTCATGTGCACATCAGTGAAAACGATAGGGGAACACCCGGAGATGGACATGTACACTGGGATGAAACTTTTTCAGCACTTGCTAAAATCGAGTATAAGGGCTGGCTTACCATTGAAGCATTCTCTCGCAACGACCCTGATTTTGCCAATGCCATTAATGTTTGGCGGGAATATTCGAAGCCCTGGGACATCGCAGAAAATGGATTTAAGTTTATTAAGCAAATGTGCATAAAGCACGGACTGTGATTTTTTTTTGATGAGTAAATATGATTTGATATGACAGTACAACTCCCATTTCGTTTTGGCGCCGAGGTTTACACCTGGTTTATGAACAACGACGGATTGACACATAAAGGGCGCTTAGGGCATATGATCGAGGTGATTGCTAAAGCTCAATTTACTGGAATTCAACCCATCCATTTTTGGATGGGAGATTTAAGCGATCCCGGCCGCCTAGAGGCAAAACTAAAAGAGCAAGGGATAGAACTTGCTGCCATTGCATTGGCCTTGGACTGGAATGGGACGGGAGAAACGGAAAAAGAACGTCAAGAAGCAGACCAGACCATCAGTTTATTACAACGATTTCCCGAAGCGATACTCTGTACGGTTCAAAAACCCAGTGGTAGGCATAATTTAACGTCTCGCCGCCGCAGTTTGGTAAATATAGTAAATAGCGTTTCCAGAAGAGCGAAGGAAAGGGGAGTGCCATGTAGCTTTCACCCAAATTCCCCTGATTCTTCCATCACACGCACAGAAGAGGACTATCAGGTCATATTAGAATCATTAGATAGCGCTGCCACAGGCTGGACGCCGGACGTTGGTCACATCATTAATGGAGGGATGGATCCGTTAAAAAAAATGAAAGAATATGAATCTATGATCAATCATGTGCATTATAAAGATTGGGATGGTGAGCCAGAATTTACTTTGATGGGTAGAGGTAAAGTTGATCTTTTAGCCATAACTCAATGGCTTAAAGATCGAGCATATAAAGGCTGGATTATTTGCGAAGATGAAGGAGCGGAGGCTCTGGAAGATCCAGATTTTGTAACCCTGCACGATGGACAATGGATTCAAAAAGTATTACTACCGGGATTAAAATAAATTAGGAATGCCAATTATACACTCCAACGGAATTGATTTATATTATGAAGAACACGGTTCGGGAGGGCCGCTGTTGCTGATTATGGGCATTACAGCGCCCGGATCTGTTTGGGAGAAGCATGTAGATTGTTGGAAAAAGGATTTCAATTGCATACTTGTAGATAATCGAGGTGTAGGAAGATCAGACAAACCTGCCGAACCTTATTCTACAGAACAAATGGCAGATGATTACGCAGGCTTATTGGATGCACTTAAAATAGAAAAGGTTCGGGTTGTTGGGTGTTCTATGGGAAGTACCATTGCGCAGCAACTAGCTATACGCCATCCGGAGAAAATAAGCGCTTTGGTATTGATGTGTCCTTGGGCACGTTGTAATAACATCGCCGAAGCCGTATTTCAACACATGGTCAGTTGTAAAGCTAAGCTTGAGCCTGAAGAATTTAGTTTGTTTTTACAGTTGCTTATTTATTCAAGGTCTTCATGGGATAAGGATTCGATGTTTACTGAAATGGGAAAAAGCCGTAAACAGTCCACACTAGATGTGAATCCTCAACCACTTTACGGTTTGGAAGGGCAGGCCGCTGCTTGTATAAGTCATGATGTGCTGGCCAAACTCCATCAAATCCATCAACCTGTATTCGTTCTTGGAGGAAAAGAGGATGTTTTTATCCCTCAGTGGATGGTAGAGGAAGTGGCTAACGCTATCCCAAATGCCGAGCTTTATATGTATGAAGGATGCGGTCACGCGTTTCATTGGGAAAGAATAGAAGATTTTAATTTAAGAGTCAGAAATTGGATAATGGAGCACTAACACCTTGATGATTCCAGATGATTGCAAAATTGAACATGCTAAGAAAAACTAATTTCCTCATAAGACGCGGCTAGAATTCCACATTCGCTTCAAAAAAGAGGTCTGTGTGCGCCTATTCAACCGTTTGATATTTAAAGTATTACGTTTTTTTTTGAACATGATTGCTATTATCCTTGATGATAAGTTTTTTCATCAGACCTTTTGTAAGCAAGCTACGCTTGTGAAAAGCAGGATAGTACATGACAGTTTTCTACAGGTTAGCGGCTACTTTTACTTTTTTAGATTTGAAAAACCAAATAGGAAGAGCTCTTAGCTTAGTAAGTCATTTTTATCTTTATTGAGGCATAGATTTGATTTATATTTTTATGCACTTCTTAGCGGAGTTTTAATAAATCAACTATTGATTATGCCTGTTCTTTATAAGTGCATTATTTTTATAATCTGCCATTTACGATGTGTGGACTGTCAATAGCGATCTAGAAACAGCTGATGCAACTATAAAACGACTCTTGGTTTCCTTGAAAAAAATAATGCACAAGACAAAAAAAATATTCGCACTAAAAATGAATGTCCAATTCAAAAACAGAATATACAGCATAATGGCTGCGCTACTTTGCTTCTGTACATTAACTTCCTTTGAAGATTTTGCTCCTCAAACAGTTTCAGCGATGACAAATGCCGATCCAGAAAGTCCAAGGATCGTGAATATTGTAAATTTTATTCGATTGTTGGAACCTCGCGATTCGGCAATTACCGAAGACGTATTGTATCAAACTGTGGTGAAGCAAGTGGACATTATGAAGAAATATAAGCTCGGTGGTACGTTTCTGCTCCAATATGATGCACTTATCGATCACCGGTATCAGAAGTTATTGAAAGCTTTACCTCGCCCATCTTTTGAAGTTGGTGCTTGGTGGGAAATAACCCAGCCGCAGGTAGAAAAAGCTGGGCTAAAATGGCGTGGTCGATATCCTTGGGATTGGAGAGCCAATATCGGGTTTTCTACAGGGTATACGCCAAAGGAGCGGGAACTGCTAATCGACATTTACATGGTTGATTTTAAAAAAATATTTGGCTACTATCCAAAATCAATAGGTTCTTGGTTCATAGATAGTTACAGTCTAAATTATATGTATGAGAAGTATCACATTGTTGCTTCGAGCAATTGCAAAGATCAGTACGGCACCGACGGATATACGTTATGGGGCGGCTATTGGAATCAAGCCTATTATCCTAGTAAAATAAACGCTTACATGCCAGCTCAAAATGCTAAAAATCAAATTCCTGTTCCTATTTTTAGGATGCTAGGTAGCGATCCAGTAAGGCAGTATGACAATGGATTAGGGACCACCCTTCAAGGAGTAGTCACGCTAGAACCGGTATATAAATTTGGCGGTGGGGACTCGACTTGGGTAAGTTGGTTTTTTAAATCTTTTACCAAAGACAAAGCGCTTGGATTTAACTATGCGCAGGCTGGGCAGGAGAATTCCTTTACCTGGGACGCAATGAAAAAGGGTTTTGAACTGCAAATGCCGCTTATCGCTAAACTTCGAGATGAGCACAAAATCAGCGTGGAGACCATGGAGCAATCTGGGCTTTGGTTTAAGAAAAAATACAAAGTTACACCGCCTACATCTTTTACGGTAAACGAAGATGTAGCAGGGAGCAATCTTAAAACAGCATGGTTTAATAGCCGTTTCTATAGGATAAACTTACTGTGGGAAAATGGGTCGCTTCGCATTCGAGATCTCCATTTATTCAATGAAAATTTGCCCTCAGCTTATCATGACAAGGTAGCTACATCAAACGAATGTGCTTTTTTTACGCTGCCCGTGGTTGATGGATATATATGGAGCAAGCCAGATGAAATTGCCGGCCTACGCTTAAAGGCGATTGTTGGCGGTAAAGAAGTATTGTTAAAAGGTGGGACACCTGTCTACACCAATACCGATTCTAAATCAATGCATATTTCTTGGCCCTTAACAACGGTTAAAGGAACATTGGAAATAAACCTTGATGAAAAATCATTGAAAATGACAATGGTTGGCAGCAAAACTGAGCCATGGTTCTTCGATTTAAATGCCGCTAAAACTGCAAAAATGCCTTTTGAGAAAATAGAAAAAAAGCAATTAGAATGTGTTTTTGAAGGAATGAAATATGAGGTAAAAGCCTTAAAAGGATCGTTTTCCAAGCCAAATGACGGTACTGTTTTTCGCCTAACCCCAGAAAGTAATTCCATCGTTTTTGAATTTTCAAATGTTAACGGCAACTCATCTAGCCAGAAATAATAATGACTTGCTTAATTGCACTCCTATTCTAAAAATGTGATTTATGCTTTAATGTTTCTTGTATATTGCAAAATTGATTTTATTGAAACCTTTTGATCCTTTTATATAGCTTATTTAAATTATAATGTTAAAAAACTTTTCCTTTAAAATTACTAGCAAACTTCTCATTATTAGTGTTTTATCAATATTTTTTATTGCCACTACCTCGTTAACTGTTTACGCGCAAAGTAGGGCGATTAACTTGCAGGCTGAGCATCTGAATATACCAATGGGCGTAGATAACATTCATCCAAGGTTAACATGGCAAATGAGTGATCCAAGTGAGGGCGCAAAGCAAACGGCCTATCAACTACTGGTAAGTACAGATTCTGTTTTATTGGCGAAAGGTCAAGGGCAGGTATGGGATTCTGGCAAAATAAATGCAGAAACTAGCCTGGTAGATTTTAACGGAAAACCCTTAATGCCTTTTACAAAGTATTACTGGTTGGTAAAAATATGGAACAAAGCGGGGCTTAAATTACAAGACAGTCGCATAAGTAGTTTTGAAACCGGAATGATGAAAGTGACAAACTGGACTGGTAATTGGATAAGTGATGGCGGAAGTATAGATACCAAGCAAGCACCTTATTTTCGCAATGAATTCAATACGATAAAGAAAGTTAAATCCGCAAGAGCCTATATCGCAGTTGGCGGGCTCTATGAACTTTCTATCAACGGTAAAAAAGTAGGAAACCATCGGCTCGACCCTATGTTTACCCGTTTCGATAGGCGAATTCTTTACGTAACCTACGATGTAACTCATCAATTGCAGCAAGGCAAAAATGCCATTGGAGTTTTGTTGGGGAATGGATGGTACAATATGCAGTCGTTGGCCGTATGGGATTTTGATCGCGCACCATGGCGAAATCGTCCAACATTTTGTTTAGATCTTAGAATAACTTATGAAGATGGAACTTCGGAGGTTGTTTCTACAAATGACAGTTGGAGAACGCACAGTAGTCCTATTGTGATGAACAGTATCTATACCGGCGAACATTATGACAGTAGATTGGATATGCCAGGATGGAATAGTGCCGGGTATAATGATAAAGATTGGAGCGACACTAGGTTGAGGGCATCCCCAGCTCAAAATATTGTTAGCCAGCTCATGTATCCCATTAGAAACGTGGATGAAATTCCGACACAAACAATCAAAAAGTTTAGTGACTCTAATTATGTTGTTGATCTAGGAAGAAATATCGCGGGCGTTACAAAAGTGAAATTAAGAGGCGAGAGCGGCACCGTAGTTCGTATTAAGCATGGCGAAAGATTGTATCCTAACGGACACGTAGATCTTTCTAATATTGATGTGTATTATAGGCCCAAAGATGATGGCGATCCCTTTCAAACGGATATTGTTACTTTAAATGGAAAAGGAGAAGTAGAATTTATGCCTAAGTTTAATTACAAAGGCTTCCAATTCGTAGAAATTACGAGCAGCAAGCCAATAGTTCTTAACAAAAGCGATGTTACCGGCTATTTTATGCACAGCGATGTACCTGCTGCAGGTACCCTGAATTCTTCAAATCAGCTTATTAACAAGTTGTGGACTGCAACAAACAACTCATACCTATCTAACTTAATGGGTTATCCTACGGATTGTCCGCAACGGGAGAAAAACGGGTGGACAGGCGATGGACATTTTGCAGTAGAAACCGGATTATATAATTTTGATGGAATTACCATTTACGAAAAATGGCTTGCAGATCATAGAGATGAACAGCAACCAAATGGAGTTCTTCCGGATATTATTCCTACCGGCGGTTGGGGTTATGGCCATGCAAATGGTACAGATTGGACAAGCACCATTGCCATTATTCCTTGGAATTTATACCTTTTTTACGGCGATAGTAAACCGTTATCAGATAATTATAGCAACATTAAGTCTTACGTGAATTATGTAGATAGAATAAGCCCAGAGGGCCTTACAACCTTTGGTCGCGGCGATTGGGTGCCGGTAAAATCTACCTCTTCTTTAGAATACACTTCTTCAATTTATTTCTATGTAGATGCAGAAATTTTGGCTAAAACGGCAAAGCTGTTAAATCACAAAGAAGATTATGAGCACTATACCATGTTGGCGGGTAAAATTAAAAAGGCTATAAATGATAAATATTTTAACTCCACAACTGCTATTTATGGCGAAGGCGTGCAAACAGAATTGAGCATGGCGCTTCAGTGGGGTATTGTAGCAGATCAATATAAAAAGCGCGTGGCAAAAAACTTAGCAGACAGAGTAGCCGCAGACAACATGCACCTAGATGTCGGAGTGTTAGGCACAAAAGCAATTCTAAATGCGCTGAGCGATAACGGCCAAGCGGAAACAGCTTATAAACTTGCCGCTCAAGATACGTATCCTTCTTGGGGCTGGTGGATAAAAAACGGCGCCACTACACTTTACGAAAATTGGAAGATAGATGCCGAGCGTGATATTTCTTTAAATCACATGATGTTTGGAGAAATAGGAGCTTGGTTTTTTAAAGGCTTGGGTGGCATTCACCCAGATGAATCCAAGCCAGGATTTAAAAATATTCTATTGAGGCCGAATTTTGTAAAAGAATTAGATTTTTTTGAAGCTACTCATGAGGGTCCGTTTGGTAAAATAGTTTCTGCATGGAAAAGAAAAGGAAAAGACATTATTTACAACATAACAATTCCTGCAAATTCCTCTGCCACTTTAACTTTTCCCGCACAAAGTACTGAAGTGTATCTAAAGGGTGTAAAGCTTAACAATATTTCCAGTTACCAAGTTGCCGCAGGAAGTTATAGCTTTATCGTTAGTCAAGGAAGTAATTAGGGAGAACATTGATGTAGGAAATAAAAATTAGTGCCCATATCACCCAAAATGTCGACCTATCTAAAAATGCAATTCTATAGACAGTCATGACGGGCTTACCCTGTTCTGGCGCATTTGAAAAAAATGTTTATTGAACAAAAAAATGGGTATGTAAAAAGCGAAAAATCCAAGGAGTTTTGGCTGCATTGGTCTAACTCGGACGTCTACTTTTTTCAAAGTATAAAAAATGAATCTCCTGTTTTTACCCAATTAACTAATGGCGATGTTTAGGCGTAATTCGATAAGCTAAAAGGGACCTGGTAGTGGTCTCCTTAAGGCCTCCTTTAGGTCTTATTGTGTTCTGCCTTGGTTAAAGGGGGTATTACCACAACAAGACCACAAGGATACCACAACAAAACCTATTGTTTTGGTATTTTTACAAGCCAGTTTGAAATGTCTGATATTTCAGAAGTTATCTTGACTTCGACTCTCCTAAAGCAAAACATCTCTTTAAAGGCGAGCCAATTTTTGGATTTTTAATCTAGACTTTGCGCAAAAAGACTTCAGCGTTATTTGTCCAAAGCCTGGCAGTCAAAGAGTAAGTTAACGCCTGTTTAAATTAGTAGGCGTAGCGCCAGTAGGATAATGTATGTCAAGATTTTTAGTCAGCTTTTGAAAGCCTTATATTTTTCTTACCTTTACAGCAATCGCGTTGTAGGCGAAAGTTAAATTTTTTGTTAACCGTTTGAAGTTTTTACTAAGAACAAAATCATAGTTGTAGATGATTAATATTACGTTACCTGATGGCTCAGTTCGTCAGTATGAACAGGGCGTTTCTGCCCACGAGATTGCATTGTCGATTTCTGAGGGTTTAGCCCGCAATGTATTAGCTGCTGAAGTTAATGGTGAAGTTTGGGATTCTTCTCGATCGATTGATCAAGATGCAGCGGTTAAGTTGCTGACTTGGAATGACTCGGAGGGAAAAACTACTTTTTGGCATTCGTCTGCACATTTAATGGCAGAGGCTTTGGAAGCTTTATACCCTGGTACACAGTTCGGTATTGGCCCCGCTATAGAAACAGGTTTTTATTACGATGTAGATTTTGGCGATCGGGAATTTTCTTCAGAGGATTTTAAAGCTATAGAAAATAAAATGCTTGAGTTTGCGAAGCAAAAACAGGTTTTTAAACGAGAAAAAGTAAGCAAGGCTGATGCAATTTCTTATTTTAAAGAAAAAGGCGACGAATACAAGTTGGACCTGATTGATGGTTTAGAAGACGGAAAAATCACTTTTTACACTCAGGGCGATTTCACCGATCTATGTCGTGGGCCACACCTCCCCAATACTGGTTTTATTAAGGCCATAAAATTGATGAATGTGGCAGGTGCTTACTGGCGAGGTGATGAAACCAAAAAACAATTGACCAGAATTTATGGGGTAACGTATCCGAAAGCGAGCGAACTTACGGAATATCTGGCGATGCTAGAAGAGGCCAAAAAGCGAGATCATAGGAAGTTAGGAAAAGAGCTGGAACTTTTTGCATTTTCAGAAAAGGTTGGGATGGGCCTGCCATTATGGTTGCCAAAAGGTACGGCTTTGAGAGAGCGTTTGGTTAATTTTTTAACTAGGGCTCAAGCAAAAGCTGGTTACGAGCAGGTTATTACACCACATATTGGGCATAAAAACCTGTATGTTACCTCTGGCCATTGGGACAAGTATGGAGCGGATTCCTTTCAGCCAATCAAAACACCACAGGAAGGCGAGGAGTTCTTTCTTAAGCCAATGAATTGTCCGCACCATTGCGAAATTTATAAAGTCAAGCCGCGTTCATACAAAGATTTGCCTGTTAGATTTGCAGAATTCGGTACAGTTTATAGGTACGAGCAAAGTGGAGAACTGCACGGTTTAACACGTGTTAGAGGTTTTACGCAAGATGATGCCCACCTGTTTTGCATGCCGAATCAAGTAAAAGACGAATTTAAAAAAGTGATTGATTTGGTACTTTATGTTTTCAAATCGTTGGGATTCGAAAATTATACGGCTCAAATATCTCTTCGTGATAAGGCAAAAAGCGATAAGTACATAGGTTCTGACGAAAACTGGCGACTGTCTGAAAATGCCATTATAGAAGCAGCGGCAGAAAAAGGTTTAAATACCGTTGTGGTATATGGAGAGGCGGCTTTTTATGGTCCGAAGTTGGATTTCATGGTGAAGGATGCACTTGGTAGAAAGTGGCAGTTGGGAACCATCCAAGTGGATTACAATCTACCGGAAAGGTTCGAGCTAGAATATACTGGCAGCGACAATTTAAAACATAGGCCTGTAATGATCCACAGAGCTCCTTTTGGATCTCTAGAAAGATTTGTTGCGGTGTTGATTGAACATTGCGCAGGAAATTTCCCACTGTGGTTGAGTCCGGAGCAGTTTACAATACTGCCGATATCAGAAAAATTTGAAGAATATGCCAAAAAAGTTTTGGAAGAGCTAAATAATTCCGATATTCGCGGGTTGATTGATTTTCGTGACGAAAAAATAGGTAGAAAGATCCGTGATGCAGAGGTTAAAAAGATTCCATTTATGCTAATTATTGGCGAGAAAGAGATGGAAGAAGGAAAGGTTTCAGTTAGAAAGCACGGTGTGGGAGATTTAGGAAGCATGAGTTTAGAGGCTTTTAGCCTCATGATTGCGAAAGAAATTACAATTTAAAATTAAAAAAACAATACAAATTTGGCATTAGGAAGACCAGGATTTAATAGGGGGCCGCGTCCACCTTTTAAGAAGAAAGAAGCAGAGCACCGCATCAACCAGTATGTGAAAGCACCAGATGTGCGTTTGGCTGGAGACAATGTAGAACCGGGTATTTATCCACTTGCACAAGCTTTGGCCATGGCAGATGAACAGGAGTTAGATTTGGTGGAAATTTCCCCGAATGCAGCTCCTCCCGTTTGTAGGATTATCGATTACAGCAAGTTTATTTACGAGCAAAAGAAGAAGCAAAAGGAGATAAAATCAAATGCGAAGCAAACTGTAATTAAGGAGATTCGTTTTGGGCCTAATACCAATGAACATGATTTTCAATTTAAGTTAAAACATGCAGTTAGCTTTTTAGAAAATGGTGAAAAAGTTAGGGCTTATGTACATTTTAAGGGTAGGGCCATTGTTTATAAAGAACAGGGAGAAATATTGCTTTTAAAATTTGCGCAAGCCTTAGAAGACATAGGTAAGGTAGAGCTTTTGCCTAAGTTAGAGGGAAAGCGGATGTTTTTAACCGTTGCACCTAAACTTTCAAAGAAATAAATACACATATACAATACATATAATAAAAACAGGTTATGCCAAAAATGAAAACCAATTCTAGTTCAAAAAAGCGTTTTTCGCTTACTGGAACAGGTAAAGTCAAAAGAAAGAATGCATACAAAAGCCACATTTTAACTAAAATGACTACTAAGCGTAAACGCGCTTTAGGTCAAACCAGTCTGGTATCTGATGCCGATTTGGGAAATGTGAAACGCATGCTTTGCATCGGAAAGTAATTAATTAATTTAACCAGGTATCAGGCATTAAAGTTTCCTAAAAAAAAAAGGAACGCCGCTTACCAAAAACAACAAACACATGCCACGTTCGGTAAACGCAGTCGCTTCGAGAAGAAGAAGAAAGAAAATCCTTAAAATGGCCAGAGGCTATTGGGGAGCTAGAAGTAAGGTTTATACTGTTGCTAAAAACACAGTAGAAAAAGGTTTGCAATATGCATACCGTGATAGAAAAGTAAAAAAGAGAGAATTTCGTAGCTTATGGATTCAACGGATCAATGCTGGTGCACGTCAGCACGGATTGTCGTATTCTCAGTTCATTGGCAAACTAACTTCGAAAGAAATTGGTTTAAACCGTAAGGTGTTGGCTGATTTGGCTATGAACCATCCAGACGCTTTTAAGGCAGTAGTTGATGCAATAAAATAGCATTTGCCTATTCGATATAATTTAAAGAGGCTTAATTTTAGGCCTCTTTTTTGTTAGAATAAAATTTGTAAACCGACGTTTTCTCCCGTTAATTAACAAATGTTACAGTAAAAATGAAAAATTTAACCGAACGTCATCAGTTTATTTTAGATCGGTTGCAAACCGATCAATTTATCCAGGTGGTAGATTTGTGTGATGAACTTAAGGTATCTCCGGTAACCATTAGGAAGGACCTACAACTGCTAGAAAATAAAGGTCTTCTATTTAGAACACACGGTGGGGCTACGCAAAGCAATCCTTATACAGTTGACATACACTTTAGTGAAAAAGAAAAATTACGCGCTACCGAAAAGCAAAAAATTGGAACGGTTGCTGCAAACCTTTTGAAGGAAAATGATTCCATTGTCATCAACAGCGGAACTACCGTAATGTATTTTGCAAAGAGCATTCCCCCACTTGCTAAATTAACGGTTCTAACTCCTGCGTTAAATGTTGCGCTAGAATTGTCAAGAGATTCAAATATCGAAATCATTCAATTGGGCGGCTCTTTAAGACATAGTTCTTCAAGTGTAACTGGTAGTTATGCAGAGCAGATGTTGGGAGATTTTTTCTGCAATAAACTCTTTTTAAGTGTTGATGGGATAGATTTAGAATTCGGATTGACTACGACGAACGCTATGGAGGCCCAACTAAATAAAAAGATGGTAAAATCTGCACAACGAACCATCGTACTTGCCGATTCTAGTAAATTTGGTAGAAAAGGGTTTGGTAGAATCTGCGGCATCGAAGAGATCGACCACATCATTACAGATGCTGGGGTTTCTACTCAGATTGTAAAACACCTCGAAACTGCGGGAGTTAAGGTAACCGTTGTTTAAAATAAAAGCTATATTTACGGCTTGAAAATTTAAAATTGACAATGGAAAAGAAAAGAATACACATTTTAGAAGACGATCAAGACATAAGAAATGTGATAGAAATTTTTTTAGAGGAAGAAGGGTATGAAATGCAACTTTCCTCTTCTTTTGCAGATCTAAAAAAGAACATACAAGATGCGATGCCAGATTTATTTTTACTTGACGTCATGTTGCCTGACGGGAATGGAGCGGAAATCTGTAGAGATTTGAAGGAAGATATGTTTACCAAACACATTCCAATTATCGTAATGTCTGCACAAAATAACAGCGAACAGAGAGCTGTTGAAGCGCTAGCAGACGATTACATCAGTAAGCCATTTGACATTAATGACGTGTTGGCCAGAATTAAAGCACAAATTAAAAGTTAAGATCAAAGGACTGAATCTAGACGCTTAAAGGATAAAGCTTAATGCCAGACCAACGATTAAGTATTTAGAAGTAGAGCTTAAAGAAAAGCTTGGATTATTAGGATAGAAACTTGAGCGGGCAAAATTTCTTTGATGGTTCCTAAAGAAATTAATTGTGTTTCTAATGAGCCAAGTGATTTTTTCCTCCATAAGAATAGAAGATATACTAAGGTGATCGGCTTAAGCAGTCCGCTATTGTCAGCCTAATGCTTACTGAGCGGCATCGCCAGTACAGATGCCTTTTTTCTTTGAGAAAGGAAATGATCCATTAAATTGCGAAAGTGAATGATCAAAGGCCACAATCACAATTGTTAAAATTTAAGTCTTTTTATTTTTTAAATTGGGCTATTTTCCGGATATTTAAGGGACTAAATTGCACCAACTCGAATGAAAAACTTATTGGCATTTGTATTGATAGGCCTAACTTCAATGGCTTGTAACAGACATTGGATTTCGTCGACCCAGCCACTTCCAAATTTCTTAATAGATACTGTTAAAGCGAACGTTTCCGTTGTGCCCTTTAAAAATTATCTGGAAGTCAATGCTTTTGAATGGGATTTTGTTGCACCCAATAGTCCGGATCAAATAGAAGAGGCAAAGTTTAGCATCATCAGTTGTTTTGGTGGAATTCGGCATTATTTGGATTGGATGCGAATAGAGCCTAAGAAAGGCAAATACACTTTCAGTGTTACGCACGAAGGTGGTTACGATTACGATCAGATTTATGCCCGTATGAAGGAAGCAGGGCTTAGTGTTTTGGTAGATCTGAAGACATGCCCAAGATGGCTGATTGATACCTACCCAAAAGATCAGCAAGATGCGGAAAACGTTCCTGCGACCTTCGGCTTAGATAGGAAAGAACCAAAGTCTTATGTATTACAGGCAAAAGCCGCGTTCCAAATGGCTGCCCGATACGGTGCTAATAAAAACATAGACAGCAATTTGCTTTCTGTAGATACTGCCATTAGATGGCATGATGATAAGCGGAATCGTATAAAAATTGGTTTAGCCCTGATTAAATACATCGAGTGCGACAATGAAAGAGATAAGTGGTGGAAGGGTCCAAAAGCGCAACAAAGCCCCGAAGAATATGCCGCTAATATGTCGGCGTTTTACGATGGTGATAAGGGAAAATTAGGGAAGGATGTTGGGGTGAAAACTGCCGATCCAAGTATGGTAGTGGTAATGGGTGGGCTTGGTACTGCAGATCCAAAATTCGTCGAAAAGATGATTGAGTGGTGTAGGGAAAACCGCGGACTAAAACCAGACGGGCAGGTAAACTTATGTTTCGACGTGATCAATTATCATTTGTATGCCAACGACGCCGATGCAAATGGCGGAAAATCAACAGCAGGTGTAGCGCCAGAATTGTCTAATTTGACCGCCGTTGCTAGGGAGTTTTTAAAAATGGCGAAAGAAAAAGCCAATAATTTACCGGTTTGGGTGACTGAAAGTGGATACGATGTTGGCCCCGCCACCCCTCAACGGGCAATCCCGATTGGCAAAAAAAGTAGTCAGGCCACACAAGCCGATTGGAATTTGAGAACGGCCTTGCTGTATGCTCGGTTGGGCATTAAGAAATCTATCTTCTATATGTTAGATGACGTTGATTTAAATTCGACCATTCAATACTCCTCTTCAGGTTTTGTAAATCAAGATGGATCCCGCCGACCTTCGGCAGATTATTTCCTCCAAACAAAGAAACTCATTGGAGATTATCATTATTGTGGAACAATTAACAATAATCCAATTGTAGACGTATACAAAAAGGAAAGCAAAACAATATTTGTTCTGACGACACCTGATCAAAAGGGTAGCCTAATTAGTTATCAGCTAGATATTGGGAAACGTAGTAAGGCTTGCGTCTATGCTTTGCAGATCGGCAAAAACCAAATGACTGCTAAAACCGTAAACATAAAAAACGGTAAGGTAACTGTTGAGGTTTCTGAAACCCCGTTATTTGTAGAACCAATTTAATCGGATAATCATTTTAGAAGCAATTTTGAAGCAGATTTAGACTTTTTTGAATAGAGGTGAAATTTTTGTCCCTTAACTCAATTTAAATTATATCTGGTAGTTAAAACTAGTTTTATTATCTTTGCACAGTTATAATCTAAACAAAAGGATCCCAAAAATGAAAAAAGCATTTAAACTTACGCTTTTCCTACTCACTTTTTTTGCCGTGAAGAGTTTTGCTCAGGAGAGTATCATTCCTGACGTTAAATATGCTGATGTAGAAAAGTACATTGCCTTGGCAAAACAGAATGCACCAAAGCGTAAGATATTGGCAGAGCAGGCGGAAGGCATAAAAACGGCCATTCCTATGGCCTCACTTTCCTATTTGGATCTCTTTAATGGGTCTTATATCTACAGACCACAAGGCAAAGTAGCACTCGATCCCATTAATCCTTACAGTGTAAATGGATTCCAGCTTGGAATTAATCTTAACTTGGGTACTTTCTTACAAAAACCTTTTCTAATTAAAAAAGCAAAATCTGATTATAGAGTGGCCCAGTTGCAGCAACAAGATTTTGAAGCGACCTTAGCGACCGAAGTGAGGTCCAGGTATTACGATTACATTCAGTCTTTGGCACAATTAAAAATCGCGACGCAAGCTGCTCAAGACAATAAGGGTGTTGCCGAAAGTCAACGTTACAAATTTCAGAAAGCTGAAATAACTTTAGATACCTATAGTCAATCCAGAACTATGCTAACTGAATCTAGTACTGCAAAAATTGCTGCGGAAGTTACATTTCTCAAAGCAAAAGACCTATTAGAAGAGTTGATAGGGGTCAAATTAACGGATGTTAAATAGTTCAAGGCGCTTTTTAAATGGATATTAAAGCTTTTTTAAGGTTTATAGGCAGGTATAAGTGGGTCGTAATTTTAGTTCCTATTGTTGCTGTTATTATAACCTATTTCGCAGTTCAAAATCTACCTAAACAATACAGTTCTACGGCGAGTATTGCTACTGGTTTGTTGGATCCCTCAAAACAAATCATTTCAGATCAGACGGTTGATTTTTTTCAGATAAGTCAGCAATTTAAGAACATCATGGATAAACTTCAAATGAAGAGAACTGTTGATATCTTATCCTATAACCTTATTCTGCACGATCTTCAAAATCCAAAAGCGGCTTTTAAGAAAGCGAGCAAACAATTAGATTCTCTATCTGCGTCACAGAAAACAGAGGTAGCAGGCATCGTTCAAGAAAAGTTGCTTAAAAGAGACATCTTGACCATTACAAACAATAAAGGAAAATATAGACTGTATGACTTGGTTCAATCTATGGGCTACGATCAGGAGTCTCTGCAGAAAAAATTAAGCATCACACATGAGGACATTAGCGATTTCATAGACATTGAATACAAGTCTGACAACCCGAACTTATCAGTTTTCGTCGTTAATAATTTAGCTTCAGAATTTATAGCAAATTACGGGGCAGACGTGTCAATCAATCAAAATACGTCGTTGGCACTGCTAGATTCTATGGTGAAGAAGAAAGAGCTGGTTATGAATCAGAAGAACAATGCGCTTGCTGATTTTAAGCGGAGCAAAGGGGTGCTCAATCTCTCCGAACAGTCGGCAACTGTTTTTGCTCAGATTACCAATTATGAAAGCGAACGGGCAGAAACTTTAAAAAAAATACAATCTAGCCTAGGTGCGTTATCTGTTATAAACACGAAACTTAAGGGGGGCGATGTGTATGTAGATGGAAATTCTAGGGCTGATAATAGAGAAATTGTAGCGCTTAAGCAAAAGTTGCAGGCGGCAAATGAACGCTTTATAGACAATGGTTTTAAGATAGGAGATCAAAAATCAATAGACTCTCTAACGAGATTGATCTCTGCTAAGAGCAATCAAAGTGTTGATAACAACGCTTACGACCCAACAACTTCTAAGCAGGCACTTGTTCAACAAAGAACTAATTTGCAGATTGAAATTCAGCAGGCGAAAAGCAGCATGAGCACCATAAATAATGAATTGGCGAGCCTCCGGGGGAAATACAGCAGCATGGTACCCTATGATGCAGACATCCAAAATTACGAACGAGATGCAGAGCTTGCCACCAAAGATTATACCGCTTCTTTAGATCGATACAATAAGAACATCACTGAACAGCGGACAGGGCTAAAATTGCAGATTGCAGAGATGGGCTTAGTGGGGAATCCTTTGCCATCGAAGAAAGTACTATTTCTTGCCGGTGCAGGGATTGGATCTTTTTTCCTAACCATAGCTGTCTTTTTAGGCATGTTTATGGCAGATCATTCGATCAAAACCCCTCGAATGTTAGAATTGGCTACTAAATCACCAACTTTGGGAATTGTAAATTTAATTGGTGGGGACGAAAGAATTCCTAGAAATATCTGGAACGATAAAAGCGATGATAAAGGTTATGAACTGTATCGAGATCACTTGCGGTCTATTAGGTTTGATATTTTGAATAAAATGGAAGCAGATGACGCTAAGATTTTAGGGATAACAAGTTTGGCCAACGGTGCGGGTAAAACTTTTTTGAGTTACAGTTTGGCCTATGCATTTGCCATGACTGGCAAAAAGATTCTTTTAATTGCTGGAGATCAACCATTTGAAGCTTCTAAAGATAAGAGCTTAAGTACTGCAACTTCTTTCCAATCGTTTTTGGTAAAGAAAGAATTTCACACGGATGATTTAATTACAGTGATGAACAAGAGCAGCGAGCGTAATTCCCTGTTGGAAATTCAAAATATAGTAAGCCTGCGCGCGGGATTTGATGTTTTAAGAAATGAATTCGATATTATTATTATAGATGTGAATAGCTTGGAGGATGTAAATATTTCGAAAGAGTGGCTGTTGTTTACAGAAAAGAATATTGGAGTTTTTCAATATGGTACTAGCGTTTCTGAGCGTGATTACGCACACATTAAATATATTAAAGGTCAGCCCGACTTTTTAGGATGGGTATTAAATATGGTTGATAACAGTAAGTCCGCTTAACATTATACTTCCTATTTACAAACTTTACCGATAGGGCATGCAAAGAACTCTTTTTTTTATTTTATTAGTTTATTGCTTCGTTTTTGGAATTTTTGGTCGCGAGGTAGGAGGTTTGCCTTACGGCGTTTTTATAGAAGTTTTCCTAGTTCTAATTTTTATCGCAACATTAGTTCAAGGTTCAGGTGATGATTGGCGAAAAACCAACACGGATCTATTTTACATCTTGCTTATTTGGTTTACAGTAAGTTTGTTGGAAGTTTTTAATCCAGGAGCCGCATTTATGGGCTGGGTTAATGAGATTAGGACGACAGCCCTGTATCCGCTTACAATGGTAGCTTTGGGTTTGGCTGTATTTAAAACTAAGAAAGACTTAGACGTCTTTTTAGTTATCATTTTAATGTTTTCTACGTTTGCTACACTGAACGGGATAAAGCAATTGTATATAGGGTTATTCCCCGGTGAAGCTGATTTTCTTAGGGCACACGCAAGTACCCATCTGCTTTGGGGTAGATTGCGGGTATTCTCATTCTATAGTGACGCAGGTCAATTTGGAGCATCTCAGGCTCATATTGGTTTAATGGCATTAGTCTTGGCATTAGCGCCGATGAAAATTTGGAAGAAGATTTTATATCTGGTATGCGCTGCCTTAAATTTATACGGGATGCTTATATCAGGAACCCGAGGGGCATTATTTATTTTTTTCGTCGCGGCTTTTATGGCCATTCTTTTAAGCAAAAATTGGAAAGTGCTTATTCTAGGCGGCTGTATTGGTGTCCTAGCTTTAGGGACGTTAAAGTTTACACATATTGGCGATGGAAATTATCAGATTTATAGATTGCGTAGTGCTTTAAATCCTCAAGATGCTTCTCTTAATGTCCGCTTTGAGACTCAGCAACAGTTAAGTGTGTTAATGGCAGATCTTCCCTTTGGAGGAGGATTAGGGATTTTAGGCTACAATGGTAATTTGTATAATAGTGACAAGTATTTGTCAACTATCCAACCAGATAGCTATTTTGTAAAAATTTGGGTGATGTATGGGGTAGTCGGGTTAACGATCTGGTTTACCATTATGATGTTTATCCTAGGAAAGTGCTGCGCCATTGCTTGGACCATTAGGAACAGTGAGTTGCGTGTGAAAATCATTGCATTAACAGCGGGTTTTGCTGGTATATTGGTTGGATGCTACGGAAATGAGGTCATTAACATTATGCCAACATCAATTATTGTGTATTTATCCTGGGTATTTATTTATAAGAGTCCGAGTTTAGATGACGATCCAATTGAGAAAGTGGATAATCTGGCAATCGATTATTAACCAATTACCAATAACTGATAATACTCTAGAATGCCTGTAGAAATATTTATAATGCCGGGAATTATTGCTTTTGTATACGCCTTTTATAAGGGATATAAGCAATTTTATAGAAAGGAAGAAAATCAAACGCACGAAGAATGGTAGCATACGTCTGGTATTTAGTTCAAATTTTACTTGGTTACCAATTGGTCGTTCCAATAATCCTTTATTTTTTTTACAGAATTTCAGGGAAATCCAATTTACTTGTTCACACTGATCAGCGATACGATTATGCGATAATCGTTACTGCGTATCAGCAAACGGATCTCCTTCCCTCAGTGGTTAAATCGTTGTTGGAATTAGAATACAGCAATTACCTCATTTATATTGTTGCCGATAATTGTGATGTTAGTCATTTGCAATTTGACGATGACAGAGTCGTGCTCCTCAGACCTGAAGAAATTCTAGCTAACAATGTAAAATCGCATTTTTATGCCATTGCTCATTTTAGAAGAAATCATGAGTTGTTAACGATCATCGATAGCGATAATTTGGTTGAGCCAGATTATTTGAGGCAGCTAAATGTCTATTTTAACAATGGTTTTGAAGCAGTTCAAGGCATTCGGAAATCAAAAGACCTATCCACCACTTTGGCCGCATTAGACTCAGCTAGAGATTATTATTATCATTTTTATGATGGGGAAGTATTGTTTGCGTTAGGTTCGTCCGCAACATTAGCAGGCTCGGGGATGGCATTTACAGTAGATTTATATAAAAGGTGTTTTGAACATACAGTTCTAGAAGGTGCTGGTTTCGATAAAGTCTTACAAGCTCAGATTTTATTGCGTGGTAAGCGCATTGCATTTGCGAAGAATGCCATTGTCTACGATGAGAAAACAGCAAATTCTGGCCAACTGGTTAATCAACGTGCAAGGTGGATCAATACCTGGTTCAAATATTTTACATTTGGGTTCAATATTTTTTGGCGAGGGTTAAAGAAATTTAATAGGAACCAAGCTATTTTTGGGTTTATGTTGCTTAGGCCTCCCTTATTTATGTTTTTGCTGCTATCGGTTTTCTGTTTTGTCATTAATCTCATATTTAACCCTATTGTTGCAGTTGCGTGGGTTATTGCGCTTGCATTGTTCGTTTTGGGATTCTACATCGCACTTTTTCATGGACGTGCGGACAAGAAGGTGTATAAATCTTTAGTTAATATTCCTAAATTTATTGTTTTACAAATTGCCGCGCTATTGCACGCGCGTAATGCAAACAAAAAGTCGGTCGCAACTACTCATGTCGTTGCCTCCGAAGTACAGAAAAACTAGTGTTCGCAATTGTTGTTAAATTAGTTTGATTTGAAAAATAAAAACATCGTTATCGTTGGACAACAAGCTTGGGATACCGAAATTGGGAGTAACTGTAAAAATATTGCCTTGGAGTTTGCCAAGCATAACCAAGTTTTATACGTCAACTCTCCCTTAGATCGCATAAGTAAGTGGAAGTCCAAGTCTGATCCTAAGATTGAAAAAAGGATTAAAGTGATAAAGGGGCAAATGAATGGCCTTGTGAAGGTAGCAGAAAATCTATATGAACTTTATCCGGATGTACTCCTTGAGTCTATCAATTGGATCCCGATGGATGGACTATTTGATCTTTTTAATAGAATAAATAACAATAGATTTTCTAAATCCATTAGAAATGCACTCATAAAATTAGGTTTTGAGCAGTTTATCCTTTTTAATGATAGTGATATGTTTAGGAGTCTCTATCTTAAGGAATTGTTAAAGCCAGAGCTTAGCATCTATTATTCTAGAGACAATATGTTGGCTACCGATTATTTTAGAAAACACGGTAAAACCTTTGAACCAAAAATCATTGCTAAAAGCGATCTATGCGTTGCAAATTCAGCTTTTCTAGCAAATTATTGCAGTCGATACAATCAAAACTCGCATAATGTAGGGCAGGGCTGCGATTTTGAATTGTTCGACCAGTTAGATACCTCATTAATAGCCGGCGATGTAAAAAATATCCAATATCCTATCATTGGCTATGTTGGAGCACTCACAGTAGCAAGGTTAGATATAGAACTGATCATTGGCATTGCAAAATCAAAGCCTGATTGGCAAATAGTGTTGGTGGGGCCAGAAGACGAAGATTTTAAACGAAGTCCATTAAATGAACTAAAAAACATTCATTTTTTGGGGGCAAAGCCAATTGAGCAACTTCCGTTGTATATAAATTCATTCGATGTTTGCTTTAATCCACAATTGTTAAATGAACTGACCATTGGAAATTATCCCCGAAAAATAGACGAATATTTAGCGTTAGGAAAACCGACGATTGCGACCAAGACGGAAACTATGTTAAGTTTTGCCGAACATGTATACCTAGCCGAGAGCTTGGAAGAATATATTTTAGGCATTACTGAGCTGTTAGGAAACGAAAACGCAACGCAAAGATTGGAAAGGATTAATTTTTCACACTCTCACACCTGGGAGAATTCAGTAAGTTTAATTTATGCTGCTGTAGAGGAAACAATAAGAAAATTATGAAGGTTGCCACACTAATTATGGCTTCAAAATTACCTTTACAATTGGAACGCATGATAAAGGCGATGGAGCATCCGTGTTTTCACTTTTATATTCATGTCGATAAAAAAGTTGACATCACTTCATTTTCCGACTTAAAAAAATTGACTAATGTTACGTTCATACGAGAAAGAACATTATGCAATTGGGGAGGGTTTAGTTTTGTTAATGCTTATTTGATCGCATTGGAAGAGATTTTAGATTCTGGGGAAAAGTATGATTTTTATAGTTTGATGAGTGGGCAGGATTATCCCATTAAGCCTATACAGCAAGCTGTTGATTTCCTTTCCGCGAACAAAGGTAAAAACTTTATCTCCTACGATAGAGAGGGCAAAAAGGACTGGTGGGCTCATGCGGTAACAAGATTCGAAAAATACCATTTTACCGATTTAAGATTTAAGGGGAAATATGTATTACAGAATTTAGTAAATTTTTTAGCCCCTAAACGAACTTTCCCCCTTGCTGTAAAGCTATATGGAAGTAGTGATTCGACCTGGTGGACCATTACCGAGGCAAGCGCGCGTTATTTGATAAAATTTAAGTATGAACACGTTGAACTTTTTCGTTTTTTGAAATATACTTGGGTACCCGACGAATTTCTGATCGCGACTATTCTTATGGATTCACCTTTCAAAGATGATATAGTGAATAATAACCTGAGATTAATTACCTGGCGAGCGGGAAGCCCTAATCCAATCATTTTTAGAAATACAGATTTCAATTTAATCACTAATTCTCCATACCTTTTTGCGCGAAAGTTTGACAGTACAGTAGACTATGATATTTTAAATGAGTTAGACATTTATCTACGCGCTTAACTAATCATAAATTATGGTGAAGGATTTTCTTTTATCAGCGCTTGAATTATGCCACTACCTGTACTGGATTAACACTGGCTGCATATCGCTTATTAATTTCGTGTTCCCCTAATAATTATTATAATCCAATACATTTACGTTGGCATCTTTAAACGGCCTTGAAAAAAAGTCATCCACCCTGAGGTCAAATATCCTTCGATGCTCCATCAATGTATAATGACTAGAATTTGGAATGACCCACAAATGGGCTTGTGGAATGTTTTCAAATATTAACTGAGTGTGACCCAATTTAATTAAGTCGTGATCTCCGCAAATAATCAGCGCGGGACATTTAACTTTACGAAGTTCTTTCAAGGATATGTGCGGCTCAGTTAAATCCAAGTGAAGCATCCTCATATCCCTTAATTCTGATTCGGTTTTTTTATTTCTAATTTTGAGTGCCTCGTAGTCGCGTATGTTATTTCTCCAATCTGCAGCTGCTACCGCTGTGGTATCTGGCCAAAGATTGGCTCCTGAGATTGCAAGTTTCTTTACTTTTTCTGGATGACGCATGGCAAGTAAAAGCCCTGATATTCCACCATCGCTCCATCCCAAAACATCTGTTGAGTCGATATTCATGCTGTCTAATAAATCAGCATAGTCATCAGCCATCATTTCAAAAGTTAGAGAATCTTTGTTGTAAATAGATTTTCCCTGTCCCCTCGCATCCACAACGATGACTTTGTAGTCTTCGGTAAAATGAGGTATGTTGTATTGAAATGTATTTATACTTCCATTGTTTCCATGAATCATAAGTAATGGTTTACCAATACCATATACTTCACAATACAGCTTTATTCCCCTTATTTTGTAATATTTTCCCGCCTGGTGATTATTTCCATAAGATGGAATTCCATGTTTACACCCGAATGCCAACACAAGGAATACACATGCTAGGAACAACGGAGCTTTTTTCATAGTTCTAGAGTTGGTTTAATACTTTCTGCAAAATTTCTGCAAACTGAATTACATTCGGCATCAATAGCATTACCTTATGGTCTCCAGGCACATCCTTCACTATAATTTCTTTCCTAACATATTTTTTCCATCCCAAATATTTAAAATCATCTATGTAATAGAGCCTCTTTGTCGCTTTAAACAGAAATATTTTATCGTCGTATGGAGTAATTTTATAATTTTCCATAGCGACCCATAGTTTCTCCACTATGTCGCTCATGTATTTAGGTAAATTGTCGTCAAATACTTCTCGTTTGAGCAAACTATTCTTCACGGAAACATTTTTTACTTTCAACTTAAAAAACGAATACTGGTATTGGATGGTACTTATTGGGTGCTTAAAGAGAGACCTTATTGTAAAAAGCGCTTTTGGAAACTGCCTTCTAAATTTATTAAATAGTATCATAGACCGAGTATTTCCATCATACTGTTTCAGGTTTGTGTCAATCATCCCGAGCATTGTGACCTCTTTGCCGAGCATTTTCAATTGCTTTGCCATCTCCAGCGCAATTATACCACCCATGGAATAGCCTAACAGACAAAAAGGACCGTCGGGATTTTCCTCTAGCATTTCCCCAATGTACTGGGAAGCAATTTCTTCAAAATTATCAAGTGGGGCGTCCAAACCATTTAATCCAATCGCCTGCAAACCATAAACGCGTTGGTCGGAATTTAAATTATTAGCCAAATTATTAAATATTAATACATTAAGGCCAATTCCATGTATTAAATATAACGGATTTTTGCCTGTTCCGTCCTTAATTTTGACTAAGGTTTTCCAATTCCAGTGCGGATGATCTTTTCCAAATAATTGTGCGATTTTTTTGATGGTGGGATGTTGAAAAAAAGTAGAAATTGGCAATCGCTCCTTAAATTCCACCTCAATTTGTGTCATTATCTGGACTGCTATGATTGAATGACCACCTAGATCAAAAAAGTCGTCATTCACCCCAATATTTTCGAACCCAAGATATTTGATCCAAATTTCAGTTAATTTATTCTCAATATCGGTTTCAGGAGCTTCATAAATCGTTAGATCAGATTTAAAGATCGGCTCAGGCAGAGCCTCTTTATCAATTTTGCCATTAGGTGTTAATGGGAAAAAGTCAATTGGATGATAGGCTTGCGGCATCATATAGTCCGGTAAATTCTGAACTAAAGTCTTTTCCCAAGACTCTATACATTCTTTTAATTCGGATCCCGAAATTTTTATATTATTGATGACGTAAGCTACAAGTCGTTCGTTTCCCAATGAATCCGTGTGGACAACTAACAAAGCATCATCAATGTTTTCAAGAGCGGTCAAGTTTTTCTCTATTTCCTCAATTTCAATTCGAAATCCCCTAATTTTAATTTGATGGTCTAAACGACCTAGGCACAAAACCTCTCCACCATTCGTTATTCTTCCAAGATCACCTGTACGATAAAGTCTATCAATTCCATTGTGTTGATCGAAATTTTCAAAAAATCTTTCAGCGGTTAAATTTTTATTGTTTAAATATCCTCTTGAAACACCATCCCCCGCGATACAAATTTCTCCAATTTCACCAGGCTCGACAAGTGTTGACTCATTCAAAAGAAACACTTTGGTATTGTCTATCGGTCTACCAATGGTCACAACTTCATCGAATGAATTTATATGCTTAATTGTTGAATAGATCGTCGTTTCAGTAGGTCCATACATATTCCAAAGTTCCTTGCATTTTGGAATAAGTCTATTTGCAAGTTTTCTTTTTAGTGCTTCCCCTCCACAAAAAGCCTTAATTGGGAGGTAGTCCTCCCAGCCAGACTCCAACAGCATTTTCCAACAATATGGAGTTGCCTGTAAAATAGTCACACTTTCATCTCTTATGATCTGCAGAATTTTCCAACCGTCTCTTGATGCATCTTTATCTGCAATAATCAAAAGGCCTCCACATAGCAACGGGAGATAGAGTTCTAGCTCAAATATATCAAAGGAGATGGTGGTTACGGAAAGAAATATATCTTCCGCCGTCATACCGGGTGATTTTTTGATACTGAAGAGTAAATTGATCAGGTTGCGGTGTTCAATTTGCACACCTTTTGGCTTTCCTGTAGACCCAGAAGTGTAAAGAATGTACACCACATCACTACCGCTCACAGCTGTAATTGGTTCTTCTTTGGAATACTGGTCCATATTAACAAAAATGTCTTCTTGAAAAAATGTCTCTCTATCTGTCGATGAAAAATGGCTGTACTCTTTGGAGGTAATTAATGCCTTGGCGCCCGAGTCATCTAGCATAAAATTTAAACGCTCTAACGGAAAGTTTGGATCTAAAGGGATATATGCTGCGCCAGATTTTAATACGCCCAGAAAACATATCGCCATCTCTATAGATCTATCTAGTGATAGCGCAATAATGTCTCCAACTTTAATGTTGTTTGAGATCAATAAATTCGCTAATTGATTCGCTTTTTCATTTAAAGATTTATAAGATATGCTGGAATTGCCAAATTTAATGGCGATTTTTTCGGGTGTTTTAGTTGCCTGGTTGCTAATTAACTCCCCCAATGCCTTCTCTTTAGGAAAGGTCGCAAACGTTTGGTTTAAATTATCCTTGCTGTTTATTTCTTTCATTTATCAAAAGACAAGGGGGTTTAAATGGCAATCTTAAATTTGCCTTACCTTTGATTTAAGTAAAAAAATCAAAAACCCTTGAACCTAATACGTAATAGACGTCTTTAAGGTTTTAACTTTTTCATAAAATGGATGTCATAGTTGTACTTTATTTGACGATAGGTATCGCGGAGTAGGTTCATAAATAAATTTTGCCTATTTCTCCAACTTTCCCTGGTCATTGTACTTGGCTCATGCGCTGAATTTTTTTGAGTCAATAAGTTTGCGAAATCTTTGTAAAATAACCCTTGTCCTTTATTCTGAAGGAACGAAATGCACATCTTATACTCAGTAACGTCCCCTTTTAAACCTTCAGGGTATCTGCCAAATTTTTCAAAAAAAGAAGACCTACGCAGATGTGGGTGATCTGTATAAGCATATATTTTACTATAATCCTTTCCAAGTAGTGGGAAAAACATCTTTTCGAAGTCTGCGTTAAACGGTTTTAAGTATGGATAAGCATAATAGGCATAAAACTTTATAATGTCGAGTTCAAAATGTTGCTCCAATAACATGACAGATTCCCGCAATTTTTCCGGGAATTTATCACTTGGTACAAAGTCTTCTTGGATGTATAGCGTATATTTTTTAGTAACAGCGTCTTGCCCCTTGTTGATGTTGTTTCCTAAGCCTCTATTGATTGGTGTGGAAATGAGCTTAAATTCATACGTTTGTTTGAGTTCTTGCAACCTTTCTAGATGTTGAGGCTGACTTCCATCGTCAGATACGACTATTTCTCCAAAACTGCACTTTATCTCAATAAATTTTTCTAGAAGATGTTCTAAAGACTCGCTTCTATTGTAATGCGTAATGAGTAAACTTACTTCGTCGAACGGATTGTTATTACCGGCCATAGTTGTTGGTCAATTATTCGTTTTTACTTGTTTTTGTATCGTGTGGCTCGTGCGTGGAGAACAGCGAAAATATTTTTTTAGTCTCGACAGAGAGTCTTGAAATCAATGCCTGTGAAAAGGTACCATCCCTTTGCAATGTCCTCGGGGCTGTCCAAGCCCGCGCTTTATCGGCCTTCACTTGTTTAACCTTTCCGTACTTCATTAAATCGAAACAAAACCTGCCATCGTCCCCACGGGTATTGTGCATAATGTATCCAACTTTGAGGCCATATTCTGTCACATATCCCATGCTAATTCCAAAAGCATTTAAATAGGGTCTATTAAAATGTCTCAATTCAGCAATTACATCTTTCATTTTTTCTAACATCCACAATTTCCATCTTGGAAAGCCGGGTTCGGATAGAAAAGAATATCTGCCATACACACATGCAACACCCGGCAGACTCAATGATTTGATCATCTCTTCTAACCAGCAAGTAGGGTACACACAGTCTGCATCTGCCAATAAGATGTATTTTCCTTTGGCATGCTCCATGCCCATTTGCCGAGCAGGGCCACAACCCTGTATTTCTTGAAAAAAAGTTCGGATATTTAAATTTTCCAGGGTTTTTTTTGTATTGTCTTTCGAATTGTTGTCAACTACAATGATCTCGAAAGGGATATCAGTTACCTGATCAGCCAAACTGGCTACGTTTTTTAAGATATTGATTTCTTCATTCCAAGCCGCAATAAGAATCGTAACTAAAGGGGCAGACGTGTCGTTTTTACTCAATTTCAAATTGATCGAACTGAAAACGGACTTGGGGATTTCGTCAAAACTTTGAAAACCAAAGTTGTATTTTTTAATCCAAGAAGGTTCTTTTAACATAAAGAAACTATTTTTTGAGTAAGTAAAATGTGTGGTAAAAATACTAATCTTTTGAAGCTTTCACCAATTTTTTGATTGCTTGCTTGAGATAATTAAAGTTATATCAATAAATTTTTTAGTTTTTTTTTAACTCCTAATGAATCTCCTATATAAATACGGTATAGAAGTTTATATTTGCAGTCCACTCATTTAAATTAATTAATGTTAAAATAAAATGCTATCCGGAAAAAAAATACTTTTTATTGGAGTTAAATTTTATCATTATCACGATGAGATAGTCAACAAGCTTGAAGATAAATTTGGATCAATAGTGAAGTTTTATCCCGAAAGAGATACAAGTATTTTATATGGCTTTATTAATCGCATTCTTCCTAATAAGATCGAAGAATACCAAGATTTCTATTATAAAAAACTCTTTAAAAAACTATCGAAAGAAAAATTTGACTATTTTTTCGTAATAAGGGGGTTTAAGATGCCACTTTGGTTTGTTCAGGAAATTAAAAAAATTAATCCTAACATCAAGACAATCTATTATCAGTGGGATTCAAATGCGAATAGTCCCTTCATCGGCCTGGAAAAACAATACGACATTATTAATGAATTTGATTTGAAGCTTTCATTTGATTTCAAAGATGTTGAGGATTTTTCTACACTTAGATATTGCCCAACCTTTTATACTGATGAGGTCAAAGCATTGCAAAAAGATGGGGATGATCAGATTAAATACGATTTTTTCTATTTTGGTTCTTACTTGCCGGAACGATATAAAGGGCTTTTAAATTTCATTGAATACGCCAAGAGAAATAATCAGCTAATGAAAGTATATTTCTATATGCCACTTCGGTATTATATAATTGAAAGAATAAAGGGGACTAAGATCGATAGGGATTTAATAAAGACAAAGCCGATGAATCGAGAAACTTATTTGAGGCTACTTGATCAATCGAGATGTATTGTGGATGTGAGCAATGCAAAGCAAACCGGTTTAGCAATGCGAGTAATCGACAGTGTCGGGGCTTCTAAAAAGGTATTGACTACTAATAAATGGATATTAAAGGACAAGTCGTTTAATCCAACCCAGGCGTTAGTTATTGACATTCAAAATATTGTCATTCCTGATGGCTTCCTTAGGGCACCCATTCAGAATGAAAGCCACTACGATTTTTCTCTGGAAAGTTGGATTAAAAATATTTTTGAATGTTGTTAAATGGAACAGCTGCCTTTTGAATCATCAAAAAAATTATTTTAGCCGCTAACAATTCTTTTTCTTCCACGGCATGTTTTGCGAAATTAATTCGACTAATGCAGTATAACCGAGTTTGTATATGCTGGCTATTTTGAAAGGAGCATATTTCTGTAAATGGTGATTAGAAAGGAGGATAGCGGCCGTTACTGGGAAAATAGTGGCCACCACAACGCCGTAGACGTTCCCAAAGATGAGAACTCCTAGCACATCGGTCACTAAGTTCACCACGACCATAACAATTACTTTGTAAAAATTAATTTGTGGTTTATGGATGGCATCCAAGGCAACTGCCATAAACCTATCTAAAGGCGATAAAAGAGAAAATGAGAGATATAATCTAAAAATAACGACTGCCATACCCCCAGCAATGGTACCTTTATACTGACCACCGCCAATAATGCCCATAGCGAAAGGGGCAATAAAATAGGAGATGACAAGTATAGGTATTAGCCCAATAGTGACCATCCCAATATACTTTTTCATAATGGTAATAACCTCCTCTTTACTCCCCCTATTAAAAGCTGCAGCAAGTGACGGCATTGCAGTCGCAGTGAAACTTCGCAGCGGAATTTCTACAAGCTCTAAAAGTCTCTTTCCTAAGTTGTAAACTGCCAAGGCGGATGGCCCTATCATAAAATTGAGTACGGTTGTATCTGTTACCCCAAATAAATTACTGCTAATAGAGGTTCCAACGGTGTATTTTCCAAAATCGAAGATTTCTTTAATGGTTTCTGTTTTTTTCTTAAAGAAATATTTAATTCCAGACCATCCCATAAAAATGCAAAGCAGGCTTGTTGCTAACGCAGCAATAATATTAGCATACATTAAATGGTCTAATGTGGTTTTCTTAAAAATAATGAGCACACCTAATAGGCCAGTTAGCAGCAACACTTGAAACATTCGGATGTATAGCAGGTTGTCGAAGCGTAATTTGGCTTGTGCAATGCACATAGCCAAAATCATAGGCAGTGAGCAAAGCAAATTTATGGAGAAGTATTTGAAAAAATAACGCAGACTATCGTCACCAACATCTCTTAAAAAGAATAAGAAAGGAACGTTTAATGCCAAAAAGACAAAAGTAATGCAAGTTGCGATGAACCAAGTGGAGCCGATCACTTCACGTCCCCTTTCTTCGGAGGTTCCGGCAAAAAATTTAATAAATGCAGTCGTCAAAAACCCCTGCCTAAAGGTGTCTAAAAATGAGAGATAAGTCTGGAAGAAAAACCAAATCCCTAAATCCCTAACACTAAGGGATCGAAACAGGATTGCTGTAAAAATAAAAGTCAACACCGACATTCCTCCAGTACCCATCAATGAAAGGAAGTGAACGTTTTTTAGTTTTGATAAAAAATTCATTAATAGGTTTTAATCGATCATGCGGTATTAATTCTCTTGTATTTAAGTATTAATTACATTTTTTTGGATCCATACATAAATAAGCGCTAAATTAGTTTAAATTTTTTACATCAAACAGTGAATAGAAGAAAAGCAATTAAAAATATCTTTGCGCTGGGGATCGTTGGAGGCGCTGGATATGCAGGTGTTAAAGTGTTCGAATTACACCGAGAAGCAAATGTTGCGAGTTTTGTGGCCAAGCAATCCCTCATAGCCGACCTCGCAGACATCATTATTCCTGAAACGGATACCCCTGGTGCAAAAAGGGCTCAGGTAGCTGTGTTTATTGTTTCCGTATTGAGTAACTGCACCTCAAACGTTGAACAAAATCTTTTTTTGGGCGGTTTGGAACGGGTAGAGCGTTTTTGTGATCGTCATTTTAATAAGTCGTTCTCTGTATGTTCCCTTGTTCAACAAGTAGATGTTGTTGCACATTTTGAAAAAAGTGATCTCTACGATTCCAAACTGCTAAATAAAATAAACAGCAAATTTTTTGGCTTACCATTTTTTACCAAATTAAAAGACCTAACGATACAAGGCTATTGCAGTTCTCAGTTGGGCGCTTCAGAGGGTTTAGCTTATAATTATATTCCAGGCCATTTTAACGCCTGCATCCCGTTAGTAACGAATCAAAAATCTTGGGCTACAAAATAATGAATATCAATACAAACAAGTTTAAAGAGCGCACTTTCGATGCGATTGTGATAGGTTCCGGTATCAGCGGAGGATGGGCAGCTAAGGAACTTTGCGAAAAAGGACTTAAAACCTTGGTGTTAGAACGTGGAAGAGATGTAACACATGTGGTGGATTACCCAACGGCGCTGCTAAAACCTTGGGAATTTAAAAACGGGATGTTTAACAGCACAAAAGACATTAAAGAAAGTCCTGTACAAAGTCAAGCGTTCGATCCAGGCGATAAACTTTTTTTTGTGAACGATGCAGAACATCCTTATAAGCAGACAAAGCCATTTAACTGGTATAGAGGGTACCAAGTAGGTGGGAGATCTCTTACCTGGGGTCGCCAGTGTTATCGCTGGAGCGATTTAGATTTTGAGGCAAACGCGAAAGACGGACATGGAGTAGATTGGCCAATTAGGTATAAAGACATTGCACCCTGGTACAGTTATGTAGAGCAATTTGTGGGCATTAGCGGACAGAAAGAACAATTGCCTTTTTTGCCTGACGGAGAATTTTTAGACCCGATGCCATTAAATTGTATAGAGCACCATCTAAAAGATAGCATAAAAAATAGCGACGACCGATTATTAACCATAGCTAGAGTAGCCAATCTAAGTAAAGGATGGAAGGGTAGAGGACCTTGCCAATACCGCAATTTATGTAGTCGTGGTTGCCCTTTTGGGGGATACTTTAGTAGCAACAGTGCAACTTTACCTGTGGCTATGGCCACCGGAAATTTAACTTTAAGACCTTTTTCAGTAGTGACGGAAATTGTTTACGATGATAAGACGAAACGCGCGACGGGTGTGCGTATTATTGATACCATTACAAAAAAGACAGAAGAATATTTTGCAAAGATTGTGTTTGTAAATGCGTCGACCATTAATACTGCTGCAATTTTGCTCCGATCAACCTCTAATCGTTTTCCAAATGGTTTAGGAAATGATAGCATGGAACTTGGGCACAATTTAATGGACCATCACTCTTCTGCGGGAGCTTCAGGATACCACGAAGGTTTTACAGATAAATATTATGAAGGTAGGCGACCTGCAGGTTTTTTAATACCAAGATATAGAAATCTGAACGGTGAGAAAGAAAAGCTTTCTTTTAAGAGGGGCTATAATCTTCAAGGCCATGGAGAGCGTCAAGAGTGGATAGATAGAAGTTACAGTTTGCCGAGCTTTGGGAAAGATTTTAAGCAACAACTTACCACACCAGGTCCATGGACGGTTTGGATGGCGGGATGGGGGGAATGCTTGCCTTATCACGAGAATAAAATTTCTTTAAGTTCGGAAGTTGATGCTTGGGGAATGCCCTTGGTGGAGATTGACTTCTCTTTCAAGGGCAATGAAGATCAGATGATGGAGGACATCCAAGCAACTTCTGCTGATATGCTAGTAAAGGCAGGTTTTAAAGGGATAAATGCTTTTAACTATAAGAAGCCGGGTGGATCAACCGTACACGAAATGGGTACTGCTAGAATGGGAAATGATCCAAACACTTCTGTGCTCAATAAATTCAATCAACTGCACGCTATTCCCAATGTTTTCATCACCGATGGAAGTAGCATGACTTCTTCAGCCTGCCAAAATCCTTCGCTCACTTATATGGCTTTAACCGCCCGTGCATGTGCTTACGCAGTGGAGTTGTTGAAGAAGGGAGCACTCGGATAACGGCTAAGTCAGTTGTTTAATTCATAGTCTCAATTATTAAGTTTCTTGATTTAGCTGCTTCTATTTGATGGTCGTTCTGTTATGAAGCATGGCAATATAAATTCAACATGAATGCACATTAATCGTTGAATTTTTTTCTTTGTATTGATTTAAAGCGCATATAAGTGAGCACTGAGCTATTCAATTGCCAAAAAAACCTTTTCCATTGTGAAGGAAAAGGTTTTTTTTATTGGAACTTTCGGTAAAATTTTGTCAGCTTGTAAAGAAAGGAAAGTTTTTGAATTGCTAATTAGCCTTAACCTTAGCCTCCACTCATTTTTTCCACTCCATCTGTCTTAATTCTTATCTAGAAGCGCCAACTCCAGCAATGCGTGATCTAAAGTTAATGAGGTCTTCCACTGCATCACTGGCATTTGCTTTATAGATGTTGTTCGAGTTTTTTGTCAGCGTTGTTTTGCCTTTTGTCGACATATTATTTAGTATTACGCTGTCTCTGTTGTTAAACAGGAGATTATTGTACACCTCAACCGAAGTGTACACATCATAAAGATCTAATAACCTGCCTTCAAAATACTTCGGTGCTCCAGTATTCAATTGGCCCACAGTGTTGTTATAGACTTTCGCAATAAACCCAGGTTTGAAAGCGCTTTCTTCTTTTAATGAAGGAGGTACTTGTAGTTCAAATGCACCATATCTAGTGGTATTCCATACCACGTTGTTGTAAATTTCTACACTGCCTGGTTTGGTGATGCTACACATCCAGGCACGGATCATATTTCCCTGATGGTTGGTACAGGTATTGTTAAATACTTTTCCATTACCAATCACATGAAAAATACCGTTGTGGTTGCCCTGTTTGCTGTTTACATTGTTTATTTTATTATTGGAAAATTCGTAGTCTTCAGCACAGCCCAACCAAACGCCATCTGACAACGTTGGAGAGTTTTTTATGGTACAGTTGCTCATCTTAAAATTTTTAATCAAACCGGTAAATCCGTTATTTGTTACTGAACCAGATCCCGCGAAAAAGGTCTGGATGTTATCTGCCACTATATTGATTAATTGGATATTATTTGAAAAGCTGTTTGGCTGTCCATTATATGTTTTATCTATTCTAAAACTAATACAAACGTCCTTAATATTGCTGATATTTAAATTTTTTAAAATGAGGTCGTTTGCCTCGTCAAACATTTGAATAGCGCGATAAGAGCTGTTCTCTATGTTTAAATTCATCAACGTAACTCCATTCATAACGGTTAAATTAACAAGGCCGCCCACAACTTTTACCCGATTTGCACCATCTATGGTTACGTTTTTAAAGTTTTTGAATTGAAAGTCGGTATAGGTTCCAGGCTTAATGGTAATTTTTTTGTCTGTTAAATTGGTAAGTACCAAAGAACCTGAACCTGTTCCCACCTCCATTGTCTCACCGCTTGCCGGTGTAGATACCGGTGGTAACTTTACGGGTGGGGCAGTTACCGGCGGAACTTTACCGGTTGTATCCGGTTTGTTACCTGTAGAGTCTGGCTTTAAGATGGTCACACTTCCATTTCCTGCAGGCGGAATAATTGGGATATCATCTTTTTTGCAAGATCCGGTAAGTGTTAAAAGGAGAAAAACTGGCAGTAATTTTAATACGGGTTTAAAACTTTTTTTAATATTCATTGTTTGGTGGTTTTTTGTAATTTCTTTGTTTGACATTATAACCATCATTTTTTAGTATTCGTATCGACGCCAAGAAATTTTTATGGAAGAAATTCTGCTTTGGAGAAAAAAACAGCGAATACAGCGCAGGAGCGTAGTTTACGTCAGTATAAATACTACGTAAAAAATAATAATCTGACATAAAAATGACTTAATAAAACATCCAACGAATGCCTTTATATGTAAGACACTGATTAAATGATAGTTAACTAATTGCATGGTCTGCACAATAGCCTATGGTTTTTGTATTTTTGAAACTACGTTTTTACCCTTTTTGGTTCAAGGTTTGTCTAAAACGGCGTAAATTGACGAATGTCAATTTTTTTTTGAAAAACTACCTTGTTATTTTTTTGAAATTTTACGGCGGAAAGCGTTGAAAAAAACCTTGGGAATGGCCGAAATTGTATAGCGCTTGTTCATTGAAAAAGATTTTTGAAGCAAATGGTGTCCGCTGCTAAAATTAAATTCTCTCACAAGTCGGTGTTTGGCAAGTTCTACCAAACTGTCCATGTATTTGTGCTGTAAAATTAATTTCTCATCCTTAGAAATTAATCGATCAAAATCCTTTATAAAAATTTCTAGATCTGAAACATATAAACGCTCTAAAATTTCACTCCACTTTCTTCCGTCGTAAAGATTGATTTCATCCACCCGTTTGTTCCACAAACGCTCCAAGGTATATGCTGCCTTGCGCGGTGTAGTGAGCACAATTTTTAAGAACATGTACCAGTCGTCTCCAATGCGCAAATCTTCTCTCCATTTACTAGCGATGATTTCTTTTCTTACCAAGAGGGAGGAAGATGGCGATGGGCAAGATTGTAGATAAACCAACCTTAAATCCTCACTGTTTAAGGTGACCCAACCATCCACTGCATTTTTATGATGGAGAGAAAGATAAGGGTCATTCAATAGAAAGTCCCAGGTTTCTCCAAATTTCACCTCTTGATCCCAATTTGCAAAAACAAAGTCTAGTCTGTCTCTTTCCAACTTTTGCACACACTTTTCTAAAAATTCTGGATACCACACGTCGTCAGAATCCAAAGTTGCAATTAAATCACCTTCTGCATGTTCAAATCCCAGATTTCTCCCAGATGCTTGACCTCCATTTTCTTTGTAATAGTAAGCTACCTGAGGATAATGGCGAACCAATTGTTCAGTGTGGTCGACTGAGCCATCGTCTGCTACGATAATTTGGATGTTCGTATAGGTTTGATTTAGGAGGCTTTCTATCGCATCCTTAAGTTTATCTGCTCGATTATAAGTGGTAATGATTATGCTAACGAGGGGTGTTGAAGTCATTAAAAGATCGATTGGGACGAATATTTGATGTTTGGAATTAATTTAACGTTTTATTTATTGTTGTTTTTAAAAGGATAACCACATCCCTCCCTACAGAAATAATTTTACTCGGGAAGATGACCATGTGTATAAACAATATAAACCAACCAAAGTAAAATGCCAGAGCGTTTGTTAAAAGCAGGGACAGCGGTAAAAATACAAAATAATAGTCATTCATCATTAATTGATAACCTTGGTTTTTCGGACTGATGATGAAAGATATTTTATATCCTAACACATACCGCCTAGCTAACAGCAGTAGCATGTAGCATAGAAGCCCTAGCATTACATACACATTAAAAACCGTAGAAAGCATCATCGCCAATGCAATCACTTCTATTGTAAAAATAATCTTTTCTTTTATCTTGAAGTCATTGGGTTCAACTTCAATAGCAAATGTTTTGGTGCCGGACTTAATGTCATTTTCGCGGTCGAAAAATTGATGCCATAGGATGCCCCTGAGCCCATACATGAAAGACCAGACGGCTATGGCAAGGATTAGCAATAAATTTTTATGGCCACCAAAATAGAATACTAGGTTGGAAGCTACGAGCAAACTAGGGAATAAATGCGCGCCCGATGCATCACAAAGTACACCCCAAAAGCCCCGTTTTTTTAATCGAATAGGCCTTACGGAATAGAGCGTAAAAACCAAATAAGAGAGGGCTTGAAAAATCATTGATGGAAAATCCGGATACAATAGCAGGATGAAAACGGTACCTAATGTTAAGCAAATCAGCACAATGAATACCCGTACCGCCGGACTAAGGTTTGCCATGCTGTTCCGTTTTCCCGCAAGCGCATCTTCTCTTATGTCGGTTATGTCGTTGATTACACTTACATAGATAGCCCCCACAATTAGGGCTGCAAACAATAAAGCGATTCGAGGCAATGCGGCTTTAAATGGTTGATTTAGCGTAAGGATTATAAGATAGGCAACGGCTAACAAAGGAACCATTTTATACTCCCACCATTCGCTGTATCTTGTAAATTTTAGGAGTTTGATGCTACTCATGGGCTTGCTGTTGTTTTCTATACATCGAAAGTGCCTCTAAGCAAAATGCGGTGGTGGTTTCTTCAGAACCCCACCCAGTAGCTTTTGATGGGCCGCAGTAAAACAGTCGTGATCGTTTCCAATAGCCGTTCCTGCTTTGCGATTTTAAAAGCGTATCTATCCCGCTATCTAACTCTTTCCCTCGAAAATTTAAATTGAGAAGTGTAACGAGCGCCATCCCATGTTCAAGGTCGCTTTCTCCGAAACTGCCATTGTGGTTTATTTTAGTAAATAAGCGCGAGAGGATTAAAGGCTTTGCCGGCGCTAATTCCTTAACTTTAGGAAAATTTCTCGACACGAAATAATAAAATACAATTAGGTTTTTATACCATTTGTCGCTGCTTTCTTCGTTTGCACTTCTCAATACATCAAGTAGATAGTCAACGATGTGGGCAGTTTGGTCATTTAAACCAAAATAGAACAATGCATTTGCATTAACAACAGCATCTACATCATTTCTATTAACTTCATGTTTTAACCAGAAAGTCAGCGAATGTACTGGTCTCTTCAACTCACGCCCAAACACTTTAAAATCAGAGAACTTTATTTTGGCGCCCGGCCTCCAAACAATCCAAGTAAAAAATAACCCGCTTTTTGCGCGGTTGGCTAGCAGAAAAAGCTTGTTATTAGGGATATCTATGCTCAGCGCACTTAATAAGGCAGAGGTGTAGACCGTTGTATCTACATCGGGAGGAGTGAATTTAAAAAGAGGGTTAAACTTTGTAAAGAAATTCCACAACCCACCTGTCATCATTTGATAGCGCAAAAATTTAGAAGTTGACTCTAATATTTTTCTAACCTTTAAATCTTCCCTGAGTCCCAAAAGGCAACTTGCCAATACCGAGGTGCAAAAGACGTTACTTTCCGGATAGCACCATTCCTGCATGCGATCATCAGGTGATAGATAGGAACAAAATTCCCCGTTTGGATATTGATGCTCATAAAGAAAATCAATTCCCGCGTCTATTGCCAGTTCCAGACGCCGGTCAAATTGCTCCTCAATAGTGGTAAAATTCGTATTTGCTTCCATAATTAGCTAATGAATTTTAACACCATGTCTGCAAATATTTTGGCAGGATTTTCTGGAAGCGAAAGTTTCATTTGCGCACACGCTGCTGCTCCCATCGTTTCCCAATTTTCTCTTTGCTGCCAAGCTTCCTCCATAGCTGCATCAAAATCTTTTTCGTTTGCTTCCCCAATAAAGCCGCTTATTAAATGTTTTACAGTTTCTGCATTACCGCCAGCGTTTGTAGCAACGGCCATTCTCCCATAACTCATGGCTTCTGTAATGGTTAAGGGAAGACCTTCACTTCTCGATGGTAAAACAAGCGCATGGTGCTCTTGCCAAATTTTCTTTAAATCGTGCTCAAAGCCGATAAATTGCACATTGCGAAGGTCAAATAGCAGACAAAGGTCTTTCAACGCTTCCTCATCTGGTCCTGTTCCTATAAAAGAGATGTGAATGGCTCTTTCCTTCCATTTGGGTTTTTTAAGAATTCGCAATAAAATATCTTGTCCTTTATCAATGATGAATAGTCTGCCCACACAAGCGAGTCTAAATCCATTTTCTGTAGAAGGAAATGGCAAGAGAGATGGACTAAATTTATATGGGTTTATAATGATTTGTGCATTTTTTAGCCGTGTCCCAAACTGCTCTTCCGTCATTTTGAGGTTGTGTTCGGAAACAAAAAAACATTTTTTGGCTGTTGATAAAGCGTTTTTCATATAGGCCCTATCTGTTGGTTGTGGCCAAAAAAAATCTACTGCTTTATGGCTGATGAGAACGTAGGGAATGTTTAAAAGAATGCATTGTTGTGCGTATACCAAGCCATCGAAGTTTATGCCTTGAGAGATAATTGCAAAATCTATCTGATCATTTTTTAAATGTTCGAACATCTGTTTTGCAAGCTTATTCCATTGGTAAGTCGCAAGCTTAAATTTTTCTGCCAATCGAATAAAGCCGTCAACCGATTTATTGTATAATTTACCAAAGGCTTTAGTGTTTAGCGAAATTTCTTTGAGCGTTATCTGCTGATCGATAAGTTCCTTAAATTTGAGGTGTTGATTATTTATTGTTTTTTTATAAACGGTAATGTCTTTAATGCCGGCCTGTAAAAAGTGTGGAATGGATTTGGCCCATAATTCTTCGCTTCCGCCCCAATCGTCTAGGCAACAAGTTATGATGGCAAGTTTTGTGCTCTTTTTCATTGATTTTTTGCTAAATCAGCATCTTTAAACAAATCTGCATAGATTCCATCTGTATTCATCAAACCTGCATCCGTCCCCTCTTGAACTATCGTTCCGCCAGAGAGCACATAAATATAGTCGGCGTGTTTAACTGCCGAATGCCTATGGCTAATAACTACGGCACTTCGATCTCCCAGCTTTTGTCTAAAAGAACCCAACAATTCTTTTTCTGCAATGGCATCTAATGCGCTGGTCGCTTCATCGAAAATAAGGAGTTTTGCCGAACTGAAAAACGCTCTAGCAATGGCGATTTTTTGCCACTGGCCGATACTCACTTCCTTTCCGTCTTCGAAAATTCTACCCATCATTGTGTGATACTTTTCGGGAAATTGATCGATAAAATCATGCGCACCGGATTTTTTCGCCGCTTCTCGGATGTCATCTAACGTATATGCTTTTTTAATGTCTCCAAATCGAATATTGTCTTCAGCAGTAACATTGTATTTAGAAAAATCTTGAAAGACTGGACTCACATATCGTCTGTAATCTTCAGGGTCTATACCCGTTAAGTTTTCCCCGGCAAGGGTAATTTTGCCCTGATCTGGTTCGTATAGATTACACAATAACTTAATCAAAGTAGATTTCCCGGCACCATTTAATCCCACAATTGCAATGATTTTACCGGATGGGATTTTAAGGCTAATATTCGTTAATGTAGGCTTATCGCTGTGCGGATAAGCAAAGGATACGCGAATTAATTCCAAATCGGATCCATGAAGGTTAACGATTTTTTTTAATCCAACGTCGTTTTTTCTAATTGGTTGAATGTTCAACAGGTCGAAAATACTGGTAATAAATATACTGTTCTGATAGATTATGGAAATGCCGCCTGTAACATTTTGAATGATGGAAAACGATTGCGGAAATATAATTAAGAAGATTAATATGTCTCCTACACTCGTTCTTCCACTTAGCGCACCCAATGCAATATAACCGATGCATACAAAAAAGCCCGTGGTTGCGAGAGACGAAGTAATGGCCTCCAGCCAAGTTCTATTGTAGCTAATTTTAAGTTTGGTGGTAAATACCTCTGCGCGATACTTGTTGTAGAGGTTTGAAAAGTACTGCCCTAAATCAAAAGCCCTAACTTCTTTTGCAGCGGTATCTGTTGTAATCAAATTGCTCAGGTAAGATGATTTTCGTTCCAAAGCGGTATGTTTGATGCGCCACATATTTTGTTTGTTTGCGAAAAATATCCGTACAAAAAGAGTTGGAATAACAAATAAAATAAGCAAGGGTAATAAAAACCAGCTGATTGAAAAGATGATCGCACCAATCGCTGCTAAACTCATCAAATTTTTTACAATTTCCAGCATCGTGGTAATTACCAGGTTTGGGCGATCTGAACCTGCTTCCTTTGCGCGACTTAAGACATCGTAATAATCGGGATTCTCATAATAGGAAAGTTCTAATGAAACAGCTTTTAGATGAATTTCTTCATCGATGTGTTGTGCAACTTTGGTTGACTGAACTTCTATTAGATAGGTGGAAATTGCTCTTGCCAATCCATATAAAATGCTTAAAAGTGCCGCAAAGCCCACGTATTTAATTACTTCATTAGTGGCATTTGGACTGGCTGAATTTACATGTGAAATCTTGTCGACCAATAATTTCAAGGCATAAAGAGACCCTAAAAATAAAACAGTTTCTACAACAATCATTACCACGGATGCAATCATCCATCCTTTTGCGGCGGTCCAGACTAGGCCAAGCGTTTTTTCTAAGTTTAAGTTTGTCTTTAACCTCTTTACCTTATCAGTAAATTGTTTGATCATTTATAATACATTGGGATTTGGGACTCAAATTAACTATTCTCGTTAGACAAAGATACTTTTATTGATTCTAATAATGAAAACAGCCCGAAAACAAATATTCAAACATTAAACTTTCGTAAATGTCAACAGATTTTATATTTTTACGGCAAAATGAGCTCAGTTTCTATTATTACGGTCAATTTTAATCAATTTCAAGTAAATATAGATTTCTTGAACTCGATAAAGAACTATCCCTACACAGGGAAGTTGGAGATTATCTTTGTAGATAATGGAAGTTTGGAAGAACATGAAGGTCTTTATAAAGAAATTTTCCCCGACCTTATTTATATTCGCTCTGAGGCGAATTTGGGCTTCGCTGGTGGAAACAATCTTGGTGTTGCTGTTGCTAAAAGTAAATATTTGTTGTTTTTAAATAACGATGTAGAAATTTCTGAACATTTTATTGATAAGATGGTGGAGACAATGGAAAAGAAGCCAGACATTGGCATTCTGTCTCCGTTGATTCTGTTTTACGACGATCCCAATATCATTCAATATGCAGGATTTACTGAAATGAATTATATTACCTGTCGAAATAAAGCAATTGGTTTTAGGGAATCTAATAACCAACAGTATACAGATACGAGCAGGGAAACAGGTTATTGTCATGGCGCTGCGATGATGTGTAGAAATGCAGATGTAGTTGAAGTTGGTACCATGGCCGAAAATTATTTTTTATATTATGAAGAACTGGATTGGTGCGAGCGATTTAAAAAAGCCGGTAAGAAAATATGGTTTATAGGAAATACTCATATTTTCCATAAAGAATCTATAAGCGTTGGAAAGGAGAGTGCCCTGAAGACTTACTTTATGACGCGAAATAGAATGCTTTTCATTCGAAAAAATACTAGTCTGCCTAATACATTTCTTTTTTATGTCTATTTCATTGGGATCGCTTCTGTAAGACAATCGCTAATCTACTTGATGAAAAAACGAATTGATCTGGCTAAATGTGTTTTAAATGGAATTTTTTGGAACTTTACCCATGCCAAAAACAGTACCGATTTAGGCTTTAAAAGAACCCGTTTATGATTGTTTTTTTTTGGATTTGTTTAGTTATAGTTGGGTATACATTTGTAGGTTATGGTTTTCTGCTTTATATCTTGGTGAAAATTAAATCGGCTTTTAAAAAGGAAATCCCACTTCAAAAGGATGTTTTTTTTCCCACTGTTACGTTGTTAATTGCGGCATATAATGAAGAAGATCTTATTTTAGATAAGGTAGCCGATTCCTTAGCGCTGAACTATCCCAAAGAAAAGTTACAGGTTATCTTCGTTACGGACGGATCTACAGACAACACCGCAGATTTGTTGCGAAACTGTCAAGGAATAACAACACTACATACAGACGGAAGAAATGGTAAAATGGCTGCAATTAAACGCGCTATGCCTTTTGTAGAAGGCGAGATTATAGTTTTTTCTGATGCAAATACTTTTTTAAATCAAGATGCAATTAAAGAATTGGTTAAAAACTATCAAAACCCAAAGGTTGGCGCTGTTGCAGGAGAAAAGAGAATTTTGGTCGATGAACATGCAGATGCCAGTGCTGCAGGTGAAGGTTTTTACTGGAAATATGAGTCATTTTTAAAGAAGCTAGATTACCAGCTTTACTCTAACGTCGGCGCAGCCGGCGAGCTTTTTAGCGTGAGAAAAATTCTTTATCCTTACGTAGAGAGCGATACCATTATAGATGACCACATGATTGCGATGCGGATTGCAGAAAGCGGCTACATCATTGCCTATGAACCAGAGGCTTATGCCATGGAAACTGCTTCTGCAAATACAAAGGAAGAATTGAAACGCAAAATCAGAATTGCTGCTGGAGGAATGCAGTCGATTTTACGATTGCATAAAGCAGCGAATCCATTTAACAATCCGGTCTTAACTTTTCAATACATCTCTCACCGAGTGCTGCGATGGACTGTTACCCCATTTTTCTTAGTGCTGATATTTTTGTTAAACATACTCATCTGTGCAGAACAACCAGCGCATACATATGTTGTTTTATTAATAGCGCAGGTGTTTTTCTACCTTTGTGCGCTGATAGGATGGTATTTTGAACATAAAAATATCAAAATTAAGGCATTTTTCGTGCCTTACTATTTTTGCTTAATGAATTATGCGGTTGCTGCAGGCATCTTTCGGTATTTTAGAAAAAATCAAAGCGCTGCCTGGGAAAAATCGCTTCGTAAGGCGAAGACGTTGTAACTTGGTGGCGGCAAATTTGTTGGCGAAACATTTATTAAGGTTCTAACGCTCGAAACTTTGTATAACCGAAGCCCATCACAATCGCAGCAATAATTGCGGTAAGAAAAATTTTTATGTGGTTTGCATTTGCTGGCTCAGAGGAAGCTGCGGCAGGTTTTATGATCTTTCTATCTGCTCCATCTGTCACATAAGAAATGGACGTCTTTTCCTTCTGTTTAAGTAAAAAAGTGTAAACATTGGTTTTAATTTGGTGCTGCCTTTTTACGTAAACTAAGTTCCTTTCGATTTCTGGCATTTTATCCAAAAGCGATGAATAACCATTCGCTCTAAAAGACAATGTATTAATGTCTGCTGTAAACTTGGTTTTTAATAGCTTTAGGTGGTTTTCTAACTGTTGTTTTGATTGAATCATTTGGCTTTCAAATGCGCCCAATGCTTTGTTCTTGTCTGGAGATTCTGTGTCTAATTGCAATAAATTTGCCCTAGTTTTATAGAGTGATTTTACGATCTGGGTCAATGTTGAATCCTCGATACCTACATTCGATGGGATTAATCCCCCCTTGTTCTCTGTAGATTCGGCAAATAGTTTCAGTCGATCTAGTACCAATAAATCGACGCTCAGTTCGCTCAATTTCCCATCTGTCTGATCTACGTTTTCCAAATATTCCCTTCCCAAATTTTCGGGTGCTGCGTGTTTCCCAATTTGATTCGCTTTTAACTTTGGCTCGATCATTAGTAACTCTGCCTCCACCATTTCCAATTGATTGTTAATGAACTTTGCAGTATTTACAGCAAGGACATTGTGCGCATCAGAAGAATGTCGTGTAAAAGCGGTAATAACCCCATTTAAGATTGCAGTTGCCCTAACTGGATTTTTATCTGTTAATGAAATATTTAAGTGGCTCGCATTTGCTGCTGGCATAACAGTAATGTTGTTTGATAAAGATTCAATCACTTCCTTAGGCGACAAAAGACTGAAGTCGTAATTCTGTTCATTATTCTGCTTGATTAGCGCATTTCTTAAAAACATCAACTCTCCATATGGAGTCATTACCCATTTATTAAAAGGATACCCCTTTCCACCAATTTCAATCAAATAGTCGCTAAACCTAAAAGGAATGTGCTCAAATGTTTTTAAGGTGTTTATCGTTTGTACTTTTATTGCAATCGGAGCATCTCTATAAAGCAGCCGTTTTGCTAATTTATCTATTGAATACACCTCTGTGCATAAACTCAGCTGTTCAACAATTGCATAAAGGGATAAATTTGCAGTGATGGATTTAGTCGCCTCCAAAATAGGCTGACTTCCTTTCTTACTTTTTGGAGTGTAAAAAATTTCTGCAGTAGCCCGATAAATACTCGGCTTAATTCGTATGTAAAGCCACGAACAAACAATAGCAAGAATAAGTAGTACTGCATAAATAGCCCAAAAACGACTAAATATTTGTTTTACGGTCAGCTTTGGTATAGAGTTTACCTTACTGCCTTTATTGGTCACTTGATGCTGATTGATTGCCATTTAAATTATTAACAGACAAATTCATTTTGTTTTCTATTCCATAGCGCATTGTCATGCGGTGTAATTGGTGTCACCAATTGCGGAAATTATAGTGCACTTATTTCTTGTATACGTTTTTTTAATTAGATCAGTTTCTTAACGTATAAATTAGCTTTAAAGGTATTTTCGTTCATTGTTCTAAACGCTTTCATGAAAAACAACAACTTATATGTTTAGCCATCAAACTAAAAATCTGTACCCGGCGAATCTCCGTAAGTATCCTTTAAAACTTAAAACCACTTTTTATGAAAATGAAAATTTTAACAGGACTGGCATTCGTTTGTTTATTTCTTACTGTGAAAGCAAATACCAACAATGCGCGTAAGACAGTCGCCAAGTCCGTTTCCGCTGCTACCTTAAGCGCGCTTACAAAGAATGTGGAGTACGAATTTGACAAGGCTAATGTAAAAGATGACTATTATTCAAATTTAGATCAGTTGGCAAAAGCAATTGTGAAATATGATTTTGCTGTATCTCTAAAAGGTTATGCTGATGGAATTGGTGCTTACAAATACAATTGGGTATTGTCTGATAAGCGCGCGAGTAGTGTGAAAGATTACTTGGTGAGTAAAGGCGTGAAAGCGAGTAGAGTCATTACTACTCCTTTTGGAAGTACAGAACCGATTGCTAGTAACGATACAGAAGCTGGCAGACAAAAAAACAGAAGGGTAGAAATATCTTTAAAGAAAATTAATGAGTAATCGTTAAAGTATATCATTATACAACCTGAAAGAGAAGCTGCAAATGCTTCTCTTTTTTTTTTGTTTTAAAACGGTTGTGGGTAATAAAAAAATTCCATTATATAGAGTAGAAATTGGTGTGGAGGAAAAGTAAAAGGGCTTAAGCCGAAAAGATCCGTTTTATAGATATCGCTCAAAGCGCCGTCAATGCATATTTAGAATTTATTTTGAGACAAAATAGAACAAGAATGAGAAGTTTTAGCTGATCAACATCTTTACAAAACAGCGTTCTTTGGTATAAAGGAATCTAGCCAAATTCCGAATCCTTACAACATTAGACCAAATACCGTAATTATGAAAAAAAGTTTACTTCATTGTTACAGAAGTAAGTCTGGGTATGAGCCAAAAGTTTTCCGATCTTCATGGATAAGCAATTACGCTACTGCTCTCTTATGCTTCTGTCTGTTATCGCTCAGTGCGATGGCACAAACCAAAGTAACAGGAAAAGTTACCGACTCAAAAGGAGAAACCCTTGTTGGTGTTACCGTTGCTATTAAAGGTACTAAGATTGGTACGACTACCGATGCAAATGGAAATTACAGCATCGAAGTTACCTCAAATGCTACCTTATTGTTCGCGTACGTAGGATACATTACCCAAAATATTCCCTCCAACGGACGAACGACCATCAATGTTCAAATGAAGGATGATTTGCAGGCCTTGGATGAGGTAGTTGTAACCGGTTATGGCACACAAAAAAAGGAGTCTATCACCGGAGCAATTTCTGGTGTCACCTCAAAAGACATCGACAGGGTGCATGCAGGCGCAAACGTAAGTACTGCACTTGCAGGCAAAATTCCAGGGGTAACGTTTCGTCAATCAGACGGCCGACCTGGAACAAGTGCAAGCATTCAAATTCGTAACATGGGTGATCCATTATATGTAATAGACGGAATACAGCAAGATGCTGGGCAGTTTAACAATATAAATCCTAATGACATAGAAAGTATCAATGTATTAAAAGATGCTTCTGCCGCAATTTATGGTGTAAGGGCAGCGAATGGAGTGGTAGTGGTTACCACAAAGAAGGGTACAGGTGAAACTAGAATCAACATAGATGGCTATCTAGGGTTTCAAAGCTTTACGCGTTTTCCACATGTAACGAGTAGCTCTTATGATTATGCGAGGTATCTTGCCGAAGCACAGGTAAATCAGGGCAATACGCCCTCATATTCTCCAGAAGATTTAACAAAATTCCAAGCAGGTACAGATCCTGCGTACCGCAGTTTTGATTGGAGGTCTTACGTGTTACAAAATGATGGAGCTCCCCAAAACTTCGTTAACGCAAATTTTACCGGCGGTTCAGAAAAAATTAAGTATTACATCTCTGCAGCAAACGTGTACCAAAACTCACAGTTGGGAAAAGAATATTTCTTTAATCGCTCTAACATTCAATCAAATGTGCAAGCACAGGTTGCAAACGGTTTAAAGGTAAGTTTGGATTTAAATGGTAGGGTAGAAAGCCTGGAAAATCCTGGCGTACCCGGTGGTGATGATTACTTCTTAGCTAGATTTGCAGTTTTACGTAATCTGCCTACAGAGCGGCCATACGCAAATGACAATCCATTATATTTGAACAAAATTAGCAATACAGAATCTAACTACGCATTCTTAAACGATAAGCTTGCTGGTAAACTTAGAAGCGATTGGCGCGTATTACAGACAAACTTTAATGCCGAGTACGATATTCCGTGGGTGAAAGGATTAACCGCGAAAGGCACTTATTCTTATTATGTTGCTGATCGGTTGTTAAACAACCAGGAGTATACGTATAAAGCATATACTTATAGACCAGAAACTGATACTTATGATGTGACAGGCGGAAGTACAAATCCTTGGAGAGAAAGGGAACAACGGAAAGAATTTGCAACTACTTCTCAATTTCAATTGACTTATAACAATACTTTCGGATTGCACAGCATAAATGCAACTGTTGTAACAGAACGGTTAACAAATAGGCACTTAAGAAATTGGCTACATGCAAATCCCATTTCAAATAGCCTTCCTTTGATATACTTTCCAATTATAGATCAGTATCAAGATAGCGACACCAAAGAAGCGCGTGTTGGCTACGTTGGAAAGATTGATTATAGCTATGGAGGCAAATATTACGCATCTGGTTATTTCCGTAGAGATGCAAACTACCTTTTCCGTCCAGATAGTAGGGTAGGTTTCTTTCCTGGTTTTTCTGCCGGATGGCGCATTACTCAAGAAAAATTTATGAAGAATCTCTTGGGTGAGAACTCCGTATTAGACGACTTGAAGTTCAGGGGCTCATACGGGATATTGGGAGACGATAGAAATCCAAATGATTCGAATCAATCTATTGTTGCCCCATACGCTTATTTGCCTGGATATAATTACAATCAAGGCACTGCAATTCTAGATGGTAATTCTGTAATAGTCTCTAGTGATAAAGGTTTGCCAATTACGAGAATTTCTTGGCTCAAGAGTAAAATAACGGATTTTGGTGCAGATTTTTCCCTATTTAAGACGAAGCTGACGGGTTCGGTAGATTATTTTTATAGAAAACGTACCGGGCTAATCGGATCTAAAAACGACATTACCTTACCGCTTGAGCTGGGCTATAATTTGCCAAGTGAAAACATTAATAGCGATTCTAACGAAGGTGTTGAAGGCTCATTAAGCTATCGAACAAATATTGGTGAAGTGGGTTTAAATATTGGTGGAAATATTTCTTACTCTCGATCAAAATTCATCAGCTCTTACAATCCTCTGTTTTTCAACTCCTTAGATCAATATAGGAATTCTTCTGAAAATAGATTCCGCAACATTACTTGGGGTATGGTTGCAACTGGTCAATTCGAGTCTCAAGATCAGATTAACAGCTATCCTGTAAACATCGACGGACAGGGAAATAGAACTCTATTGCCTGGAGACATTATTTATAAGGATCAAAATGGTGATGGTGTAATTAACGGGCTGGACGAAAGACCGATTGGTTATGGCTATGGCACTCAGCCAAATATTAACTTTGGTTTCAATTTTGCGGTTAATTATAAGTCATTTGATTTTCATGCTGATTTCTCAGGCGCATCTGGTTATACTTGGTTTCAAAATTATGAGACCAGATGGCCATTCCAAAACAACGGAAACTTTAACACGATTTTCGAAGATAGGTGGCACCGTGCAGATCCTTACGACATCTCTAGTGCGTGGATTCCTGGAAAATACCCGGCATTACGTGTTAATCCAGGTTTTGGCTCAAGTAACAATCAGGTTGCAGGACAACAGAACTCTACTTTTTGGTTGCACAATGTCAGCTATTTGCGCGCAAGAACAATTGAACTTGGCTACTCGCTCCCTGACAAGTGGATAAAATTTGTGAAGATGAAAAAAGCGAGATTTTACATCAACGCCTACAATTTGTTCTCGTTTGATAACCTTAAGCAGTATTCTATAGACCCTGAGGTAACGGATGATAACGGATTACAATTTCCTCAGAATAGGATTATTAACGTTGGTACAAACATCACGTTTTAAGGCGTTTAACTTTAATTTAATCAAATGAAAAAGATATTTATAATAACAGCCGGCGTCTTTCTTTTAGCGATCGGCTCTTGTAAAAAAGACAGCGAATTTTTGGATATTCCTCCAATAAGCATATTGCCGGTAGAATTGACATTTTCCGATCCGGCGTTAGTACTTTCGGTGCTAGGCGACCTGTATAATAGGGAGGTAGATTTCTCATCTTTAGACAATGGCTGGCGTTCATTCGCGGATTTTAGCGAATCTTTCCCATCAGAAAACGGCAGTTACTTTATTGTTCAACGAAATGGTTGGGGATATGGTGAATGGGGTTTATGGGATTACACTTACGTGCGAGATTTAAACCTATTTATAAAACGGGCAACAGATGCGACAAAATTAGAAGACGCAGATAAAAAACGTTTCTTGGCAGAGGGCAGATTTTTAAGAGCAAGTCATTATTTTGAAATGGTAAAAAGAATGGGTGGCGTGCCACTTATTCTTGACCCAACAGAATACGATTTTAGCGGCGACATTACAAAATTCCAAACCCCAAGGGCTAAAGAATCTGAAGTTTACGACTTTATCATTAGCGAGTGCGAAGCCATTAAGGGCGACCTACCGAAAGATGTAAATGAAAAATCTCGTGCCACTGCAGCATCTGCCTTGGCAATGGAAGCGCGCGCAGCACTTTATGCAGCTTCTATTGCTAAGTATGGTGCAACAACTCCGCAGGTATCATTGCCTGGGGGAGAAGTTGGAATCCCTGCAAGTATGGCAAATGGCTATTATCAGAAAGCGTTGGCCGCTTCACAATCCATCATTAATGGCGAAGTCGGAAATTACAAGCTTTATCAAGTTTACCCGAACCTTTCGGATAATTTTGCAAATATATTTTTAGATAAATCAAGTGTAAATCAAGAGTCTATTTACATAGAAGATTTTAAGGTTGGAGGAAAAACACACGGTTTCACTACCAATGATCAACCATACTCCATTTCTGATGAGGGTGCTGATGCAGGTAGATTAAATCCTTCATTAAACTTGGCGGAGTCTTTTGAAAAATTAGACAATACGTTTGCACCATTTGTGACTGGAAGCGCCGGTGCTAATCCAGTTTATTACACAGATCAGCAAGATATTTTTGCAGGTAGAGACGCGCGTCTGGCAGGAACAATTCTATTGCCGGGGCAAATTTTTAAGGGAAAGGCTGTAGATATTTGGGCAGGTTATTTATTGGCAGATGGTTCTGTGTTAACCTCCGGAGATGCTTCACAGCTTAAAGAGCTACCTGGAACAAATGTTAAGGTTCAGGTTGTTGGTCAAGATGGCCCAATAAATGGGCTGGAACTTAGAACACAAAGCGGGTTCTACATACGTAAATATTTAGATCCAACAGTTGGTTCGGGTAGAAGAGGAAGGGGTAGCGAAACAGCTTTTATCCGTTATCGTTTTGGCGAGATTTTGTTAAATGCAGCAGAAGCGTCTTTTGAACTAGGAGACAAAGCAACAGCGGCACTTTATTACAACCGCGTAAGAGCAAGAGCGGGGCTAGTCATTCCGTTAACGCCAGCAGACATCACTTTTAATAGAATGGTTCATGAGCGTAGAGCTGAACTTTCTTTTGAGGGTCATACCTTATTTGATATGAAAAGATGGCGAATTGCGACCACTGTTTGGGACGGACAGCCAGAAAGCAAAGCAGATTTATTAAGCAATATCGGTTCGGCTACACATAGAAATACCCAACCTTGGGCATTGTGGCCTTATAGATATTACAACCCTGGCAATCCTAATAATGGTAAATGGGTGTATAGAGAAATTTTACCAAATGCAGTTACCGGCAGTAACAGGTTTCAATTTGGTAACTATTATTCGCAAATTGGGGATAACATTATTGGTGCGAATCCTAAAATTGTTAGACAGCCGAACCAATAGTTTAATTTTAAAATGAAAATCATGAAAATAAAATTTCAGCACGGCTTATTATGTTTTTTAATTCTTGCAATGGCGGCATGTAAAAAAGACAATTATAGCGCACCAAGTGTAAAACTAACCGGGCAACTTACTTATAAAGGAAGCCCAATTGGGGTTGAATACAACCAAGTGCCCTTTAACCTTTTCCAGTCTGGTTTTGGAAAAAAAGGACCTATTAATGGAACTTTCGCGCAAGACGGCTCTTATTCGAGTTTATTGTTTGCGGGAGATTATCAGTTTATTATACCAAACAATCAGGGCCCATTTCGCTGGAACGAAAATTCATCGGGAAGCAGAGATACGATAAATGTTCAATTACAGGGAGATAAAGTGATGGATATTGAGGTTACTCCTTACTATATCGTGAGAGATCCTCAGATTACCGCTTCAAATGGCATGGCAAATGCCAGCTTTAAAATCGAAAAAGTGATCACCGATGGAAATGCAAAAACCATTAACAGCGTAACGCTTTACATTAACCGAACTCAATTTGTATCTGGAGGTGATAACATAAAATCTACGGCGATAAGTGGAGCAGATATTGTTAACTTAAATAATGTGGCTTTAAGCGTTGCGATTCCAGCAATTGTCCCTGCACAAAATTATGTTTTTGCCCGCATTGGAATTAGGATCGATGGGGTGGAGGATATGATTTTTTCACCGCTTCAAAAAATAACTTATTAAGCACAATAAAGGCCCTAATGCCTCAATTTTACCTTTTAAGGCCGTCCGTTTTTTCTGACGGCCTTATTTTAGTATTTTAATCACATGATGAAAAAAACAGTATTGTACGCAGTTGCTTTTGCACTTGGTTTTGTTACATTTAAAGCAGGCGCGCAAGAGAATAAAGACTGGCAAATTAATAAAACGCATATTTTAACCGAATGGGCAACTAAAGTAAACCCAGCTTCCCCACTGCCAGAATATCCACGTCCGTTGTTAGAACGTGGAAATTGGAAAAATCTTAACGGTCTTTGGGAATACGCCATTACCGCAAAAGATGCCGCTCAACCCGATAAGTTTGATGGCAAGATTCTCGTGCCATTTGCAGTAGAATCTGCCCTTTCTGGTGTTGCAAAAACCGTAGGAAAAGACAGTACTTTATGGTATAGGAATGCGATCGTGATTTCTCCCGCCATGCGAAAAAACAATGTCTTAATCCATTTTGGCGCTGTAGATTGGAGAACAGAAGTATTTGTAAACGGAAAAAAAGCAGGTATGCATGAGGGCGGTTACGATCCTTTCTCTTTTAACATTACTTCATTACTAAAAAGCGGCACCAAACAAGAAATAGTGGTTAAGGTTTGGGATCCGACAACAGATGGGCCTCAGCCTGTTGGAAAACAACGAGTTACGCCAGAAGGCATTTGGTACACACCTGTTACCGGGATTTGGCAAACTGTTTGGTTGGAAGCGGTACCAAAAAGTTATATAGGAAGCACTAAACAAACCCCAGACATCGATTCGAAAACACTAAATTTTAGTGCTGAAGTCATAAATGCAAAACCTGGTGATAAGATTAAAGTAAGTGCTTGGGATGGCGAAAACAAGGTTGCCGAGCAAGAGGTTAACCCTGGTGAAATGGTTGCTATTTCTATTCCCAACCAAAAGTTATGGTCGCCGGATAGCCCTTTTTTATACGGCTTAAAAATCTATCTAATGAGTAATGGAAAGGTAGAAGATGAAGCGAAAAGCTATTTTGCGATGCGAAAAAGTTCTTTGGGTAAAGATGCAAATGGAATTGAGCGGATGCAGTTGAATAATAAATTTGTTTTCCAATATGGTCCTCTAGATCAAGGTTGGTGGCCAGATGGTTTGTATACTCCGCCAACCTATGATGCCATGAATTACGACATTATAAAGCTTAAAGAAATGGGTTTTAATATGATAAGAAAGCACATTAAGGTGGAGCCAGCGCGATATTATTATGAATGTGATAAGTTGGGTATGCTTTTATGGCAGGATATGCCTAGCGGAGATTATGGCAACCATTGGGCAAATAGGCCAGGTGTTTATGAAGGTCCGACAGATAAAGACAGAACTGCTGAATCTGAGGGGTATTACCGAAAGGAGTGGAAAGCAATTATGACCGCATTGCACAACTATCCGTCTATTGTTGTCTGGGTTCCTTTTAACGAAGCTTGGGGTCAGTTTAAAACGGTTGAAATTACAGAATGGACCAAAAAAATGGATCCTTCTCGATTGGTTAACAGTGCCAGTGGCGGAAACTTTTTCGACACAGGAGACATTGTCGATTTACATAATTACCCCCAACCGGCTATGCCAAGGGCAGAGATTTTTGGTAAGACTAAAGCAGTAGTTTTGGGGGAATTTGGTGGCTTAGGACTACCGATGCCAGATCATAGCTGGAAGAAAGACAAGAATTGGGGTTATCAAACTTTTAAAACTTCGGAAGAAATGTTTAAAAAGTATGCCTCTTTTATGGACACGATGAAGGAAATGATAGGAAAGGGGCTTTCTGCAGCGGTTTATACCCAGACCACAGATGTAGAAAATGAGGTTAATGGTTTTATGACTTATGATAGGAAAGTGATCAAAATGCCAGTCGCCGATCTAAATAGAGTTAATTCTGCCCTATATAAAGTAGAAGTAAAGTAAGTAAATTTTGGTTAATAGGAGCTTCCAGATTAATTTCTGGAGGCTTTGTTATTTAAAAGGTTGTCTGAATTTTGATTAATAAGATTAGTGGATTTTAGATTTCTTGCTCATTTTCTTATTGTAATTAAAGTCAGTAAATTTTAAAGCTCAGCAATGCCAATTAGGATGAATTGCCAAACGGCCGACATTTTAAGTACCAGTCTAGTGGATTATATAATTAACCTAATCGGAAAATGATCCAATAATCCCCTAATCCCAACAATCTTAATTCAGACTACTTATTCCTCAGTTCTTATAACTTTTATTTCTTCTCGTACTAAATTTATCAACACAAAAATTCGCCAATACTCTACCTTGTTCTACACCATTTCTAATGGCAGGCATGTAGTGAATCCCACCGTAAAACCTGCTAATTGCCGCCTCACTAGAAGCATCTAAAAAGCTTTTAAAATTTCTAACCGGTAGGCCAAATTCTACTTCTGTAGAATCTGCGAATGCAAAATTATCGCCGTACATTTTCGTCAGCGCAACTGCTGCAGCTGTAGAAGCAACACTGTGTCCGCTCGTGTATTCTGGAAAAGGCGGCGTTTGCAACAGGGGAGCCCATTTTTTGTCGATGTATTGATTTATATAAGTTTCCGGCCTAATGGTATTGCTCCTAAATTTCTCATCCCAACAGCTTATAAAGGAATCGTACAAAATGGCTGCAACATACGCGTAAGTTTCTGCAGTTTGAATGTAATCTGCCTTTACTTTTTTGGTCGTCAATGCGGCAATATTAATCCAGTGCCCTCCTGGAGATATTTTTTTGGAAGCGTACATAATGTGCCCATGTGTGGTTACTTTAAAAGGATTGCAATCCCAGAATTTGGCCACGTCAGTTCTTTCATTTTTTGAAGAATCTAACGCGTTTTTAACTTCGATCGCATCGCTATAAAATTCGCTGGTTGGATTTTTAGAAAATTTTGGAGGTGGGATAGGCTTAAATTGAGCGGCCGAATCAATAAGTAACGTTCTCATTTTATTCCAGTTTGGTTCTACCGCTTTCATGTAAGCTGGGGGCGTTGGTTGCCAAAATCCTTCACTTACAGTAACATTGTATTGAGACATGGATTTCGTTTTAATGTAGTTGTCTGTTGCAGCCCAGGCTAAAATGGCATCTGCAATTTCCTGTCCGAAAGCGATGGAGTTTTCATACACATCACTCGGCATACCGTTTTCCTTAAACTCATTGCTTAGATCGTTATAAAATTTGGTTACTTTATCTTCGGAGGTTACCATTTTTTTCCCCACCATTAACACGGCATGTACTGCAGCTAAATTAAAGCAATATGTTTTATTTTTATCTGGTTTTGGTACCATTACTAATCCGTGGAGTTGATTGGCGAGCGAAATATATTTCTTTTTTTCATCTCCGTTAATTGCTGCTTCATAAGCAGCAGTACTAATGTAAGCGTATGTTCTACTTGCCACCGGTGGCGAATAAATATCATGTACCATTACATCGGTAATTTCTTTTATCGCCTTGCGGATGTATTCTGGATTTTCAGATGCTTTTTTCCATTTGTTACGTTCTTGATTGCAGGAACTAAAAATAGCAATTAACAAAACAATCACTGTCACTGATCTTATTTGGAAAAACTGTTTACTTCTATATTTGGTGCACATGTTTTCAAATTTAACGTTAATCTTTTTAAAATAAAAGATTTACAAGTCCAAATTTCAGTTTCAAAAACCCTTCATAAAACGAAATTCTTTATACATAGATTTGATGTTAACGATGTAAAGATTTATATTTATTGTTTAAGCTTTTAACCAAATAAATCATTGTTTTCAAATGTCTATCAGCTCCAAATACAAATTTTTATTCATCAGCATCTTCGGTTTAGTATTCCTTTATTCCTGTAAAAAAGAAGGTGCAAATACCCTTTTCAGTCTGCTCCCTTCCTCAAACACTGGTATCGATTTCAATAATAAAATTACCGAAAGTGATAGCATAAATATTCTCACCAAACCATATTTATACAATGGTGCAGGCGTGGGTGTGGGTGATTTTAATAACGATGGGAAACAAGATCTTTTTTTTGCTGGCAATATGGTGGCGAGTAAGTTGTACTTGAATAAAGGGAATCTAAAATTCGATGACATTACAAAAAACGCTGGAATAAACACCGTCGGTAAATGGTGTGCTGGAGTAGCCGTGGTGGATATAAATAACGACGGTTGGCAGGATATTTATGTGTGCGCTTCTTTTAGCACCAATGAAAATAAGCGTAAAAACATGCTTTTCGTTAATCAGGGATTAAATAAAAAGGGTGTCCCGACCTTTAAAGAGGAAGCGCAGAAATACGGAATAGACGACTCTGGTTATAGCACACAAGGAGTGTTTTTCGACTATGACAATGATGGGCTTCTAGATTTGTATGTGCTTACCAATGTACTAGATGACGGCACAAAAGTTGAATATCGGCCAAAATTAGAAGATGGTTCTGCGGTAAATACAGATAGGCTTTACCACAACAATGGCAATGGAACGTTTACCAATGTAAGTAAAAGAGCGGGGATTGTTTTTGAAGGTTTCGGAAATTCGGTTTCTGTGGCAGATATTAACAATGATGGTTATCAAGACATTTATGTTGGTAATGATTTCATATCTAACGATCTATTATACATCAATAACAAAAACGGAACCTTTACAAACCGCGCTAAAGAGTATTTTAAACATACGGGCTGGTCTGTGATGGGTTCTGATATTGTCGACGTGAACAATGATGGTGAACCTGACTTAATTTCTCTGGAAATGTTGCCTGAAGGAAATTCAAGGAAGAAAACCATGTTGATGGGCGATAATTACATCACCTACATCAATAACAATAAATTTGGTTACGAGCCGCAATACATCAGAAACGTGTTTCAGCTTAACCAAGGGCAGACCCCGCTAGGGCATCCTCAGTTTGGAGATGTTGCCTATCAGGCTGGTATTTTTGAAACCGATTGGAGTTGGGCGCCGCTTGTTGCCGATTTTGACAATGATGGCTTTCGAGATATGGTTTTTACAAATGGCTATCCTAGAGATGTTACAGACTTAGACCACGCTTTATACAGCAATGGGCAAAACACTGTAAAAGAGGTTACTACACTTGCTGCCGCAGATTCCTTTCCGGTGGTAAAAATTGCCAGTTATGCTTTTAAAAGTATTAAGGGAGATCGTTTCGATGATGCCTCAAAAAAATGGGGAATTACGCAACCAGGCTTTTCTACAGGCGGCGTCTACGTAGATTTAGACAACGATGGCGATCTTGATTTGGTGGTGAACAACATTGATGACGAAGCTTTTGTATATGAAAATACCCTGAAAACCAAAGATAAAAAAGACGATGAACAATGCTATTTGAACTTAAAATTCAAAGGCGATAAAAATAATATCAATGGCATCGGCTCTGCGGTAAGGATCTATTATGATGGCAAACAGCAATATTTTGATCAACAACCAACCAGAGGGTATATGTCTACACATGAAAATATTGGGCATTTTGGCTTAGGTAAGATAAAAGTTTTAGATTCTTTACGCATCCGCTGGCCTAATGGTAAAACGCAGTTACTAACAAATGTCAAGTCAGACCAAACCCTAATTTTAAAATATACCGACGCCTCAGGTTTTGTAAAAGCAGGTATTCCCCTCAGCGGAGTTAGGGCATTCACGGAGGTATCCAAGCAGTTGGGAATAAATTTTAAACATGAGGAAAAAGATGCAATCGATTACAACATTCAGCGTACTTTGCCTCATAAACTAAGCCAATATGGTCCATGTTTAGCCGTTGGAGACATAGACAACAATGGATTCGATGACTTTTTTGTGGGAGGAGCTGCCGGCAATCAAGGTGTGTTTTATATGCAAAACAGCAACGGCAAATTTACTTTAGATAAATCTAGATTTGTTGATGAAAGTTATAAGGAAGAGGAAGATATGGGCGCTATTTTGTTCGATGCAAACGGCGATGGTTATTTGGATTTATATGTGGCGAGCGGCAGTTACGAATTTCCAAAAGAACACAGTTCTGCCCAAGATCGTCTCTATATAAATAACGGAAAAGGAAAATTTAAAAAAGATTTATCAGCCTTGCCAAACCAATATGATAATTCTTCGACCGTACGAGTAGCAGATTTTGATGGGGATGGGGATTTAGATTTATTTGTTGGAGGGCGATCTGTTTCGGGCGCTTATCCATCTCTCCCGCAAAGTCATTTGTTAGTTAATAACGGCGGAAAATTTGTTGATGAGACTGAAAAGCTTTGTCCGGGGTTAGAAAAATCTGGGATGATTACCGACGCACTTTTCTCTGATTTCGATGGCGATGGGAAAGTAGATCTCATTACCGTTGGCGAATGGATGCCGATGAATTTCTACAAAAACAATGGACATGGCTTTTCGAAAGTTAAAAATACCGGGGTGCAAACACATGTGGGTTGGTGGAATAGCATTGTGGCTGGAGATTTTAACAATGACGGAAAAATGGATTATGCAGTTGGTAACCTTGGACAAAACTCCAATTATAAAGCTTCATTTAAAGAACCTATGACCATAATTGGAAAAGACATAGATGGAAATGGCTCTTTCGATGCAATGATTTTCTGCTATGCTAAGGCTGAAGATCAAAGTAGAAAGCAATTTCCAATGCATACTAGAGACGATATGATCAGCCAAGTATTGGGTATTAGAAAAAAGTTCCCTACCTACAAATCTTTTGGAACTGCCACAATTGATGATATTTGGAGCAAGGAAGATAAAAAAGGTGCGATAATTTTTAATGCTACAGATATGAACAGTAGTCTTGTGATAAATAAAGGCGGTGGTGAGTTTGAGATTAAGGCTTTGCCAACAGCTGCACAAGAAGCACCGGTCTATGGAATGTCTGCAATCGACGTAAATCAGGACGGGAATTTAGACCTGGTAATGGTTGGGAATGATTACGGAATGGAACCTTTTACTGGCAGGCATGATGCCATGTTTGGACTTTATTTAAAGGGCGACGGAAAAGGAAATTTTAGCAAAGAGCCTGTTGATAAAAGTGGTTTTTTTGTTCCAGGCGATGGAAAAGCTTTGGCGCAACTGCATTCTGCAAACGGCTATAACCTGCTAATCTCAAGCCAAAATCAAGATAGTTTAAGGGTTTTTAGACCAAATAGAAATCAAATTGAAACCCGCTGGATTAAGTTACAACCGCAAGATTTCTTTGTAGAAAGTACCATCAACGGTAAAATAACTAAGAAAGAGCTTTATTACGGTTCCTCTTTTTTAAGCCAGTCTACTAGAATGTTTGGTATTGATGAAAAAGCAAGTGCCATTAACATCTATAGTTTCGATGGCAAGAAAAGAAAAATAAAGTAGCATTTCTATGGATTGTCAATCTGCGCAAATCTTAAACGCTTTGCACGCACTTAGATCTAATCTTATTGAGACGATTTGGCAACAATTTGAGATGTTTTTCATGTTAGTTAACTGCCATAAACCTGTATTTTAGAGGATTGTGATTTTAGTATAAATCATTTAAAATGGCCAAATAGAATTTTTCAATGAGACAACATATAAAACTGCTGTTATTTTTTATTGTTGTTTTTCCTTTCGTCGCATTGGCTCAAGTCCAAAAGACGAGCAACAGAAAAGCTCCCGCGCCACTTTTTCGAGACCCAATTACAGATGGAGCGGCAGACCCAGTGGTTTTTTACAATCCAACTGAAAAAGCTTGGTGGATGCTTTATACTCAAAGGAGAGCGAATTTAGATTTACCGGATGTTGCGTTTTGTTATGGCAATTCGATCGCCATTGCTTCTTCAAACGATCATGGCAAAACTTGGGTTTATAGAGGCACGCTTAAGTTGGAATTCGAACATGGTCAAAATACTTTTTGGGCACCTGATGTTGTTTACCAAAACGGAAAATTCCACCTTTTTGTCGCCTATATAAAGGGTGTCCGAAGCCATTGGGGCGGAGAAGCTAAACTTGCTCATTTTGTGAGCAAAGACATGTGGACTTGGAAGTTTAACGATTTTTCTGACCTCGGAATAAAAGATGTCATAGACGGCTCTATTATAGAAAAGCCCGATGGGGAATGGCGAATGTTTTATAAAGGACCAAATGCGCTTACCATGATGTCCGACAGTAAAGATTTAGTTCATTGGAAAACCTTCAAAGATCCTGTCATAAAAGGCGCTCCTCACGAAGGTCCAAATGCTTTTAAATACAAAGATTATTATTGGTTATTGACCGATGAATGGCATGGAATGAGGGTTTACCGATCTAAAGACTTGACTACTTGGGAGAAACAAGGTCTTATTTTAGATGATATTGGTCAGAGAACAGATGATCACCCAACTGGTGCGCATGGCGACGCAGTGGTAAGTGGAGACAATGCGTACGTGTTTTATTTTACTCATCCTGGTAGGAAAAGTCATTTAGATGCAACCATGGACGCAGTTGGCAACTATTCTTATCAAGAAAAAAGGTCATCTATAGAGGTAGCTCAGCTTGTATTTAAAGACGGTACCCTGATTGCGAAAAGAAATGAAGATTTCGATTTTTGGTTGGCAGATGAATAAATTTAATTTTTTAACCTTCAATAAAATTAGCATATGAAGAATTTCAGATTGGCATTCTTAATAAATTTCTTTTTTATTTTAGCAACTTTTCAGTTGCACTCGCAAACGTTCAATAACCCATTACTGCCATCTGGTCCAGATCCTTACAGTCTATATAAAGATGGATTTTACTATTATACGAGTACATTAGGTAACCGTTTGGGCATCTGGAAAACAAAAAGTATTGCCGACTTAAAGAATGCAACTTATAAAACCGTTTATACTCCACCTGTGGGAACAAACTACTCTAAACAACTTTGGGCGCCAGAAATCCAGTATTTGAATAACAAATGGTACATGTATTTTGCGGCAGATGATGGTTTGAACGACAATCATAGAATGTATGTAGTAGAAAATTCATCTCTTGATCCATTAAGTGATACTTGGGTTTTTAAAGGTAAAATTTCAGCGCCATCAGATAAGTGGGCGATTGATGGAGATGTTTTCAGCCTTAATAATCAGCTTTATATGATTTGGTCTGGGTGGGAAGGGAATGTGAATGGCCAGCAAAACATCTATATCGCAAAAATGAAAAATCCTTGGACAATAGGGGGAAAGAGGGTAAAAATTTCGAGTCCAGAATTTAGTTGGGAAAAACATGGAGATTTAAATGAGGCAACACTCAAACATGTAAATGTAAATGAGGGACCTCAGTTTTTAGCTCATGGGGATAAGGTTTTTGTAATTTATTCTGGCAGTGGCTGTTGGACAGATCATTATGCGCTTGGAATGTTAAGCGCAAAATCAAACTCGGATTTGTTAAATCCAAAAAGTTGGCGCAAACACAGCGAGCCGGTTTTTAAAGAATCGCCTGAAAATGGTGTTTATGCGCCTGGGCACAACTCGTTTTTTAAATCGCCCGATGGCAAAGAAGACTGGATATTATATCATGCGAATGCAGAACCTGGACAGGGCTGTGGCATCAAACGATCGCCACGGGCACAAAAATTTACGTGGGATAAAGATGGATTCCCCGTTTTTGGTAAACCAGTGAAAACATCCGAGATTCTGGCAATTCCGTCCGAATAAATTTTTAAACAATCAACTAAAAAAATATGAAAGGTTCAAGATTACATTTATTATTTGCGCTCTGCGCGATGTTGTTTTTCGGCTGTTCGCCAAAATCACCAGAAAACTCAAATGCGACCGTCAGGCCGATCTGGACTGTTGAAAAGGCCAATGATTGGTATAAAAAATGGGGCTGGCTTAGAGGCAGCGATTTTATTCCAAGTACTGCCATAAACCAATTAGAAATGTGGCAGGCAGATACTTTCGATCCAAAAACAATTGATATAGAACTAGGTTATGCAGAGGGTATTGGTCTAAATTCCATGCGTGTCTATCTGCATCATTTAGCGTGGCAGCAAGATAAAGTAGGTTTCAAAAAACGAGTTGGCGATTATTTGGATATCGCAGATAAACACCACATCTCAACCATTTTTGTGTTGTTTGATGACTGTTGGAATCCGACCTATAAAGCCGGAAAACAGCCAAATCCAAAACCTGGCGTGCATAACTCTGGATGGTTAAGAGATCCTGGCGATTTTATTTACACCGATTCGACTTTGGTAGATACGTTAGAAGTGTATGCAAAAGACATGTTAACCACGTTTAAAGATGATAAGCGTATTGTGCTTTGGGATTTATACAATGAACCTGGCAACTCCGCTAATGGTAATAAAAGTTTACCATTGTTGAAGAAAGCTTTTGAATGGGGCCGCACGGTAAATCCATCTCAGCCTCTGTCTGCAGGGATATGGGACTGGAAACTGAAAGAACTTTCTGATTATCAAGTTAACAATTCTGATGTAACAACCTACCATAATTACGGCAATGTAAAGGACCATACTTTTTGGATAGATACGCTAAGAACGCTTTCTAAACGCCCATTAATTTGTACCGAATATATGGCTCGAAAAAACAATAGTCTGTTTAGCAACATTATGCCTTTGTTAAAGAAAGAAAATATAGGGGCATACAATTGGGGACTTGTTTCTGGAAAAACCAATACAATTTACGCTTGGGATACGCCGATTCCGAGTGGAGAGGAGCCAAAAATTTGGTTTCATGATATTTTTAGAAACGACGGTACTCCCTACAAAAAATCCGAAGTAGATTCTATAAAAATGCTTACCGGAAAATAAATGCTTAAAGTAAATATCGCCATTGTTTTGCTATTGATCTTTGGCTTATCGAATGCCAAAGGTCAACAGCGAGTGGCTGTCAATGCAGATTTCCCCGACCCTACGGTTATTTTATATCGTGGAGTTTATTATGCCTATGCAACTCAAGGGATAATAAATGGAAGAATGGCCAACATACAACTTGCAAAGTCCACAGATTTGAAAAAATGGACAGTACTAGGAGATGTGCTTCCGGTTAAACCTATTTGGGCAAAAAGCACACAAGATTTTTGGGCGCCGCATGTGCTTTTCGATGACGAAAATCAGCAGTTTGTGTTGTTTTTTTCTGCCAAATCTGACGATAGTAAATTTGATAAATGTATTGGTGTAGCTTTTTCTAGTAAGCCGGAAGGTCCTTTTGTAAGCACCGAACGTCCGATTGTCTCTGGCCCTGGTTTCGAAAACATAGACCCTTTTGCCATCCGAGACAAAAAAACGCATAAAAATTACTTATTCTGGGGCTCTGGTTTTCAACCGATAAAGGTTAGAGAATTAAGCCAGAACTGGGATACCTTTGCAGGGGGATCACTTGCAAAATCACTCATTTATCCCGGCAAACAAGAACCGTATAGCAACTTAATCGAAGGTGCCTGGGTAGATTATTTTGGTGGATTTTATTACCTCTATTATTCTGGCGATAACTGTTGCGGTGTACATGCAAATTATGCAGTTATGGTTGCTCGATCAAAAAATTTAACGGGCCCCTACAGTACAATGGCCCAAGTAAACGACCTTAAATCTAGTGTAGTTTTAAAAAAAAATGCCAATTGGTTAGCGCCAGGGCATAACTCTATTTTTAAAGATAAAAAAGGACAGCGTTGGATTGCGTATCACGCAATACTAGCTTCGGAACTAACAGCAAAACTGCAAAAAAGAGTGATGTGCCTTAGCCGTTTGAGCTATAAAAATGGTTGGCCGGTTATAGAAATGGCCAAATGAGTTTAAAAAACTATCGACTGCTTCGCTCAATTTTTTCTGTAGGCTGCCTCTCATCCTTTATTTTTTGCGCATATTCTGTTGGTGAACATCCGAACTGTTTGTTAAAGTTTCTGCTAAATCTAGATTGAGAACTGTAACCAACTAAATCGGCTATCTCGTAAATTTTATAACTGCCGCTCGCTAAAAGCTCTGCAGCTCGTTTCAATCGGGTTACATTTATAAGCTCGCTTGGGGTAAGGTCTGAGATGGATTTTATTTTTCGATATAAAGTGGGTCTGCTCATGTTCAGCTCTTCGGCCAACAATTCAACATCCAAATGCTCATTGCTCAAGTTTGCCAATAAAATAACCTGCAATTGTGCTAAAAATGATTCCTCGTGTTTGCTTAGTGCAATTGTGCTAATATTTGCCAAGGGCGATTTTGAGAAATGATCTCTAATTTTCTTTCGGTTTTCGAGAAGATTTTCCACTTGAGCGAGTAAGAAATCGGGCGAAAACGGTTTTTCTATATAGCTATCTGCGCCAAGCTCTAAGGCATCTATCTTACTTGTTAAAGTGCTTTTTGCGGTCAATAGTATTACGGGAATGTGGTTGTAATGAACGTTGCTTTTAACAAATTCGCAAAGCTCAAACCCATCCATTTCGGGCATCATAATGTCAGAGATTAACAGATTAACAGAGTTTTCGTCCATGATTTTCAGTGCTTCTAAACCGTTTTTGGCACGAAGGATATGGAATTTTTCGGTCAATTCGCCTTCAATAAAATCTAAAATCTCCTCGTGGTCATCCACCAATAAAATAACATTTCTTAAACTGTTTTCTTGTAGGTTTTTAGGGGTTGGAATTGCCTCCGTAATTTTTTCTTCAGTTAAGTCTAGTTCTTGCAGATGGTGAATTGGCAGCATAAGCTCGAAGACGTTCATTGCATTTTCTATCTTTCCTAAAATTAACGTTCCTTCATGAAGTTCAGTCAAAAACCTAGCTAATGGCAAACCAATGCCTGTTCCAGATGATTTCCCCTTGTCATCAATTCGAAAAAATGGATCAAAAATTTTCTCTTTCAAATTTTTGGGGATCAAATATCCGTCATTAGAAATTAGAAGCTTAACGAAATCACCATTGTCATCCGGTCGATGTAAAACCACAATAATTTTAGACTCTGCATATTTAATTGCATTACTAAGAAGGTTACTTGCAATTTTTTCAAAGGCTTCCAAATCTACGTAAGCAAATACAGGATCTTCCGGAACAACTAGGTTGAAGGACAAGTTTTTTTGCACCGCCGCCAACTTAAAACGTGCGAAAATACCTGCAAGCACATTAGAAAGGTTTATGCGTACAAAAGTAAGCTTATAACTATTTGTCTCTACTTTTCTTAAGTCTAACAGTTGGTTGGTTAAATTTAGTAATCGTTCAGTGTTTTTATCCATAATGTGTAAACTCTCTACAAGTTCTGGCACTGATGCTGCTTGCTTTATAATTTTCTCCATCGGTCCCTTTATCAGTGTTAAAGGCGTTTTAATTTCATGTGCAACATGGGTAAAAAAGGAGATTTTCGCTTCGTAAATTTCACGCTCTTTCCGGTTTTCCAGATGGTTTGCTTTGGTCAAATGTTTTTCTTTTTCTCGTTTGAAAAAAAATCGAGTGATAAAATAAAAAGCACTTCCTATAAAAACTAAATAGGCTAGATAAGCCCACCAAGTCGCCCACCACGGTGGTAAAACCGTGATGTGTAATTGCCTTATTTGTGGGGTGGTATGATGGCTTTGGTTGGCAACCTTCACCTCAAAAACATAACTTCCTGGTGCTAGCTCGGTAAAATACACTGTTCTGTTGGTCTGCAGATATGTCCATTCTTTATTTATGCCCAACATTCTATAGGCATATTGTGTCATCTCTGGCGCTGCGTAACTTAAGGCAGAAAAGTTGATGTTAAAAGAAGATTGTTTATGGGTTAACGAGATATTATCGGTTGATAGAATTGATTTTTTTAAAGGACCGGAACTAGATATTTTGACCTCTTTATTATCTATCTGAAACCCAGTTAAAAAAAGCGGTGTATTAAAATTTGTCTTATTAAAGTCGTCTGGATTAAAGCTTATCATTCCTTTTGTACCACCGAAATACAAATTTCCAAAACCATCGGCATAGCCAGAGTTGTAGTTAAACTGATCGCTTAGTAGCCCATTGGCCGTAGTGTAAATTTTAAACTGCCCAGATTTATGTTGCCTTACCACAAGTCCTTTAGAAGTAGTAATCCAAATATTTTGAAATCTGTCTTCCAATATCTTAAAAACTAGGTCGCTGGGAAGCCCGTTTCTAGTGTTAAAAGAACTAAATTTTTTTGTCCTCGGATCGAGCACGGAAAGACCGCCACCATAAGTTGCAAACCAAATTTTATGGTCAGCGCTTTCAAATGTGCTTGTTACGGCATTGGAACTTATGCTGTTTCCATTTGCTGTATGTGTATATAAACTGGAAACGCCAGTTTTTAAGTTATATTTATAAACGCCATTGTCTAAGGTGCTCGCCCAAATATTCCCGAAGGAATCTTCCATTAAATTATGTATAAATGAAGCCTGCTTAGCTAAAAAAATTTCTTTAAAATCATCTTTCATTTCGTTATATACAAATAAGCCGTTACTTGTTCCAATCAGCGTTTGGCCAATTCGGGTTTTTATAATGCTCAGTACGAAATTACTTTTCAGTTGGCTAGAAGACGGGCCGGCGGAATAGTGCTTGATAATTTTTTTGCTTTTGATGTCCATCACATCTAATCCATGTTCAAAGGTACCTATCCATAATTTATTTCCATCGGCAAAAAGCGCATGTATATTGCTATAAGCTATACTTAGTTGGCCAGCATGAGGTGTGAAATTTTCGAATTTTTTGGTTTCTGTATCGTAAAAGTTCAATCCTCCGTCTTCTGTACCAATCCAGAGATTGTTGTTTTTGTCTTTACATATTTCTCTTACAATGTTGCCTTTAAGCGAATTATTACTTGAATTTGGAAAGTATTTTTTAAAATTAGAGAAAGTTTTCGAGTAGTAATTTATTCCTCCAAAATAGGTCGCAGCCCAGATGCCTCCATCGCTATCTTTGTAAAGGTCGTACACGGCGTTATCAGAAACGGCATAGGGGTCGTCTATTTTTTTTTCTAATTGTTGATGCTGTTTGGTTTTTGTATTGTAAATGTAAATACCAGATTCAGTTGCAACCCAATATTCGTAGGGTTTTGTTTCTACAAATTTTCGCACAAATATATTTGTCTGACTGTTATTTACAATGGAAATATCCTCGTAGCTGAGTGTGTTGCAGTTGAAAATTTTTATGCCTTGGTTAGTGGTTCCAACCATTATTGTGTTGTCTCTTCCTTTTTCTATGGTTTGGATGTAATGAGAAGCTGCAGGTTTAGAGTGGGAGAAGAGATCGAAAGGAACTTCAAACTTCTCCTTGATAGGCAAGTATCTACTTAAGGTTCCGTTGCTATATGAAATCCATACCTGCCCTAAAGTGGTCATCGTTATACTAGTTGGATAGCTATTGTTGACGTTACTGTATTGGCGAAAGATTTTCTTTTGGACATCGTAAAAGCACAACTCGTTATTTGCGGTCATCCAAATATTGCCAAGCGCATCAGTTTTAATCAATGGCACATCTTTATCTGCTGTATATTCTAATTTTGTAAAATTTTCTTTGTCAGGGTGGTAGATGAACAATCCTTTTGTGGTACCAACCCACATTTGACCATTTTTATCTTCTAAAATAGCGTGAATAAAATTACTTCCTATGCTCGTTGTGTCCCCTTCTTTGTGCCTGTAAACTTTAAAAGAATAGCCGTCAAATCTGTTTAAACCGTCTCTGGTCGCAAACCACATCAAACCCCTAGAGTCTTGCAACACGTTAAAAACAGAATTGTAAGAAAGTCCGTTCTCTGCGGTGTAGTGCTTAAAATAGTAGGGTTGTGCAGCGCCTATTATTGGGGATAACAGTAAAAGAAAAAGGAAAATAGTTTGGTTAGTTTTCAAAATTTTATCTGGTCTGTTCAGTTACTAAATTTGATTTAATTAGGATAAGGATTGAATGAGTCCGAGGATATTTTGCCTTGCGACATAAAAACTTCTTAATTTTCGGATTTTGATAGAACGAATTGATAGACAGCACCGCCCTGTTTTAGAAGCATAGTTTTCTGTGTTGGGTTAAATTCCATTACGATTCCCGCAAGTGAAAATCGAAACTCATTCTTAGCTGTTGCTTCCAAAGCGATGGCAGATTGGCCCGTAGCCTGTGCCATTAATGTTTTTCCCTCCTTCGTAACAGTAATTTTTAATGCAACCTGTTTGCTAATGTACACTCCCGTATAGTGGCTTAAATCTTCATCGGTTAATTGCAATAATTTAGTAGCCCCGCTTTCGGTTGAACTGCTGTATGCGGCAGTTAATAAAGCAATTAATATTTTATTATTATCAGTTCTTGTCCCGTTAGAAATGATTGCGGCAGCAACATCGTCCTCATCAAAGTGATAAAGCATAGAGGTAAAGCCATCTATTCCACCATTATGACCAAAGCCGAACTTACTATAAAACGGTATTTTAAACAATCCCATTCCAAAGTTATCTTTTAGTGTCTGCATTTGTTTTAGGTCGGCAATTGAAACCAGCTTTCCATTGAAAAGTGCTTCTATAAAGATGGTCAAATCCGCAGGAGTAGAGAAAATTCCGCCAGCGCCCATCGGAATCGAAGGGTCTGTAACAGGTTGTTTTACCCATTTGCCCTGAAAGGCGTAAGAGTTAGCGGAATTTTTCTTTTTAATTAATTCATTTCCGAAATAGGTGTTCTTTAAACCCAATGGTTTGACTATTTCTTTTTCCAATAAGGATGCGAAGTTTGTTTTATAGCACCTTTGCAACATAAAGGACAACAATACAAAGTTCGAATTGCTGTATTGAGCGTTAGAATCTGGGTCGAAATCGCTTCCTCCTTTCGCTATGATGTTGATCATCTGTTTTTCCGTCTTGATGCCCGTATTCCAAGTTTGATAGGTGGAATCATCAGTAAAATTATGAATGCCACTTCTATGATATAGTAAATCTGCAACCGTTATTTTTTTTGCATTAACGATGTCAGGGAAGAATGTATCCAGGTGGTCTGTCAATTTTAGTTTTCCATCGGCTATAGCCTTAAAAACCATAACCGTTGTAAAAGTTTTAGAAATTGACCCAATTCCGTATGTTGTAGCGGCATCTGGTCTATATTTTGCTTCTAAGTCCGCATAGCCTATTTGCTTTTCGTAAATGATTTTCCCTTGTTTAGCGATTGCTACACTACCCATAAATTCATCATTTTTATCTAGTGCGTTAAACAAGCTGTCTAACTTAGCAGCATTTGAAGTTTGAGAAAAACCCTGCTGCAAGGTCAAAGCAAGCATAAGTGTTATAAAGACTGTTTTCGGCATATTGGGATTTTTTGAACTGATTAAGCGGTAATTTTATTTAGCTAAAGATATTGAATTAATACAAAAAAGATATAAACCGCGTCAATGGAAATGATGCAAAGCGAATTCTATAAAAAATATTATACAGATTTTTGGAAGGGTATTGAAATAGGAAATCCACTTATTATTCCTTTAACGAGCTAAAGAAAAATAAATGGATTTTTAAAAAGGTGTGAAGCTTAATGTCGGTTTAGACAAATTTACTGCCGTACCTGGATTTCACCTCCGCGACAATTTCTTTCACTTTTTGTTCCTCTGCTCTTGGGCAAACCATTAGCATATTGTTGTTTTCCACGACGATATAATCGTGCAGGCCTTGTAAAATAACAAGTTTGTCTTTCGGGACGTTGACCATACAGTTAGAAGAATCGAACATAATCACTTGATCTGAAGGAATTACAACATTTCCTACATAATCTTTGTCGGCCATGTCGTAAATCGAAGCCCAAGTGCCAAGATCAGACCAGCCAAATTCTGCAGGGAGCACATATACATTATCGGCACTTTCCATAATTCCGAAATCTATCGAAATATTTTTGCACTGGTAATAAGCATTGCTAATAAAGTTTTTTTCTCTATCGGTATTCAAATCTCCATATCCGGAATTAAAGACTTCGTAAACGTCGGGCAAATGCTTTTTAAATGCATTTAATATTGAGGTTGCAGACCATATAAAGATTCCAGCATTCCATAAAAAATCGCCACTTTGAATAAACGACTTCGCTATTGCAAGACTAGGCTTTTCGGTAAAAGTTTTTACTTTATGAAAAGCTTTATCTGTATTCAACACATGCGCAGTGTGTTGAATGTATCCATATCCAGTATCTGGGCGATTGGGTTTTATCCCAAGTGTAATTAAGCAGTTATTGGTCGATGCAGCAGCTAACGATTGCTCTATTGCCTGAACAAAACCACCTAAGTCTGCTATGGTGTGATCGCTTGGTGAAACCACAATAGTAGCATTTGGATTCAATTTGGCTATTTTTATACAGCCATAAGCAATACAAGGAGCAGTATTACGCATCATTGGCTCCCCTAAAATCTGGTTGTCTGTAATTTGTGGAATCTGCTCTTTGATTAAAGCCCTATAACCTTCATTAGTTACAATAAAAATATTTTCAGGCGGACAGATCTTTAAAAATCTATCGTAAGTGCTCTGGATTAACGTTCTCCCTATGCCAAAAAAATCTATAAACTGTTTCGGATATTCTGCGCGGCTAACAGGCCAAAACCTACTGCCCACGCCGCCTGCCATTATTAAAGCGTAAAAATTTTTATTCATGTGATAAGTTAGATTTTTTATACAATGCCTTCGTTCAAAAGGTCATGTAAGTGAATGATTCCAAAGTACGCTTTTTCTTTTAAAACCAACAATTGGGTAATGTTATTTGCCTTAATTATTGCCAAAGCATCTACTGCCAACGCATCAAACTGAATACTTTTCGGGTTTGTTCCCATAATTTTTTCCGCTGTTAGCGCAGTAATGTCTGAATGTTTTTCCAACATTCTCCTGATATCGCCATCGGTAATGACGCCTAAAATATTATTTTCGTGATCTATAACAGCTACGGCACCCAAACGGTTTTTGCTAATTTCTACTAAAACTTCCTTAACTGGCGCCGTCGATTTTATTTTTGGTTTCTCGTTTCTCAACGCCAGATCTCCCACCTTTAAATAGAGTTTTTTCCCCAAAGCCCCACCTGGATGAAACTTAGCGAAATCATTTTGCTTAAAATCCCGGCTTTCCAACAAGCAGATGGCCAAAGCATCGCCCATAGCCAATTGCGCAGTAGTGCTTGTAGTCGGAGCCAAATTATGTGGACACGCCTCTATAGATACTGCTGTGTTTAAAATAAAATCTGCTTGCAAAGCTAAGAAGGAGTTGAGTTCGCCAACCATGCCAATAAGCGTATTGCCTGCCATTTTTAACAAAGGCGTTAGCACTTTAATTTCGGGTGTGTTGCCACTTTTAGAAAGACAAATAACCACGTCACGAGTTTGTATCATCCCCAAATCACCATGAATTGCATCTGCCGCGTGCATAAATATCGCTGGGGTTCCGGTAGAATTAAAAGTGGCGACAATTTTCTGTGCGATAATGGCACTTTTACCAATTCCAGTGACAACAACACGACCATCACACTTTAATATGGCGTTTACCACTTCGGAAAAGTCTCCATCCAAATGTTTTATGAGCGCTAGAATAGCAGTCGACTCAATTTCTAAAGTTCTTGTGGCAGACTCGATTATGGATTTTTTACTTTTCAAGGAGATTTTTTTTTTCGTGGATACTTGAAATTGATGCAAAATTATGTTAATTTGGATATAAAAACAGCATCGAATATTTTATTACAATAAATGGACGTTAAAAAGTCGCTATTTGACAATTTGCAAAATTTTTTCGGATTTGATAATTTTAAGGGAGATCAAGAGCCGATTATTACAAATATCTTAGAAGGAAATAATACCTTCGTAATTATGCCAACAGGTGGAGGGAAATCCATCTGCTACCAATTACCGGCTTTGATGAGTGAGGGAACAGCCATTGTAATTTCGCCTCTTATTGCACTGATGAAAAATCAGGTCGATCAGCTCAGGGCTTTCGGCGGTAGTGACAATATTGCACATTTCTTAAACTCCTCGTTAAATAAATCAGAAATTACGCAAGTAAAAGCAGACTTGCTTAGTGGACAGACCAAATTACTCTATGTTGCGCCTGAATCTCTTGCCAAACAAGAAAATATAGAATTTCTACAATCTATTAAGATTTCTTTTGTAGCCGTAGATGAAGCGCACTGTATTTCTGAGTGGGGACACGATTTTAGACCTGAATACAGGAAAATTAGGCAGGTAATCTCTGGGTTAGGAGAGAACATTCCAATTATTGCATTAACAGCAACTGCTACACCAAAAGTTCAGCAAGACATCGTTAAAAATTTGGGTATGTTGGATGCCACCTTATTTAAATCTTCCTTTAACAGACCAAATCTGTTTTACGAAATTAGGCCTAAGCGGGAAGTTTTAAGGGAAATTATCAAATACATAAAGAATAACCAAGGGAAATCTGGTATTATTTACTGTTTAAGTCGGAAGAAGGTAGAAGAGGTTGCTGAAGCTTTAAACTTAAACGGAATTAGTGCTTTGCCGTATCACGCTGGTTTGGATCCAAAAGTTAGAGCCGATACGCAAGATAGGTTTCTAATGGAAGACGCAGAAGTCATTGTAGCGACAATCGCCTTTGGAATGGGGATCGATAAACCAGATGTGCGCTTTGTTATTCATCATGACGTGCCAAAAAGCATGGAAGGCTATTATCAAGAGACAGGTAGATCTGGACGAGACGGCGGCGAAGGTGTTTGTATTGCTTTTTATTCTCAGAAAGACGTAGACAAACTTGCTAAGTTTATGAAAGACAAGCCGGTGTCTGAGCGGGAGATTGGTACTCAAATTTTAAAGGAAGTGATCGATTACGCAGAGTCCGGCGTTTGTAGAAGGAAACAGATTCTGCATTATTTTGGAGAGAATTTTAATGAGACTGGTTGCAATTGCATGTGCGACAACTGCAAACGCCCCAAAAGCACTTTCGAGGGAAAGGATAAACTTGCCCACGTGCTGAGTTTTATTCAGCAAAACGAAGAAAAATTTGATGATGCCCATATTTTAAATGTTTTTTTAGGTCTTGAGACTGCTCAAACGATTGCATACGAGCATGGCAAGACACCAGAGTTCGGGATGGGCAAAGAGGATGGCGAGCTGATGTGGAAATCGGTAGTAAGACAGGCGGTACTAAATAATTATCTCTACAAAGACATAGATAATTATGGCTTGTTAAAGCTCACCAAACAGGGGAGAGATTTTATAAAAGAGCCTTACAACATCAAGTTTATTCTTAGCGAACCCATTGATGCTGAAACAGAATCAGAGGAAGAAGATACTAAACAGAACTCTGCAGTGCTCGATACAGAGCTATTGATACTGTTGAAAGATCTGCGAAAAAAAATTGCAAAGCAAAGAAATGTTCCTCCATTTGTGGTTTTCCAGGATCCCTCGTTAGAGGAAATGTGCACCCACTATCCGGTATCTATTGATGAATTAAAGCAAATACATGGAGTGGGAAATGGAAAAGCGCTGAAATTCGGAAGCGCCTTTTTAGAAGTTATAAAACAATATGTTGCGGACAACGATATTGAAAGACCTGTAGATTTAGTGATAAAAACCCAAGCAAATAAGTCTCAGATGAAAGTGTCAATTATTCAAAATATTGATCGGCAGATTGGCTTGGAAGATATCGCAAAATCAAAAGGAATAACTTACGAAGATATTCTTAAGGAAATTGAATCAATTGTAAATTCTGGCACAAAAATAAATCTTAAATATTACATTGATGAAGTGATAGATGACGATAGGCAAGAAGAAGTTTTTGATTATTTCAGGTCTGCTGAAACAGATTCTATTGACGCAGCAATAAAGGAACTTGGGGAAACGGATTATACCCGCGAAGAAATACAATTAATGCGTATTAAATTTATGAGCGAGTTGGGAAATTGATGCTGCCCTCAAATATTATCTTCTTCTCCTGCTTAATTAAATTCTTTGACCTTAACTTTAATGGGTCTTAAGAGCTAACGTCTAACACTTTATGTTAAATTACCTAGAAAAAATAAAAAATACCGATTCAGATAACTTTTTTCTGATGGCTGGGCCGTGCGCCATAGAAGGTGAAGACATTGCAATGCGAATAGCTGAAAAAATTGTATCTATTACTGATAAACTTCGAATTCCATATGTATTTAAAGGTTCTTATCGCAAGGCTAACAGAAGTAAAGGAAGCTCGTTTACCGGAATTGGAGATGAAAAAGCCTTAAGAATTTTAGAAAAAATTGGCAAAACTTTCGACGTTCCAACGGTAACTGACATTCACGAAAGCCACGAAGCAGCGATGGCTGCCGCTTATGTTGATGTTTTGCAAATTCCTGCTTTTTTGTGTAGGCAAACGGATTTACTAGTCGCTGCAGCAGAGACAGGAAAAGTAGTAAATATTAAAAAGGGACAATTTCTTTCTGCTGGATCGATGAAATTTGCCGTAGAGAAGGTTAGAGAAAGCGGCAATGAAAAAGTAATTCTTACTGATCGGGGCAATACGTTTGGGTATCAAGATTTGATTGTTGATTATCGTGGTTTGCCCGAAATGCAATGTTTCGGCGTTCCGGTCGTAATGGACTGTACGCATTCGTTGCAGCAGCCAAATCAAAGTAGCGGTGTTACCGGTGGCAAACCCGAACTTATTTTGACAATTGCGAAAGCTGCGATCGCTGTTGGCGCTGATGGATTATTTATTGAAACGCATCCTGATCCAAAAAATGCAAAATCTGACGGGGCAAATATGTTGCATTTAGATTTGTTAGAAGAGACACTAGTAAAACTAGTCAGAATTAGAGAAGCAATTCGTTAACGCATTGAAAACAGAAAATACATTTTTATCCGCAGAGTGGCGAAAATTAGTATTCGCACAATATGAAGTGAGTGCTGAAGTCTTGCAAAAATATCTGCCTAACAATGTTGAGCTAGATGCCTGGCAAGGAAAATATTATGTGAGTTTGGTAGGGTTTATCTTTACTGATGTACGTTTGCTAGGGGTAAAAATTCCCTTTCATAGCCATTTTGAAGAGGTTAACCTTCGGTTTTATGTTAAATATCGCGAGGGCGAGTTTTGGAAACGCGGAGTAGTTTTTATAAGTGAGGTGGTGCCAAAGCCAGCCATTACATTCGTAGCTAACACACTTTACGGGGAGAAATATAGCACCTCGAAAATGAATTATGAGTTGAAAGAAACTGCTGATTCGATTAACATCGCTTTTTCTTGGAAGAAGAAACGCTGGCATAAATTTTCGGTCATTGCAAATAACTCTGGCCAGCCGATGAGATTAGGTGGTGAGAGCGAATTTATTACAGAGCATTATTGGGGTTATACCAAAGTACGTGGAAATAGGACGTCAGAGTACGGAGTGCAGCATCCAAGTTGGGACGAATATGAAGTGAGAGATTTCCAAATAGATGTAGATTTCGAAATAAATTATGGGATAGATTTTGCGCATTTATCAAACGAAAAACCTTCTTCCGTTATTTTTGCAGAAGGTTCTCCGATAAAGATTATGGGTGGGAGAAAGTTTTAATTACACTCTATAATCATCAGCTCTCCAAATTTGTATAGCTTCCTTAATTTCTTTTGACGAAAGATTTTCTTTCACCGTGCGTTCAGTTAACGCTAAAAACTCGTCTTTACTGGCAAATCGCAACGCAATAATTTGTGATAGGGTAAGCGGATCTGGGAGTTGCTTTCCAGTTAATATAAAATACCTTAAATTTTCTTCAGTACGTATAATTCTGTCTTGTGTTTTTAAAGAAAAAGAACGTCCAAGAACAATGGCAAAAAACATCAGAAAGAATAATAAAAGAAAAAGCCAACTGATGAGTGAGGGGCTTTGAAAAATTTGATAAATGGAAAGGCCGAATCCGATTAGTGTAAGCGGAACAGCAAAAAAGTGAAAAGGAGGAAAGAATCGCAAATGATTTTTTAAGTTTTGTGACATAATTAGATTTTAGTAATTAAAAATGAAGTTCTTCTATTTTTTTGTCGGCCGTTTTCTGTTTTGTTGTCTGCCACAGGCTTACTTTCGCCAAAGCCTTTTGCTGTTAATCGCTTAGAAACGATGTTCTGCTTAATTAAATAATTGTAAACGGCCATTGCACGATTTTGAGAAAGTATCTGATTTAATTTATCATCCCCGTTAGTATCTGTATATCCTTGAATTTCAATAGCTACGGTTGGATTGTTATTTAAAAAATCTGTCAACTTTTGTAATTCCCTAATAGAAGTAGGCAATAGATCAAATTTGTTTGTATCGAAAAAAATGTTTTTAAGGGTGACATTTCCTCCCGCTTTTATTTTTTCTAAATCGACGATAATTTTGTACGGAGCAGTTAGATCAGCTTTGGTTAATTGATAATTTTCTGAATAGAACAAATATCCATCGGCACTTACGTTAAATAGATAATTGCTCCCGATAGGCATTACTGCTAAAAATTGGCCATTTTCGGCATCTGTATAATCGTCGAATACAGTTTTGTTTGTTTTAAGGTCTATAATCTCTACACTGCTTTCCATCGTTTTCTTACTGCCTATATCTCTCACAATGCCCTTTACATACACTACCCTTTTGGGTTTAGCAACTTCAGGAATATCGAATCGGTAAATGTCCTGTTTGCCATATCCACCAGGCAAAGCAGAGGAAAAATAGCCTTTTGTTCCATCCGCACTAACTACTAATCCTGTTTCGTCTTCGAAGGAGTTGATCGGCGAACCGATATTTACTGGTATTTGCCAATTTCCAACACTGTCTAAACGGCTGTAAAAAATATCTTTATGTCCAAAACCGGGCCAACCATCCGAAGAGAAATACAGTGTTTTACCATCTGCATGCAAGTAAGGCGTGTTTTCATCATATGAAGTATTTATTTTTGACCCTAAATTTATTGCAGCACCCCATTTAGAATCGGCAGTAATGGTACTTTTCCAAATGTCGTATCCGCCAATTCCACCTGGTCTATTGCTGATGAAATACAATGTTCTGCCGTCTGGACTAATGGCTGGCTGAGATTCCCAATATTCGCTATTTACTGGTTTGCCAATGTTGTACGGTTCGCTCCATTCCGCACCTTCACGGTGGGCCACATAAATGTCGCACCTGCCCAAGCCATCTGGGCGATTACATCCGGTAAAGAATAAGTATTTGCCATCTGGAGAAATGGTTTGTGCACCTTCATTATAAGCTGTCGTATTGATTTTTGACGACAGCGGCACAGCTGTATTCCATGAATTATTTAAAAAATTCGATGTCCAAAAATCTTCATTGCCATCCACTTGCCTAGTAAAAATTAAGGTTTCATCATCGGCAGTAATTGCAGGAAAATATTCTGCGTTTTTAGTGTTTACGCCATTTCCCAGATTTAAAGGGGTATATTTTACTGGTTTTTTAATCGCAATCTCCGCAAAATCACAGTCGAGTAGATAATTTTTTGCTTTTCCTAAGTCTTCAGTTCTTGGATTTGAATCACAAAATTTTTGAAAATTACGCTTGGCTTCAACATATTTGCCGCTTGCAAACTCACTTTCAGCTAGTTTATAATACACAACCCAGTTTGTTGGGTCAGTTATAATGGATTTTTGATAGTTGTCTGCTGCCTTCGGATACCTTTTTGTGGTCATAGATATATCTCCCAAGAGAACCTGTGCTGCGGCAAAGGTTGGGTCTAATAAAAGGCACTGCTCTAGCAGACTGGATGCTTGATTGAAATCGTGTTGTTGGGCTGCAGCGCCGGCTTTGTCGAATAGATTTTGGGCTTTCCTGTCTGCAGACTTTTGGCCAAAACAATTGGCGCAGATCATTAGAAAGCAAAAAAATAGAAAGCGCCTCATACAAAATAATCGGAATGACTAAGACAAGTTAATGTAATTATGGAATATTTAAAAATTTATGGGTTTGTAATGAAATTTCCCATTTCGGATTTGCCATTACGTATTCAATAATTAATGGAGTTATCTCTTTTGACTTTGACCATTCTGGTTGGAGATAAAGTTTACAACTTGGCCCCACCAAGTTAGCGTGCTCTTCAGCCCATTTAAAATCACTCTTATTGAAAACAATTACCTTAAGCTCATCCGCCCTCGACGTAACATCTGGTCGTGGTCCCTTGAATTTTTTCGGAGATAGACAAATCCAGTCCCAAGAACCGGAAAGAGGATAAGCACCTGACGTTTCTAAGAACGTTACAATTCCATTTGCTTGTAACTGCGCAGTTAGGTAATCCATATTGTAAATGAGCGGCTCGCCCCCGGTAATAACAACTGCCTTCCCTGGATATTTTAAAGCATTTTGCACAATAATGTCTGCAGCGGTTAATGGATGAACACTTGCGTCCCAACTTTCTTTTACATCGCACCAGTGGCAGCCTACATCGCAACCACCCAGCCTAATAAAATAGGCGGCTTTGCCAGTATTAAATCCTTCTCCCTGAATGGTGTAAAATTCTTCCATCAATGGAAGCATGGTGCCGTTTTCTGGTATTTCTTGTTTCATTTTGAGGGGGCAAATATCTCAAAAATAAAATGGTCGCAAGCGCAATTTTAATTATTTCTGAAAAGATGAAATACGACTGATGGTAATTTGGTTTAATTTAGCCGGATGCAGTGGATTAAGGTGTTAAATAAATTCGATCTACCAAGAGAGAGTGATATAAAAACGGTGACAGCAAATGGAAAGCAGCTTTGTGTAATAAACCACGCAGCTAAAATATATGTAACGCAATCTATTTGTCCCCATGCTGGGGGTCATTTTAGCGGCGGATGGTGTAAAAATGCGCACTTGGTATGTCCGGTTCATCGATATGAGTACAGCTTAGAAAATGGAAGGGGAGCACCCGGACAGGGAGATTATATCAATATTTATCCCACAGACATTAGACCTGATGGATTGTATGTAGGGTTTGAAAAAGGTTGGTGGAGTAAAATTTTCGGGTAGAATTTTATATGTGCTGGGAAAGTCGGCTCAAATTATGTTAACAATTGGAAATTCAATTTCTAATCGGTGATTAATTGGCTGAATATTGATCAAAGAAATCTTGACGTCATTAGGGAGTTAATAGTCTTTACCATTTGCTCTTTACCCTAGCTATTAAGAATAGATTTCTTTCCTTGCCGAGGCCAATGTATTTTTCAAAAGTCCAACGATAGTCATTAGCCCCACACCGCCCGGAACAGGCGTAATGTAAGATGCTTTCAGCGCTACATGCTCAAAATCTACATCGCCATAAAGCTTATATCCTGATTTTGTTTGAGTTGAATTTTCCCTATTTATGCCTACATCTATAATAATGGCGCCATCTTTAACCATATCTGCGGTAACAAAATTCTTTTTCCCAATGGCAGCAATTATGATGTCAGCTTGCAACACTTGCGCCTTCAAATCCCTAGTTTTAGAGTGCGTTAAAGTTACGGTACAATTACCGGGATTTGCATTTCTTGCCATTAAAATACTCATCGGACTACCCACAATGTTACTTCTGCCCACCACAACGCAATGTTTTCCTGTAGTGTCTATGTCATAGGCTCGCAGCATGAGTAAAATTCCATACGGTGTAGCGGGAATAAAGCAGGGTAAATTTCGCATCATCCTTCCTAAATTTATCGGATGGAAACCGTCTACATCTTTCCTGTAATCTATTGTTTCAGTTACTTTTTCAGGATCGATGTGTTTTGGTAAAGGCAGTTGTACGATTAAGCCATCTACATCATCATCGCCATTGAGCTCATGGATTTTACTTAACAATTCTGCTTCAGTTACCTTTTCGTCATACCTAAATAAGGAAGATTTAAAACCAACTTTTTCGCAGTTTCTCATCTTGCTAGCCACATAGGTTTCGCTGCCACCATCCGTTCCTACCAAAATTGCCACTAAATGCGGCTTTCTTCCACTTTGTTCTGTAAATGCTTCGGCCTCTTCTGCAATTTGCAGCTTAATTTTCTCTGAGGTTGTTTTCCCGTCTAACAGTTGCATATCAAATCTAAATCTATTCTAATTTTTATACCGTAAATTTATATAATTCTTTTCCCAAAAAGTTTTCTTCAGGCAATAAGCTAGAGTTAAACGACGCAATATCGATGAATTGACCACTTTCTAACAGCATTGTTAACGGTTTATCTCCGTAAAAAGCAGCCCACTGGCTGTAAGTGCTAGGTGGACCAATAATTGCATCGCATTTGGCCAACAGATATAAATCTACAATAAAGTGTCTTGATTCACAAAAAACATCCAAACCACTAAATTTGCTGATGTCCACTACATCGTTACTTGCAATTAAAAACACACAAGTTTTTCCAATTGCAGCATATTTACTTTTTAAGACTTTCATCCACCCTGCATAATTTTCGTCGCTGTAAAACCATTTGCCACCAATAAATTCCTTATAGTCTCCCCTGCGTATGTGAACGCCAATCAACACATCGGCCATAGTTTTCATTGCAGAAGCGATTGTATCTACTTCTGTTCGATAAGGTTCTACAGGAGTAAAGAATTTACAAATTGTCTCCCTTTGCTTTCGCAAGCCACTTAAATCTCTAAACATCCAGCCCTGTACTAAAATGTTTTTATGTTGTGCGTCGGTTATAAAGTCTGGATTATTTAAGTCGAAGATTTCCGGTATAAGATCGTTGCTAAAGGTGGTATGGTAAAACTTTCTAATAGTCGGCGTTATTCCAAATTTTCTGTGGGTAAAACTGAACCAGTTTTTAAAAAGATTGCTGTAAAAGTAATCTAATTTTGGGGAAAATGATCTCTTGACACTGATCGGATAACCATCAAAATCGTTGTTTTTAGTCGCTTCAAAGTATGGCAGATATTTATGAAAACCGATGTTTACCAATCGGTAATTGTAGGTTAAACTATTGGCTATAAAACTCGAAAACCCGAATAATCTATTGCATAACTGTGCATTTTGACTATTAATGATGACCATTTTAGTCCAATTTTAATACTGCCATAAATGCAGATTGGGGTATTTCCACGTTTCCAACCTGACGCATTCTTTTCTTACCTTTTTTCTGTTTTTCCAACAGCTTACGCTTACGGGAGATGTCACCACCATAACACTTGGCGGTAACATCTTTTCTGAGCGCACTTATGGTTTCTCTAGCAATTACTTTGGCGCCAATGGAAGCTTGAATTTTTATCTCAAACTGCTGACGAGGAATTAGTTCTCTCAATTTTTCACATATTTTCTTACCAAAATCGTAAGCATTGCTTCTGTGAATCAATGAAGATAATGCATCTACAGGTTCTTCGTTTAACAGCATGTCTAACCTAACCAAATCAGACTTTTTATAACCCATTTGGTGATAATCGAACGAAGCGTACCCCTTAGAAATGGTTTTCAATTTATCATAGAAGTCGAATACAATTTCGCCCATTGGCATTTCGAAAGTTAATTCTACACGATCTGATGTGAGGTAGCTTTGGTTGACAATAATTCCTCTTTTCTGGATACAAAGTGACATAACTGGTCCAACAAACTCCGCTTTGGTGATGATGGTAGCTTTTATAAAAGGTTCTTCAACAGACTCCAACTTGCTTGGATCTGGCAAATCAGAAGGATTGTTTACGATAAATTCATCTCCTTTAGTAGTGTGCGCAATGTAAGAAACGTTGGGTACCGTGGTGATTACTGTCATATCAAACTCGCGCTCTAGACGTTCTTGCACAATTTCCATATGCAACATTCCTAAAAATCCGCAGCGGAATCCAAATCCTAATGCAGCTGAGCTTTCCGGCTCGAATACAATAGAAGCATCGTTTAACTGTAATTTGTGCATGGCTTCGCGCAGCTCTTCATATTCGTCTGTGTCCACAGGGTAAATCCCCGCAAAAACCATTGGTTTAACCTCTTCAAAACCCTGTATGCCAACAGTAGCAGGTCTTTCAACTGTAGTAATAGTGTCTCCAACTTTTACTTCTCTAGCTTCTTTAATTCCGGAAATAATGTAACCTACATCTCCGGTTTTTACCACACTTCTTGGCGACATTTCCAATTTCAAAATGCCTACTTCATCTGCTAAATATTGCTTACCGGTATTTATAAATTTAACTTTATCGCCTTTTTTGATCTGGCCATTAACAACTTTGTAGTACGCAATAATTCCCCTAAATGAATTAAAAACAGAGTCGAAGATGAGCGCTTGTAAAGGCGCCTCGGGGTCACCAATTGGAGCGGGCACCCGATCTACAATTGCTTGGATGATCTCTGGAATTCCTAGGCCAGTTTTTCCCGAAGCAGGAATGATATCTTCGCGTTTACAACCTATCAATTCAATAATCTGGTCTTTCACTTCCTCTGGCATTGCACCCGGCAAATCCATTTTATTTAAAATGGGAATAATCTCCAAATCATGCTCCAATGCCAAATAAAGATTCGAAATGGTTTGTGCTTGAATGCCCTGTGAAGCATCAACAATGAGTAGCGCGCCCTCGCAAGCAGCGATAGAGCGAGAAACTTCATAAGAAAAATCTACGTGTCCGGGAGTATCAATTAAGTTGAAATTGTATTCTATTTCACCGACTTTATAGTTCATTTGGATGGCATGACTTTTAATGGTAATGCCCCGCTCGCGCTCCAAATCCATATTGTCCAACAGTTGCGCTTGCGCTTCACGCTGCGAAATAGTAGCTGTATATTCAAGTAGCCTATCTGCTAAAGTGCTTTTGCCGTGGTCTATATGTGCAATAATGCAAAAATTTCGTATGTGCTTCATCTTTGCGCAAAGATATAGTTTTTAAGGTATATTAGAATGTGGAAAATTCAACCAAAAATGAGGGGTAAATTCAAAAAGGCGAAGTCGGCAAGTTTGCACAAAATGCTACTCAGAAAAAGCATGTAAGTGAAAGTCCTTCTTTATTTTTTTTGTAGACTGTAAATGGCGTTTCTTTTTTTAACTTATTGTTAATGCCAAAGTATTAAAAACTGTAGGGTCGGTTAAAAAAAATTTTGCCTATCGAAAACCGGGTGTATGTTTCTCTTGGCTAGGCTACTCATTAATATATATCGACAATTGTAAGAACGAATGTAGCAATTCCAACCACAATGATCGACTAGCCCTTGAATTAATTCTTTTGGTTTTAAATTTTCCATATCAGACATTTGCTCAAATAATCCTTGAGATATCTAAAGCCTGAAATAGTATTAATTTTTGGTAAATTTAATTTTTCAACTAGGGGTACAATCGTGTAATATAATCCATCGTAATTCAGGATTAGAAAAAGGAGTTTTAATAAGCATCAAAAACCTAGGTTTTCTGAATCTCGCCTTAGAATTATCTTTCGAAAATATGGTCTAACTGAAATAAAAATATTTAGATGCTATAGGCTTTTAACATTTCGTCAGTAACCTTTGCGCTTTTGTAAGTAGACAATTCAACCAAAACGTAATCGAAAATTCCATCTGAGGCAACCTTGCCCGTTTTCTTGTTTAAGATTTCAAACTGTACAGAACAGCCTTTCGTCTGCATGCTCAAAACACCCGTTCTAATCAGCATGATATCGTTCATATATAGTGGTCGCTTTAAATTCATCGTTACCCTACTTACTACCCAGCCATAGCCAAGTTGGGTAAACGCTTCCCAAGGCATTTTGTAATCATCCCTCATTTGCTCATACCTCGCAGCGAGTACAAAATCTAAATATCTACTATTATGAACATGGTTAAACATATCTATATCATCTGGACGCACTCTAAGTTCAGTTTCGAATATGCTATATTGATTATTTTCCAATCCCTTTTATTTTATCTGTAAAAGTATAAATAAACTATAGACCAATTTGTTTTGATTTGTTTGAAATTGAGATAATTCATCAATTAGATGCAAAATAAATAAAAATTTGATGTTGTCAAAGTGAAAAAAAGGACAGTTTTTACCGCGAACGGCTAAATATGCCGTTTACTAAATTTCTATACCTTTTTAAGTTTAAAAGTGAAAAATTTGCCGTTGACGACGACCCATATTCTGCAAACTACCTACTACGTTTATTAAATATCTTGTGAAATTCAGAATCATTTGTCATTCAAGACCTAGCTGTTTTCAATAAATGTAAGCGATTGATTCACCAATCTTATATCTTAAGGTTTTCTTTTCTCCCCCGTCTTTAACCTGTATTTCTCCATTCATTAGATATTCGAATTTGCCGGTCACCAAAACTTCTGTTGTTTCCCAATTGGATACAATTTTGTCAGCATTTTTAATTTCAAGTAAATTGCTTTTAAAATTTGCGTGACCATAAAAAGACGAAATACTTTTATCATTATTGACCATAGCGGAATCGCAGCTATACACTGGATTTTCGGTTTGACCCGCTGGAATCTTTTCTTGAGCAAATGCGTTGAAAGAAAAGAAAAGAGCGGATAACAGGAGTAGATTTTTCATGTGAGTACATGTAGTTAACATAACGAATATACACAAGAAACCCCAGAAAATAAACTGACCCGCAGCGTTTTTAGTATTCAAAATATCGAATTTAGCAATTAAAACCGTTTAAAAAACCGTGTATATTCCTTAACTTTAGCTCATGCAACACCCTAAATTAGAAACAGAAATCAACTTTGGTAATTTAGAAATTTTGGCAAATCTAGTAGTAGAAGGGTTTATTACTGGTTTACATAAGAGTCCTTTTCACGGCTTTTCGGTTGAGTTTGCAGAACACAGGCAATATAATGTTGGCGATTCGGTAAAAAATATTGATTGGAAACTATATGCCAAAACCGATAAATTATATAGCAAAAGATACGAGGAAGAAACAAACTTACGTTGTCAATTTATAATTGACGTTTCTTCCTCCATGTATTTCCCTGAAGGAAAAAATAGCAAGTTGGCCTTCTCAGTAAGGGCGGCAGCAGCTTTGATGATGTTATTAAAAAGGCAAAGAGATGCCTTCGGTCTGAGTCTTTTTACAGATGAAATTATTCTAAACGCTGATGCAAAATCAACCACTGCGCACCAAAAGTTCTTGTTCAACCAGATGCAAGGATTGTTGGATCGGGATGAGAAATCAGTAAAAACAAATATAAGCTACGCGCTGCATCAATTAGCAGATCTTGTTCACAAAAGATCTCTTATCGTTGTTTTCAGCGATTTGCTAACCACAGATGCAAATTCAGATCTTATCGCTGACTTTTTCAGTTCCCTACAACATCTAAAATTCAATAAGCATGAAGTGATTATCTTCAATGTATTAGATAAGGGTAAAGAAATAGAATTCGATTTTGAAAACCGACCGCACCAATTTGTGGACATGGAAACTAATGAAGTTGTCAAAGTGCACGCCAGTCGTGTAAAAGAAAGTTACAAAAAAGCTATTGACGATTACCGACAAAAAATTGCTTTAAAGTGCAATCAGTATAAAATAGATTTGATTGATGCAGATGTAGCAGAGGGCTACTTTCCCGTTTTGCAGCATTACCTCATCAAAAGACAAAAAATGAATTAGTTAACTACCTACGCTTTTCTCTTTGCTTTAAAATGTTAAAAAACTTTACCCCTTTTTTTATGTTTCCTTTTAAAGACATCTTAAACTTATTCTTGCATGGAAATCTTAGAAAAAGGTAGGCAAGCGCCAGATTTTGAGCTGCAGGCGACTCCAGATCAACACTTAAAATTATCAGATTTTAAAGGGAAAAATGTAATTCTGGCATTTTATCCCGCTGACTGGAGTCCGGTATGCAGTGATCAGATGGCTCTATACAACGAAATGCTTAAGTTTTTTACTAAAAAAAATGCGCAAATCCTTGGTCTTTCTGTTGATAGCACCTGGTGTCACAGCGCATTTAGTAAGGATCGAAACTTACATTTCCCACTCTTGGCCGATTTTGAACCAAAAGGCGAGGTTTCTAAGGCTTATGGCATATATGATGAAGCGTTAGGGGAGCGCAAACGTGCGTTGTTTGTAATAGACGAAGAGGGAAAAGTTTCTTGGAGCTACTTGGCACCAACCGCGGTCAATCCAGGGGCCGATGGCATATTAGATGCATTAGAGGAATTACAAAAAAATAAGTCATGAGCAAATTAAAAACAGCAGTAACTGAAGAAGACCATTTCCAGGGAAACAGAGGTGCTAAGGTAGTGGTGGTAGAATATGGAGATTATGAGTGTCCGCATTGTGCACATGCGCATCATGTTTTAAAAAACATAGTGGATTATTTTAAAGGACAAGTTTCGCTCGTTTTTAGAAATTTTCCTCATACCGAATCACACCCAATGGCTTATCCCGCAGCAGTCGCAGCCGAAGCCGCTGCAAAACAAGGCAAGTTTTGGGAAATGAACAATGCGCTGTTTGAGAATCAAGATGATTTATCAGCAGACTTATTCATCCAGCTTGCAGCGCAACTTGGTTTGGATGTGCAGCAATTTGAAGGGGATTTAGCACAATCTGATGATCTAAAAGAAAAAATAGAAGTAGATTTTGAAGGCGGCGTAAGGAGTGGCGTAAATGGAACCCCATCTTTTTACGTAAATGGAGAAAAATTTGATGGTGGCGCAGAAGATCTGTTCGATATGTTAAGAGGAAGTACTGATTAAAAAAAACCTCATATACGTTAAGTATATGAGGTATCAGATAAGGGTAACCGGAAAACTAAAAAACTATTTATGAATTTTAGAGTTAACAAAACGGAAATCGCTTCTTGTGTTTTGTTATTTCAAAGGTGCAGTTTGTTTATGAAGGAAATATGAAGTTCCTTACATTTAGGGGCATCAAACCACTAATTAATCTGCTTTTTGAAAATGTAAACTTGAATTTGTAAGCAGATTAACCTGTTCTATAAATTCCCCCTAAGCTCTTGTTCGCGTTCTAAAGATTCGAATAAGGCCTTAAAATTACCTGCACCAAAACTTTGTGCACCCTTACGCTGTATAATCTCAAAAAATAAGGTAGGTCTATCTTCTATCGGTTTGGTGAAAATTTGGAGTAAGTATCCCTCTTCATCACAATCGACCAAAATGCCCAATTCCTCTAAAATTCTAATTTCCTCATCAATTTTACCAACACGCTCAGGCATCATGTTATAATACGCTTCCGGTGGCGCGCCTAAAAATTCTACACCTCTAGATTTTAGCGCTTTTACGGTTTTAACAATGTCTTTTGTGGCTACAGCGATATGTTGAACGCCTTCGCCTTCATAAAACTCCAAATATTCTTCGATCTGGGATTTCTTTTTTCCTTCTGCAGGTTCGTTAATCGGAAATTTAGAAAAGCCATTTCCATTGCTCATTACTTTACTCATCAAGGCCGAATATTCCGTGTTGATCTGTTTGTCATCAAATGAAAGAATGTTAACAAAGCCCATTACATCTTCATACCATTTAACGGCGTCGTTCATGCGGTTCCATCCTACATTCCCCACACAATGATCGATGTAAAGTAGTCCAACTTCATCTGGCTTGTAATCACTTTCCAATTTTCTAAAGCCTGGCATGAAAGGACCGTTGTAGTTTTTCCGCTCAACAAACATGTGCACCGTTTCGCCATAAGTGTAAATGCCGCTCATTCGTACTTCTCCGTCATCATCGCTAATGGTTTTTGGCTCCATATAGGGTTTTGCTCCGCGTTTAGTGGTTTCTTCAAATGCACTGTAAGCGTCATCTACCCAAAGCGCCAAAATTTTTACGCCATCTCCGTGCTTTTTAACATGTTCTGAGATTGGATGATCTGATTTTAATGCGGTAGTCAGTATCAATCTAATTTTTCCCTGTTGTAACACGTAAGAGGCCCGATCTCTAACGCCCGTTTCTGGACCGGCATAAGCCAAAGACTGAAATCCGAAGGCAGTTTTATAATAGTGTGCCGCCTGTTTTGCATTGCCAACATAAAATTCTATATAATCCGTGCCGTTTATGGGTAAAAAATCTTGTGCCTCGGCTATTTTCTCTGCAAATGTTTGTGTACTCATTGTTGTTTTTTATTAGGTGATATGTAATAGCTAGTAGGTGTGAGGTTTAAGGTAAAAGGCAATTCTGCCATGCGTTTTAATGGTTCTTTTTTACCTCAATGCGCTCAAAGTTGTTAACCAAGGATCAAAGGATATTATGTAGATAAAGTTTTCTATATGCCACTTAAAGTTTTAACCCTCAACCTTTAGCCTCTCCTTTATTCCTGCCAGCTTTTATAATAATTCTCGTCTTCGATGTCTAATGCATCCTCAGTAAGCATCAAAGGTTTAAAAGGATCTATCATAACGGCCAACTCTTCTGTCTTTTCTTGTCCGATAGATTTTTCTACTGTTCCCGGATGTGGCCCATGCGGAATACCGCCAGGGTGTAAAGTAATTTGTCCCCTAACTACACTTTTCCGACTCATAAAATCTCCATCTACATAATACAACACTTCATCGCTGTCTACATTGCTGTGGTTATATGGCGCCGGGATAGAATCTGGATGGTAGTCGAATTTACGTGGAACGAAAGAACAAACTACGAAATTATCCGCCTCGAAAGTTTGGTGTACCGGTGGTGGTTGATGTAACCTGCCTGTTATCGGCTCAAAATCGTGGATAGAAAATGCATAAGGATAGTGATATCCGTCCCAGCCTACATAATCGAACGGATGAGTTCCGTAAGTGTAGGGATAAATCAATCCTTGCTTTTTTATCAATACCTTAAAATTGCCATATTCATCATGGGTTTCTAAGTTTTCTGGCAATCTTAAATCGCGTTCGCAATAAGGCGAGTGCTCCATCAACTGGCCATATTTATTCATGTATCGTTTTGGAGGCCTTATCGGACTAAAACTTTCAATGATAAATAAACGATTTTCTGCTCCATCAAATTCCATTTGATAAATAGTCCCTCTGGGAATAATTAGATAATCGCCGTAGCCAAATTTGATGTTTCCAAAACCTGTTTTTAACCTTCCTGATCCCTCATGAACAAAAATCATTTCATCAGCCTGACTGTTTTTATAAAAATAATCAGTCATAGATTTTCTTGGTGCAGCAAGTATAATATGCAAATCGTTGTTAACTAAAACAGGCTTTCGGCTTTTTAAGTAATCATCGTCTGGTTTAATTTTAAAACCGATTAAACTGGTGTGCTTTAAATGCTTCTCACGGGCAATTTTAGGTTCTACAGAGTAAGGTTCGCCTAATTCTTTTACCAATGTCGGTGGATGGCAATGGTAAACGAGAGAATACAAACTTGAGAAACCTTCGGTCGAAACAAGTTCTTCGGCATACAAATTTCCGTTAGGTTTGCGAAAAACGGTATGACGTTTTGGAGGAATTTGACCTAATTTATGATAAACAGGCATAATCGATTAATATTTTGGATGAAAATTTTTAGAGAATTAGAATCTGGCCTTTGGCCGAAACGCTAAAAGCTATTGAGGCTTAATCTTCGAAAGAATATTGAGCCATGATAATTTTAGAAAGCATCTTGTAACGACGCATTGCGATGGCGTTGTTTACTAGATTTATATGTAATGCTTTTAAAATCATGCTCTGGATGTCGCTAATGTAGCTATTTTCTAACGATTAAAAAATTAACTTTAGGTCGCTAAAATTAAGAACAGGAAAGTTGGACCATTGTTTTATTCGCATTCCTAATTTATTTGTTTAGGTGAGCGCATCGTATGGAAAAATGCAAAATCAAAGTAATAGAAAACTAACACAAAAGACCCGAAATATTTTTTACGCGGAATGTTGTGATGGACTAGCGCTAGCAAAACATAGGGGACATATAGCAACGGAGCTGAAAAATTAGGGAAATATTGTTAATCGTCGCTGTATTTTGGGTTCAGTAATAGGTGTTGGAGCAGAATTTTTTTATTGTCTTATTTTTAAAATCTCGCTGACTGATTTTGCATAACCATTATTTCGTCCACCAATTTCAGCTGATTTGGAATCTATAATTGGCCCCTTTTTGCGAACGAAAGACACTATATAAAATCAGAAGCCAATATTTCTCACTTATAAAAGACGATCTCCAAAATATATAATTTTGAATTAGCGATGACCACGAGTCAGCCCTCCGCAGAGGAGATTTTAAAAGACATGCATTTGAGCAATTCTTTTTCATTTACTCACACGGATGTTTTTCTAAGTTAAATTATTAGTTTTACTTAAACCTGTAATTCATATACATATGAAATTAGTTTCCTACAAAACCGAAGAGCAAGAACATTTAGGTATTTATATGAATGGCCACATCTACAACCTCAATAGTTGCGATAAATTAATTCCGGACAATATGAATGCATTTTTAATGGGTGGGGATGTATTGATGGAACGCGCAAAAGAAGTTGATCATGAAATTAAGACCAATAGTTTGCGTGCAAAGGAAGAAGTTTTTTACGAGCTCTTAGCTCCGATACCACATCCCACAAGTTGCAGAGATGCCTATGCTTTTAGGCAACATGTACAAACTTCCAGACGAAATAGAGGAATGGAGATGCTTGCCGAATTTGATGAATTTCCGGTGTTCTATTTTACCAATCACCATGCAATTTTTGGTACCGGAGAAATTAGCTGCATGCCAGATCATTTTAAGCAACTGGATTTCGAACTCGAGCTTGCCGTAGTTATTGGGAAAAAAGGCCGAAACATTCTCGCCGCAAAGGCAGATGAATATATCGCAGGTTACATGATTATGAACGATTTAAGCGCAAGAACTTTACAGATGGAAGAAATGCGATTAAATCTAGGTCCTTCAAAAGGAAAAGATTTTGCGACCTGCATTGGTCCGTGGATGGTTACGCCAGATGAACTTGAATCATTTAAAATACCAACAAAAAACGGGCATGTTGGTAACGTTTACGATTTGAAAATGAGTTGCCGCGTAAATGGAGAATTGGTTTCTAGCGGCTCTGCAGCAGATATGAATTGGACTTTTGCAGAAATTATAGAGCGTTGTGCGTATGGCGTAGAATTGCTTCCGGGCGATGTAATTGGATCTGGGACAGTCGGAACTGGTTGTTTCTTAGAATTAAATGGAACAGCGAAAATAGCAGATCCCAATTACAAACCGCAGTGGTTACAACCTGGCGATGTGGTCGAAATGGAAATAACTGGATTGGGCGCACTTACAAATACCATTGTTAGCGATACAAGTACACTTTCCATACTTGCATTAAAAAAGAAAAAATGCTGAAATTTCCCTTGGCTCTCCTAACTTTGGTTGCCCTTTTGGCAATCAGCTCGATTTATTTTAGGAAATCAAGGGCGAGTTTTACGCTACGCATTTTAATGGTTTAGCTGCATTTTTGCTTCTGCCGTTTTCGTTCATCTATTTAACTACTTTCAAAATAAATCCATCAAAAAAATTCAATATGCGATCGTTCAAAGTAGAGGACTTACAACCCTCACAAGTTCAAAATTATTTATATTATGCAATTGCTCCTCGTCCAATCTGTTTTGCATCTACTGTAGACGTTGAAGGAAATGTTAACCTAAGTCCATTTAGTTTCTTTAACTTATTTAGCATAAATCCGCCAATTTGCGTTTTTTCTCCGGTTACGCGTATGCGCGATAATTCGACCAAACATACATTAGACAATGTGCTTGAAGTGAAGGAATGCGTTATAAATATCGTAAACTATGCGATGGTGCAACAGATGAGTTTGGCAAGTACCGAATATGGAAAAGAAGTCAATGAGTTTGAAAAAGCGGGTTTTACGATGGCTGATTCCATATTGGTAAAACCGCCTAGGGTATTAGAAGCGCCAGTACAGTTAGAATGTAAAATAAATGAGGTGATTAATCTCGGCAAGCAAAAAGGTGCCGGGAATTTAGTAATTGCAGAAGTTGTAGTCATTCACGTAAACGAAGGAATTTTAGGAGAAGACGGAAATATAGATCAACAAAAAATAGACTTGGTTGCCAGACTTGGTGGAAATTGGTATAGTAGGGTTACAGCAGAAAGTTTGTTTGAGGTAGCAAAACCACTTAGAACTTTAGGAATCGGTGTGGATGCTTTGCCAAAAAATGTAAGACTTTCTATGGTTTTAAGCGGCAACGATTTAGGTCAGTTGGGAAATTTAGAAATCTTACCGTCCGCAGAAGAAATAGATGCAGCGATGTCTTTAGCGGAGGTTAAAGAAATTTTAGATGTAACTATTGGCGATAGCAAAACCAGAGAAATTGAGTTGCATACGCTCGCAAAACGTTTACTCCTTCAGGGCAATATTAAACAAGCATTAACTGTAATTTTACTCTAGAAATAAAACACGCGAAGGTAATTGACTTCAAAACATTAACCAAACTAAAAGTTTCTTTCTTAGAAAGCGTGGCGTGTTGAAGCGCTACAATGAAGAAGACCTTTAACAATTTTTTTAGAACAACACCTGGAAGGATCAACTAGTCAAGATAATTGCGAAAACGGATTTTGCGACTTACATCGAACGGCCCATAATAAAAAAATCCCGCCTCGCTAAAGCTATTCGAGACGGGATAAACCTAAAACAAAAATCAATAATCTTCAAAACCTAATCGTATTCCTAAATAGACGAGGATGTGGACACATGGTTTAATCGTAAAGTCTATTTGTTACTATTTTTGATTATTGTGTTAATTACATGGCAAAGCTTTGCACGCCAATTATAATTTTGGAAACCAACAATTTTCTCAAAGCTTTTTGTAAATGCTGCGCAGATTTGCATAAGTTTGTTACTAATTAGAAATTTTAACAAAGAAGATGTCCGCACGTGGTAATCAGTTTAAAACCAATTCTTTCAGAAATAACAGTACAGAAAATACCTCTGGCAAATCATCTAGGGCAAAAAAATCTTTTGAAAAAGCAGAATATCTACCGAAATTCGATTTGCAAGATGGGCGTGCCGTTAAGGTTTTCGGCCTGTTTTTCATTATTTCATCCCTTTACTTCCTAATTGCATTTACGTCTTATTTATTTACTTGGCAAGACGATCAAAGTTATGTTATAGATGCGAATGGCGGCTGGAGTAACTTGTTTAAAACGACAGAAGAATTAAAAACTCTTGGTGTAAATACTACAGTGGTTCAAAATTGGCTTGGAAAATTTGGTGCCCTACTATCCCATCAATTTATTTATGAATGGTTTGGCATTGCTTCGTTTTTATTTGTATTGGTTTTTTTCATTATCGGATATAGGTTATTATTTAAAGTCAGGATATTGTCTATTTCTAAAACCTTAGGCTATAGTTTCTTTCTTTTAATTTTTATCTCAATAACATTAGGCTTTGCTCATGGATTCTGGTCAGAGTCTCCGCATTTTTTAGAAGGAGAGTTTGGATTCTGGAGCAATAAAATCTTATCCGCCCAAATTGGGACCGCAGGTGTTGCCGGATTAATTCTTTTTGCAGGGTTAACTGTGCTAATCGTGGCTTACAACATTGATTTTAAGTTTCATAAAAGAGAATATTTTGAAGACGACTTAGAGCCAGCGGATGGATTAAAGAAAAATCAGTTGGTTAATGAAGATCGAGCAGACATGGCACCCTATGGCGAGACTGCAAAGCGACCCACATTGAATGATCGATTGGCGCAAAACATTTCAGTAGATCCAGGAAAGCGGGAACGGGAAAGAGAAGAGTTTGTTCCGGTAACTTCAGCTCAGAAAACACCTTTGCCTATTAATAAACTTACTGCACCCCCATTAATTGTCGAACAGCAGCGGGAGCACGAAGAGGAAATTGTTGTTTCAACGCCTTTAACGGTAGAAAAAAGCGCCGAAGATAGAAAGTCTGAAGATTTGGTAGAGCAGTTTGGTGCATATGATCCAACACTTGATCTTCCAGGTTACAAAAAACCTACGTTAGAATTGCTGGAAAATTATGGATCGAGCAAGATATCTGTAAATGCCGAAGAATTAGAGGCAAACAAAAACAAGATCGTCGAGACGCTTAATCATTACAACATCGAAATAGATAAGATAAAGGCCACTATTGGACCAACCGTAACGCTTTATGAAATTATTCCGGCGCCGGGAGTTCGAATCTCCAAGATAAAAAACTTAGAGGACGATATTGCTTTATCTCTTGCTGCACTCGGTATTAGGATCATTGCGCCAATGCCCGGTAAAGGAACTATTGGGATAGAAGTTCCAAACTCCAATCCTGAAATGGTTGCCATGCGCAGCATGATAGCAACGGAAAAATGGAACCAAACGAATATGGATTTGCCGATAGCGCTGGGAAAAACCATTAGTAACGAGGTCTACATTGCAGACTTGGCTAAAATGCCACATTTATTAGTTGCCGGCGCTACCGGACAAGGAAAATCTGTTGGAATTAATACAATTTTGGTGTCCTTACTTTACAGCAAACATCCTGCAGAGTTAAAATTTGTATTGGTCGATCCAAAAAAAGTCGAATTGACGCTTTTTAATAAGATTGAGCGCCATTTTCTCGCAAAGCTTCCCGGAGAGGAAGATGCGATCATCACAGATACGAAAAAAGTAATAAATACCTTGAATTCGCTCTGTATCGAAATGGACCAGCGCTACGATTTATTAAAAGATGCCCAGGTAAGGAATCTAAAAGAATACAATGCTAAATTTATCAAACGAAAACTAAATCCAGAAAATGGGCACCGATTTTTGCCTTTTATTGTGCTGGTGGTAGATGAGTTTGCTGATTTAATGATGACGGCCGGAAAAGAGGTGGAAACGCCGATTGCCCGATTGGCCCAACTGGCCCGGGCCATTGGAATTCATTTGGTTTTAGCTACGCAGCGTCCTTCTGTAAATATTATTACCGGTACGATAAAAGCAAATTTCCCAGCTAGATTGGCTTTTAGAGTTTTGTCTAAGATAGATTCTCGAACTATTTTAGATACTGGTGGAGCAGATCAGCTAATTGGTAGGGGAGACATGCTTTTGGCGACAGGAAGTGAGTTGATCAGACTTCAGTGCGCTTTTGTAGACACCCCAGAAGTAGATAGAATTTCTGAATTCATTGGCAATCAGCGTGGTTATTCTGATGCTTATTTACTTCCAGAGTATGTTGATGAAAACGGAGAAGGCGGAAAGTTAGATTTCGATCCGAACGAGCGAGATGCAAAATTCGAGGAAGCTGCGCGATTAATTGTAATGCACCAACAAGGGTCTACATCCCTGATTCAACGAAAAATGAAATTGGGATACAACCGAGCGGGCCGAATTATAGATCAATTAGAGGCCGCTGGTATCGTTGGGCCGTTTGAGGGAAGTAAGGCTAGAGAAGTTTTATATCCAGATGAATATTCTTTGGAACAATTCTTGAATGGTATGAAGGGAGGGGAGTAGATTAAACAATTGGAAAATAATCGCTCTATATATTTAACCCTTGCAAATAGTAAATGTAATATGAAAAAAATAGTAGCAGCTATGATGGTTTTTGTTGGATTTACAACAATAGCCTACGCACAGCAGGATGCAAAAGCCAAAGCGATTTTGGCAGAGGTAAGTAAAAAATATAAATCTTATAAATACATTAAGACAGATTTTTCTTTTACCCTAACCAACCCAAAAGCCAATGTCAAAGAAAGTCAACAGGGTACATTATTTGTTAAGGTAAACTCTAACAAGTACAAGGTGGCCATGACAAACCAAGAATTGTATAGTGATGGAAAGACGCAGTGGACGCTTTTAAAACAGGATAAAGAGGTGCAGGTGAGTAACGTCGACAAAAGTAGCGACGCAATCAATCCCGCAAAGATTTTTACGGTTTACGAAAGTGGATTTAAATACCTCTACACGGGAGAGAAAAAAGTAGGTAATAAAACTTATCAAATGATCGATTTGACTCCAGTTAATGCTAAAAAATCTATATTCAAAATTCGATTGAGTATAGATAAAATGGCAAAGCAGATTGCGAGCGCTGTTTTATTCGATAAAAACGGAAACACATATACCTATGATGTAAAGTCTTTCACCCCAAATTCGAATATTCCAGAAAGTACTTTCGCATATGACGCAAAAGCGCATCCTGGGGTAGAATTGGTAGATTTGAGATAAAAGGTTTTTTAAAATAGCTCAGGTTCGAACTAAATTGAACCTAAGTTATTTTTTTGTTCGCAATTCAATTTTTAGATAATAAAACGGTTTTTTCTGAAAATCAGTTTTGGAGAAATGTTTTCGTGGAAATCGTAGTAGACTTTTTGTGGCGACTATACGAATCACGTCTTTTTTTAGGTTTCGACTAGAAAAAATATAATTGATTGCATGTTAAATTGTCCATATCGGTTGCAACACTGCGCTGAACGTAAACTTTTGTATCAAGAATAAAGTTTAGTTAAATATTTGAGCAAGTTCAAAAAAATGAGTTCATTGTATCGACCTGCGAGGAACGATTGAAGAAAAATTATTCACTTTAGAATGGTATCGTTATCTTTGATAGGATGGCTTTAATGCATACAAAACACATGCTAGAAAAACTAGAGCAGCTTTTATTTGCTATGGGCTATAAGGTACGGTATGAAAAAGGAAGCTTTAAAACTGGATCTTGCCTATTAGAGCGTGATAAAATAGTGGTAGTGAATAAATTTTCTAATCTGGAAGTGAAAATTTATGCACTTGCAATGCTTGTGAAACAAAGCAGTTTTAACGACGTTACTCTACAAGCTAAACAAAGGCAATTTTACCAATCTTTAATGCAAACAGAATTGTTTTAGTGTTCGAAAAATGGGAGAGTTTAATTGATGAATATTACATTTTTGGGTACTGGAACGTCCCAAGGGATACCGGTAATTACTTGCAAATGCGAAGTGTGTCAATCAGAACACCCGTATGACAATCGACTTAGGACTTCGGTATTAATTGAGGCAGAAGATAAGACTTTTGTAATAGATAGCGGTCCAGATTTTAGATATCAACTGCTTAGGGCCGACGTAAAAACGTTGGACGCCGTGTTATATACACATGAACATAAAGACCATATTGCAGGTTTAGATGACATTAGGCCATTTAATTATCTTCAGAAGAAAATTATAGATGTTTATGCAACAGCGCGGGTTCAATCAGCGTTGAAAAAGGAATTTAGCTACATTTTTGCTGAAACTAAATATCATGGTTTGCCGCAAATTAGCCTTCATACCGTTATCGAAGGAGAGACTTTTAGTGTAGGGGAAACTGCTATTATTCCTTTTGAAGTCATGCATCATTTATTGCCAATAACCGGATATAGAATTGGTGATTTTACTTACATTACAGATGCTAAAGTAATTTCAAAGGCATCTATTGAAAAAATTAAAGGAACAAAGGTTCTCATTTTAAATGCGCTGCAGCGCACAAACCACATTTCTCATTTTACGTTACAAGAAGCGATAGATTTTGCCCAAGAAATTGGAGCTGATGAAACTTATCTAACGCATATTAGTCACAATTTGGGTTTACATCGGGTGGTTTCGGAAGAACTACCCAAAGGTATTTCGCTCGCTTATGATGGCCTTAAAATAAAATTATAATTGCTTTAACTATTCAGCATTGTGTTGCCCAATTGCGGGCTATTAAAATGTATTGCGCAAGACTTTACACGATTTAAAAGCCAAACGCACTTTGTTTTAATCGATAACGCCGCTCAACCGCTTGTAAGAAGGATGCTAGCGCGATGTTAATTTTTTAAACTCCAATAAAATTCTATTTAGGTATGAAAAACTTGGTTATATTTGCCGCCATACCCGGGTGGCGAAATTGGTAGACGCGCCAGCTTGAGGGGCTGGTGCTGGCAACGGCGTGGCAGTTCGAATCTGCTCTCGGGTACAAGAAAATATATAAAAGCCTAATAATTTGATTATTAGGCTTTTATTATAAATGATTTAAGGTTATCGGAATTGGTTAACGTAAATTTGTAATAATTGCAGTCTATTTACTTGTTGACCGCAAATTCTAAATTAAAAAAAAGGGTCACAACGCTACTGGAAAGTTGTCTTCTACAAAACTTTTCAGATCTGATTTGCTTAGAATGGCTTTCTTATCATAAACATCTAAATGAAAGTCCTCTAGTTTCTGCAGCAAATACTGAAGTGTCAGCTTTTCGCCAAGCGCCAATTTACCTGTAATCATTTTACCTACATCGTTCATATCTGTAAAAACATGTTGCAGCAATTCTTTACCGGCATCGCTAATGGCAATTTGTTTACTTCGCTTATCCTCCAAATCGTCCCATTGCATCACCAATCCATTTGCGATTAATCTTCTGATAACTTCTGTCCCTGAAGTCTTTTCTTGTAGATTATGCTTAATAAGTTCTGTCTTTGAAAGGCTTTTATGGGTCATCAAAATGGCAAGAGCGGTAAAATCTTCTGCTGCCTGCAATGGGGTCCCGTCGAGTGCTTTTTTGATGTATAATTTTGCATAACGGCTCATAAATACAAATAATCTTCCAATATTATTATCCAATTGGTATGCAATTTCGAGTGTATCGGAATCATTATTTCCAAACCTCACTTCAGTATTCGCTACGTAGTCGGAATGGTGTGGTGTTTTATTTAGTAAAAAACCGGTAAAATCCTGGATCGTTGGTTCTTTCCCATTATTTTCCTCCTCAAGTTGCTGTACAAGATTTAGCAATTGATATATTAATTTATATGATTTCATTTATAAAATATTATCAACCCCGCTCCAGGCAAACTTAAATAGCTTGCTTGAATTGAGGATTCTGTTTTTTGAATGTAGTGTAGGCGCTATAATAAGTTGCTCTTATATCTCCCTTAGCCTTAATACTTTTAAATAAGTTTATCGCTCTAATTAATGACAGCTTATATTTTGGTAAATCGGGTCCGGCAATATTCAGCATATCTGCTATATCAGCCCCTAGTAGGTGCCGCATAAGACCAAGAATATCGTTATTGGTCGCTTTTCCCTTATTTACGGAAAAAATATGATCGATTAAAGATTGGGTAAGCTCTTCTCCATGTGAAGAATTTCTGAATTGACGCTGTTTGATTGAAAAATCCAGCTCTATGGCCATCTTTCCATCTTCTGGAATTAAATCATCGGCCAAGCCAGTAAAATAACCAATTACTTTCCAGAGGTGCAAGAAGGAAATTTGTTCCTTATCACTCACCGTTATTCCTAATTTACGAAGACCGCGTATTACAATTAACGAAAACGAGAGGTTCGTTCCAGCCATGTCTTCTTGATTAATCGGGATGCCCCATGCATCATCCCATTTACCACTTCGAAGCATATAATAACGTACAGCAGCGTGTACCATTCGCACCTTAAAAATCTGATTAAAAGCATTTCCAGCATCCGAGAATCCATCGGGTCCCATTACTTCCCATACAAATACTGCCGTGTCATAAAGGCGTTTTGAAGTTTGCTTTCTTATCCGTTCAGATAGATATAATACCATTGCGCCATTTGCTGCGGTATAGCAGTAGGGAAGGGATAAGAGCCCGAGCAGCGTCATTATATTTTGAGAATGTATGGCAAAAAATGCGGAGCCCTCTTGCATCAGTTTTCTGTTTGCCCAATGTGGTAGCTTAGTTGCTTGTTGGAGTAAATTGACATCCGGGAAAATTAAATCTAGTTGAGGTATTCCGGTGTTGCCCAACAGCCATTGCTGGAATTGGATTTTCTTCAAATCATCCGCAAAAACGTGTCTTATAAACTCATCAGCTGAAGGATCGCCAATGACTCTTTTTGCATTTAAAAATTCGTCGGTATAGGTTTGTGTAGCGGTCATCTTTTAGCCATTTCATTTATAATAGTTTCAGCCGCCACTCTACCGCTTTTCATTGCCGCATTAATGGATCCATTTAAAAGATGGTCCCCACAAATGAAACAACTATCATTCAATCTTATTGTAGTCTCAGTCAATTCATTAACAACATTATCGTCATTAGGTAATGCATAAGGAATGTGGTAGGTTTTTATGTGTTTCCATTGCACCGCATCTGGGAACCACAATTTAAGCTCAGCTATAACTTTACTGATGAGTTCGGTTTCACTTGTTTTAGTATGATTTCCAATAAGCGATAAAGATATCAACGCTCGCCCATTTTTTGAATAGTTTTGAGCTATTTTATTCACGACAGCCATATTATTTACCAATTTTCCCGGTAAAGTATTCAAGGCAATTAGCCGCCTTTCGAATGGGTTTTGCTCAGCACTGAAGTATAAAGTTGTTACAGAATTAAATTTATAAACGGGTTTTTTATTTGGAAGAGGTACATTTAGCTGGTCGGTTGCGATTAAAATAAAATCTGCCGGATAGGTCATACCATCTGCTGTTGTTACGCCACCAGACGCAACTTCAGAAACCTTTTTATTAAATATAATTTCTTCCTTAAGAAGTCCTTCTGCCAACTGAACAGGAATCATTCCCATGCCTTTCGATGGTAGTGAGGCACTTCCTTCACTAAACATTTTAAACACAAATTCGAACATTCTACTCGAAGTGCTAAGTTTATCTTCTAAAAAAATACCCTTGAAAAAAGGAAGAAAAAATTTATGGATAATAAGTTCGGTAAATCCTTTTTTTCGTAAATAAACCAAGGTTGTTGTTTCTTCTTCGCCAAAAATATCTTCTATCGACTTCGATAAAAGATTAAGTTTGAGCTTCAGCATTCGCATTTTATCTATAAAAGTTCCAGCAGACGAGAATAGAGTACTAAACAGTGCGGTAGGCTGTCGTAATGGGTCACCAATTTTTGATATGCCTTTTTTATCAAGAAGCAAAGCGCCAGGGTCGAAACTTTGTAATTCGAGTGCTTTATAATTTAAGAACCGTTTTGTTTCCGGGTAGGCGGTTAGCAAGACCTGAAATCCCCTATCGAGCAAAAAACCATCTACCTCGTCCGTCCTCACTCTTCCACCAACGGCATCAGAAGCTTCAATCACAAGAAAAGATTTCCCAGCGTCTTTTAAAACCTTTGCAGCAGTGAGACCGGCTAAACCGGCGCCTACTATAATCACTTTTCCTTCCATTTCTAACGCGCTTATAAATCAGTTTTAATTAGAAAATGAATAAAAAAACCTTTCCTGAAAGTTAATTTTTGCGCACATGAATTGTGGACTTTTCCAATATCAACCAGTTCTAAGATTTCCCAATCCACCATCAATACCGATCACTTGGCCGGTAATCCAACCACTCTCTGGTGAGAGTAAAAAAGCAATTAACTGACTGATGTCGTCAGGTTGTCCAATTTTTCCTAGAGGATGCCTTTTTGCAGAAACTTCACGCCTCTCAGGCGTACTAAGTAATGCTTTTGCTAAAGGTGTATCCGTTAATGAAGGGGAAACCACATTCACCCTAATCTGCTGGAAAGCTAATTCAGCAGCGAGCGTTAAGGCCATTCCCTCCACTCCAGACTTTGCGGCAGCAATACTCGCATGATAAGGCATCCCTGTTTTAGCCGCTACGGAGCTAATTAGTATTATTGACGCACCGACGGCATCTTTCAATGGTTTCAATGTTTTTCTGATGATGCGGGCAGCCCCAAGCACATTTAAATTAAAATCGTTTATAAAATCATCATCCGTCAGCCGACCAAATGGTTTAAGTGTAATGCTCCCGACAGAATAGACAAGTCCGTGCAATTTTTCAGGTAGAAAAGTCTCAAGTGTTTCAATACTTTCTAATATATCTGCTTTGAAAAATTTTACATCTGTAGACCATTCCTCAGATGCGGATCTTGAAACCACATAAATGTTTGCTTTTTCTGCAGCCAACAACTTTACAAGAGCCAATCCTATCCCAGAACTTCCACCTACCACAAGAATATTTTTTCCTTCTAATTTCATTATCCGATATGTTTTAGAAATTCGTTTTTTGTCTCTGCATTTAGAAATTTTCCCCCATACTCTGCAGTGAGTGTAGAACTTCCTGCATCCCTAATACCGCGACTTGATACGCAATGGTGATGTGCATCGATGATCACCGCTACATCCTCTGTATTCAAAGCCTCTTTCAACATATTTGCTATTTGTATCGTCAACCTTTCCTGTACTTGAGGTCTTTGCGAACAATATTGAACAATTCTATTTAATTTCGATAGACCAATTACCTGTCCGTTACTAATATATGCCACATGCGCTTTACCAACTATTGGCACAAAATGATGCTCACAATTGCTAAAAACAGAAATATTTCGCTCTACCAGCATTTGGTTATACTTATATGGATTGTTAAATAAGGTAGGTTCTGGTTTATTAGCAGGATTTAAACCACTAAAAATTTCTTTTACATACATTTTTGCCACACGCTTCGGCGTATCCTTTAAGCTGTCGTCGTCTAAGTCTAAACCTAGTATTTGCATGATACTTTTAAAATGCTTTGCAATAAGTTCCATCTTGGTCTCATCGTCCATCTCAAATGCGTCAGGCCTAAGGGGCGTATCAAAGGATAGTACAAAAGGCTCTTGCTGAGCATTTGCTGCCGAGTTGGCGATTTTTAATTCAGTTATGTTGTTGTTACTTGCCATGAAATTCAATGAAATTTAGATTGTATAAACTATCAACAAAAGTAATACGGTAATGTTTTTTATTTGTCTTTGTGATGCAATATCGTACTATAAGATATAATATTTCATAGCATACATCGCTTCAATTATTACATCTGAGAATTTATAATCGGAAATTTTGGAGTTTCGAATTTTCTTAAGCTCGACTAGAAATCACACAGAATGTATTGCTTAACTTATTGTTTGTCAACTTATAGAGTTCTAATCCATCCGTTAAAAATACACGGTGCGCCTGAGTAATCACACCTTTAAAAATATGTGCACAGCCAACACCTCGCCGATATATTGACATATCCACTTTAAATATCTTTTGTCTAAATTTATTTTAGAAACCTGGAAATGGTGTGTTTACCGATCGCATTTTCTAACAAGTATTGTCTGCTTGAGGTGGTGATTGGTACAGAGAAATCGAAATCGAGGTAGCACTTTTGAGTACTAAGCGTTACGATGTGATTTATATTGATGATGTACTGTTTGTGTACCCGCAAAAATTGGTGTGAGGGAAGCTGCAGATCCAAATTTTTTAGGCTTACCAGAACTACGTGCTGTTCTGTACTTGTAAATATTTTAGAAAAATCTCCCATGCTCTCTATGTATATTACATCATGGAATTTTAGTTTCGAGATTCCCCTTGGTTCTTTAAAGTAGAAAAAATTTTCCTCCTCGGTTTTTAACAATGAAGAATTTTCCTCTGCCTTTGCCTTAAGTTTTAAGTAATCTGTGGCTTTTGTAATCGCCTTTAAAAGCCGTTCGAATACAATTGGTTTATCAATATAATCTATCGCATTTACGCTGTACGCATCTAATCCAAACTCTCTATAATTACTAATAAATATAAATAAAGGAGGGTTTGGAAGACTTCTCAATAATTCAATGCCAGATAGTTCGGGCATTTTTATGTCTGAAAGAACAATATCGATTTTATTGTTTAACATAAAACGAAGGGCTTGCACACTGCTAGAACATACAGACGCTAGACCAATCTCGTCCACTTTGCGAAGATGCATTTCCATAATGTTCCGATCCATTTCGTTATCGTCTACTATTAAACAGCGGTACATCTTTTATTCGTTAAGTGACAGATAATCTGACAACACCAAAAATAAAAAATTTGTTGATAAACAAACCTAAAAATTAAAAATGTACGTATATAATGAGCATTTATACGTAGTTGTTAGGGAGTTTTATCCCGAGATTTCTCAGCAGGTGATCTGAAATAACCAGCGCGGCCATTGCTTCTACAATCACCACTGCTCTTGGCACTACACACGGGTCATGTCTTCCTTTTCCTTTAATTTCCGTAAGTTCTCCCGCAGCATTAATGGTTTTCTGCTTGTGCATAATTGTCGCTACTGGCTTAAAAGCAACTTTAAAATTGATTTCCATTCCGTTAGAGATACCACCTAGTATACCACCGGCATGATTTGTTATGGTTTCAAATGTCTTCACACCTGCGGGTTTCGGCAATGGAATATCGTTGTGTTCTGATCCTTTCCATTCACTTCCCTCAAACCCAGATCCATATTCAAAACCATGAACTGCGTTAATACTCAACATAGCTTTGCCTAAATCTGCATGCAACTTGTCAAATACCGGTTCGCCTAAACCTGTTGGACACCCCTTTATGATACAGCCAATCTTACCGCCAACCGTATCTCCATCTCTTCGAATTTCGTCTATGTACGCTATCATTTTTTCTGCAGTAGCCGCATCTGCACAACGTACAATATTCTCTTCTCGCACTTTTAGCAAAGCCAATAGGTCTTCGCTTTTTAAATTCGGCGCTTTTAGAATTCCAACTGCCGTTACATGAGCAAATACTTCTATACCATAATGTTTTAGCAGTAATTTTGCAACTGCACCTGCAGCGACCCGAGCAGCAGTTTCGCGCGCAGAAGATCTGCCGCCTCCGCGATGGTCTCTAATTCCATACTTTGCATCGTACACATAATCTGCGTGGCTTGGCCTGTAAATATCAACGTTATGTCCGTAATCTTTCGATCGTTGGTCTTCATTTGGAATAAGCAAGGCAATGGGCGTGCCTGTTGTCTTACCTTCAAAAACCCCCGATAATACCTGAACAATATCACTTTCCTTACGTTGGGTTGTAATTTTAGACTGACCCGGACGCCTTTTGTCCAATTCCGATTGAATAAAATTTAGATCAAAATCTAACAATGGCGGACAGCCATCAATAATTACACCTATAGCTACACCATGAGATTCCCCGAAGGTAGTAATGCGAAATAATTTTCCAAATGAATTGCCAGCCATACTGATTTACGATTTAAATTTTTAGATTTTAGAGTTTCGGTCGGATTTTAACCAACTCTACTTAGGTATAATTTTTTTTCCTGATTTGCAGCCTATTGTCTCAAATCTTATCGCTTGCTTGGTAAATCTATGCTACCTCGAATCCAGCCTTTTTTAGATCTTCCCAAAAATAGGGATAAGATTTCTCCACCACTTTCATGTCTTCAATTTCTACTTCGTTGATGAGCAGTGCGAGCGGCGCAAATGCCATCGCCATTCTATGATCTTCATAGGTTGCAAAGGTCACTTTATCAGGGAAATTAAGGTTGTCACAGTTCAACGTATACAACAAATCGTTCTCAGTAAACGCTACACCAATCTTGGATAATTCTGTTTGAAGCGCGAAAATCCTATTCGTTTCTTTGATCTTCAGTGTTTCCAAACCTGTAAAACTTAAATTTTTGCCTAAAGCAGCCGCAACAACGACGATGGTTTGTGCTAAATCTGGACATGTTTTTAGATCTAAAACTTGTTCATTGCGGTGTGGGATTACTTCCTTATTAATTGAGATTCCTACTGAGGTAAGGGACGTAAATACGCCAAATAGTTCCATTAATTTCTGAATTTGACTATCTCCTTGCAGACTTTTCTCTTTTAAAGCAGGCAAATTAATGTGTGCCTTTCTGGCAAGGGCAGCAATGCTGTACCAATAAGAGGCAGCGCTCCAGTCTGGTTCAATAATCAATGTCCCTTTCTTAAAGGACTGCGACTTAATATTGATGGTATTTTGAACCCAGGTGTGCGCTATACCGACTTCGGCAAGCATATCTAACGTCATATCTACGTATGGTTTAGAAGTAAGTGCGCCATCAATTTCTAATTTTAAGCCCAGTGGTAAGGTTGGCGCAATCATTAGCAACGCAGAAATATACTGGCTGCTAATGTCGCCCTTCACTTTTACAGAATCTGTCTGTTGATTAAATGATCCAGAAATCTTCAACGGAGGAAAACCTTCTTTCTCTGTATAAGAAATTGATGCGCCTAAGGTTTTCAACGCCTCCGTTAAAATCCCTACGGGACGTTGTTTCATCCGTTCGGTACCCGTGAGTAAAAAGTTTCCGTTTTTAGCGGCGAGGTAGGCAGATAGAAAACGCATTGCAGTTCCTGCGGGCCCTACGTCAATTGACTGATAACTATCGCTATCTTTCGTAAAGTTTTTATCATTATCGATCTCCTCTGTTTGAAGTTTTGTTAAAATTTCATTTAAAGTAACTGTATCTGCCGCATTAGAAAGATTAGCGACTTTCACCAAACCCTTACTCAGCGCGCTAATAATTAGAGCTCTATTGCACTCGCTTTTCGAACCAGTGAGACTAATTTCGGTACTTATATGTTTGCTCCTTTTAAAAGAAACCAATGCACTTTTAGACATTTACTTTTTGAAGATTTATGGTAATTTGTTGCATTGAAGCCTGAGCTTTTCGCCGCCTTAAAAATTTAAATTAACTTCTGTCGATACTAAGCTTTAATTTCCTCGTGCTTTTCTGCTGCGATTCCCTTTTCAGCTTTGTTTGCATTCATAATTTCAGTTTGTCTTCTGATAGATTCGCCATGCACAAGCTCCAAGAACTTTTCGGTAAAATTAACATCCAGGTTTAATGCCTTTGCAAAGGCCGTTCCTTTCTTTATAATTGCATCCCAGCGATTAACTTGAAGAATGGTAACTTGGTTATCTCTTTTATATTCCCCAATTTTTGAAACAATAGCCATGCGTTCGCCCAATTTCTGTAACAACACATCATCGATTTTATCGATCGATTTACGAAGCTCGGCCAAATGATCGGTAAACTCTTCATTGTTAGATTCAGGCTCTCTAACGGTTAATTTATCAACAAGTTCTGCTAAAGCCGAAGGTGTTAGCTGTTGTTTTGCATCTGTCCATGCCACACTTGGATCTACGTGCGATTCGATCATTAAACCTTGCATATCTAAATCTAAGGCCTTTTGAGAAATGTATGGAATTAGTTCTCGGTTGCCACAAATGTGACTTGGATCGTTAAAAATTGGCAGCTCAGGACAAAGCGTTTTTAACTGAATGGCAAGCTCCCACATCGGCTCATTGCGGAACGAAGTTTTTTCATAAGAGGAAAAACCACGGTGTATCGCACCAATTTTAGTAATTCCTGCCCGATTGATCCGCTCAATAGCCCCAATCCAAAGTTGTAAATCAGGATTAATTGGGTTTTTTATCAAAACAGGAACATCGTGACCCTGCAACGCATCGGCAATTTCTTGTACTGTAAATGGGTTTACGGTAGAACGCGCACCAATCCAGAGAATATCCACACCAGCAGCAAGGGCTTCTTCTACATGTTTTGCATTAGCAACCTCAACGGCAATTGGCAGACCAGTTTCTTGTTTTGCACGATTTAACCACTGTAAGCCGATGCTTCCAATGCCTTCAAATTCTCCAGGACGTGTACGGGGCTTCCATATACCAGCTCTTAAAACAGATACTTTGCCCGTTGCAGCCAATAAATGGGCTGTTGTTAACAACTGCTCTTCCGTTTCTGCACTGCACGGCCCCGAGATTAATAGAGGTTCGTTTTTAATTTCTATCCAAGAGTTTAGTGGTTGGATATTTAGATTAAGTTTCATATTGATTAGTTTTTGATTTTCTTTAATTTAATGTGACTTGTATTAACGCCCAGTGGCTTAATGATGATTTAAAATCGGTATTTAAGGCATAAAACAGACACTATACCTTATCGTTTTTTTGATATTCGCCTAAAATATTAAAATTAGAAGTGAACTTAAGTACCTTTCTAATGGCTTTCTCATACTTTTCTGTATTTGGCCATTCTAAATCTACATAGAAATAATATTCATTTCTTTTGCCCAATACAGGCATAGATTGAATTTTTGTCAAACTAACTTCTTGCTGGGCAAACAGATTTAACACAGTAGCCAAAGAGCCTACTTTGTGGCCAACTTGAAAACAGATTGAAGCTTTATTCACCTTTTTTTCTTCTGCTGTTTTATCCTTTTTAATAATTAGAAACCGGGTAAAATTTTTCTTATTAGATTCCACTCGGCGTTCTAAGATATTTAATCCATAAAGTTCTGCTGCCAAACTGTTGGCAATAGCCATCGTGTCTTTTAATTGTTCTTCTTTAATTCGTTTTGCACAGGCAGCAGTATCACTACTTTCAACAATTTTAATGTTCGGATAATCGTAAAAAAAATCCACACACTGTCTAATGGCAATGGGATGGGAGGTTACAATTTTTATGTCTTCAAATTTTACTCCTGGCAGCGCCATCAAGTGCAATTGAATAGACAGATAAACTTCTCCTACTACAGAAAAACCATAATCTCTAATCAGCGTGTAGTTGGGTAGTAAACTTCCTGCAATAGAATTCTCTATGGCCATCACCACAAAATCAGCTTCATTCTTCTCTAACTTGTCACAAGTTTCCTTAAATGAATTGCATTCTAAGGTTTCAATGTCTTTGCCAAAATATTTATAAGCGGCCTCCTCATGAAAAGATGCCTTAATGCCTTGAATAGCTACTCGTTTTTTTAATTCCATTATATATAAAACAAAAAAGTCCTGGCGGTAGGCCAGGACTTTTTATACATTTAATATTTTCATCTATTTTTTTGCATATTAGCCCCGGCATTTACTAAAATAGTAAAAGTAACCAAAGTAATATGTTGCAACTTTTTTCATTTCTTTTTTTGAATAAGTCAAATGTAGCAACAAAATTTAATTTGTCAAGATATATTTGAAAATAATTTAAACAAAATTTAATTTCGTTATTGTTTGTGGTCGAATGCGATTGCCACCGCAGTATTTTAGCTTTTCCTAATTCCGATTTAAATCAAAATAAATATCAACAGTGGACTTTAGGAGTTAACCTATGATGTTTTCTTAAATTTTTCTGTTTCAAGTAATTCTCTTTGCATTACTTTAGCTATTTTAGTGCTTCCGTTATGGCTCCATCCAGGTGGATTTACGATATACCGAACCTTATCAAAAAATGTTGGAGCATTCTTTACATCTGCTTTTAGCGCGATAAATTCGTGAAATATGATGTTGACCGCTCTAGTATCTTGGGGCTGTGTGGTTAACCCATATTTAACCTCATCTTCGGGCAATTCCTCCTGAAAAGTGCCGAACCATCGATCCCACAGAATAAGTACCATGCCCATATTTTTATCTAAATAACGCACATTGTGGGCATGATGAACCCGATGATGAGAGGGAGTTACAAAAATATATTCGAACCAAGGATGAAGTTTTCCAACAGTTCGTGTATGAACCAAGTTGCCATAAATCTGCGTAATTAAATAAGCAAATAAAATATCAACGGCGCTAAAGCCCATGAAAGCAAGCGGAAGATAGAAAAACACCCGATAAAACGGCTCAAATACTGTGGACCTAAATCCTGTGGTTAAGTTGAAATGTTCTGACGAATGGTGTGTAACATGCATCGCCCAAAAAAGCCTTACGTAATGCCCGACCGTATGCAAAAACCAGTATAAAAAATCCTGCGCCAGTATCAAAACAATCCAATACAGCCACAAATTTTGGATTTGGAACAACTTAAACTGATAGCAATAATCCAACAAAAAGAATGTCGCTGTTTTCATGGTTAAGTTTACCACAATTGCAGACGCCATTAAATAGACGTTTGTCCAGGTATCTTTTTTGGTGTACAGTTTTTTATCGTGAAAGTAACTAAAATACATTTCTACGAATGTAAGTACCACTACAAAGCCAAATAAAAATCCTACAGATATGTCTCCACTAGAAAACCTCATTTTATATAGTATTGTAATATTTTAGCGCAGAGAAAACGTCTTTTTTAGTTACTCTGCAATTGTAAGTACACCGGCCAATGTTCTCTAATAGAGAAAATAAAATATTTCCATCTTCATTTTTTTTATCCCCCTCCATTAGTAGGTATAAGTCTTCGAAAGTTGCTTCCTTAATGATGTATTTTGGATAAATTGAAGTTATATAATCTGAAATCTCTTTCAACGCTGTTTGATCAAGGCCGTTATTTTTTACCGAGAGTGCGGCCTCGCAAACAAAACCTATTGCAATTGCTTCGCCATGGGTTAACGGTGACTGATCGTTTAATAACGAATAACTTTCTACAGCATGGCCAATGGTGTGGCCAAAATTTAAGATTTTTCTAACGTTTTTTTCTTTTGGATCTTTTGTAACTACATGGTTTTTGATTTTTACCGAATGGTAAATGTCCTCGGGAAGGGGGCTGCGGTAATCGCCTTCAATCAATTTGTAAAAAAAATCTTTATCTGCTATCAAACCATGTTTAATCATTTCGGCAAAACCTGACAAAAGCTCTCGCTCTGGCAATGTTTGCAAAAACTGAGGTTCAATAAAAACCATTTGAGGTAGGGTAAAGGTGCCAACCATATTTTTGGCGCCATCCACATCTATTCCAGTTTTACCACCTACAGAAGCATCGACCATAGATAGTAGGGTGGTGGGAATGTTGATAAAATCTATTCCTCGTTTATATGTTGAGGCAATAAAACCACCCATGTCTGTAACAACTCCTCCACCAAGATTGATTAACAAGCTTTTACGGTCGGCGCCGAAATCTAACAATGTCTTCCAAATTCCAATGCAAAAATCTATGGTTTTGCTTTCTTCGCCGGCGGATGTTTCAATCAGGTCAAATTCCTCAAAATCTTGAAGCATCTCTTGAAAAACAGGCAGGCATTTTACAATCGTATGCTCATCAGTTAGCAAAAATACTTTGCTGTATTTTTTTTCTTCGAGCAGCGTAGCTAAATCCCTTAATCCGGTTTCGAAAAATATTTTATGACCCGCGCTGTCCAAACTCTCTAAAGATTTCATCAAATTACTTTTATGGTGTGTTCGCCAAATTTGATTACATCGCCAATCTTCACTTTAAGGCGTTTTCTGTAATCGACTTCATCATTATATTTCACAAGGCCTGCACTTACAAAAGTTTGTGCTTCTCCGCCGCTATTCACCAATCCCGTAGCTTTTAAAAGCTGAATGAGTGGGATAAACGGTCCTTTTAACTTAAACTCTATCATTTGTATGCAAAAATACATAAATTAATGTTTTTGTGGTTTTTACAATCAATGCTTTTTATAATTTTGCATACCACTGACTTTTATTTGTGCTACATGGATTCTATTCAAACAAAACACCCAAATTTTGACAATACCGAAATTGCCTTTCGTAACAAAACGAACCCTGAATTGAAAAAAGCCTATTGGCTGTTTAAAGCCATAGGAAATAATTTTTTGTCGACCATCGGGCCATCTATCACCAATTTCTTCTTAAATGTAGGTTTTCCTATCAAGGGAGCAATAAGAAGTACAATATTTAGTCAATTTTGTGGTGGGGAAGATATTTCAGAGTGTGAGAAGGCAATAAATCAACTTGCAAAAGCAAACGTCGGTACTATTTTAGATTATTCGGTAGAAGGCGAGGAGAAAGAGCAAGTATTTGATGAAACGCGCGATGAAATTATGCGAACGGTTCTGCGGGCAGATGGTGATAAACGCCTCCCAATCACCGTCTTTAAAATTTCTGGTATTGGTCGTTTTGAATTGTTAGAAAAAGTACAGGCGAAAGTTACATTAACGACCGACGAGAAATTGGAATTTGAAAAAGTTCAAGAACGTTGTGAAAAGATCTGTCAAGCGGCTTTCGACAGAATTGAGCCGGTAATGATTGATGCCGAGGAAAGTTGGATACAAGGTTGTATAGATGATTTGGCGTTGGATATGATGCGCAAATTTAACAGGGAAAGGGTAATTGTTTATAACACTTATCAAATGTATAGAGGAGATAAGCTGGCAGATATGCAGGCAGATCACTTGATAGCAAAGGCTGCTGGTTTTATTTTGGGCGTGAAAACTGTTCGCGGGGCTTATATGGAGAAAGAACGAGCAAGGGCAATTTCATTAGGAGTGGCAAGCTTAATCCAACCAAATAAAGCAGCCACAGACAAAGATTTTGATGAAGCTTTGCGTTACTGCACAGACCATGTGGAAGAAATTGCTTTGGTTTGTGGCACTCATAATGAAGAGAGCTGTAGGTTGCTCACCTATCTTTTAGATGAAAAAGGAATTAGACATAATCACCCAAATGTATACTTTTCGCAACTTTTGGGAATGAGTGATAACTTAAGCTTCAACCTCGCAGATGCCGATTACAATGTGGCGAAATATGTCCCTTATGGCCCAATAAAAAGTGTAATGCCATATTTGTTTAGAAGAGCTCAGGAAAATACCTCCGTTGCTGGTCAAACAGGGAGAGAGTTAGCCCTGATAGAGCGAGAGTTAAAGCGAAGAAAAATAAAATAGGAAAATAAGAATGTTGCTCTGCTTATATTTTACTTATAGAGAATAGGTATATGACTATTTTTAGAGTGACGCGCTATAGTGATTGTTAGTTTGATCATTTAGACCGACAATTGAAACGACACAAATCAAGCTTGTTTAGCCATCCCTATAGAAACCGATCGATTATTGTAGTTGATAAATTTAACTTATTTGACCTTAAAACTCTGTTTTCCTGTTAACAGATCGTAAAACAGAATAAAATCGCTTGCCAAACTATAAGCAGGATATTTAAAAGTTGCAGGTTTGTTCTTTTCGAAAAAGTAATGTCCAATCCAAGCAAAACCATAACCTACAACAGGGGTAACGATAAAAAAGCGGAAATCATGAAACAAAAAGCCAGTAAAAAAGCAAAGCACAACCAATCCACTCCCTATAAAGTGTAAGATTCTAGAGGTTGTGTTGGTGTGTTGGGAAAGATAAAATGGATAAAATTCTTTTAGTGATCTGTAATGCTTAGTGATCATAAATTAAAGTAAGCCGTTCGCTTTTAAAAATCCCCCAAGATTGGAGGGCTTTTCTGTCATCAACAGAGTTTGTAAACCTAGCTTTTTTGCGCCCTCTAAATGCTGTGGACTGTCATCTATAAATAATGTTTCTGCAGGTATTAGATGATTATCATTGATCACTTGCTCAAAAATTTCTCGATTTGGCTTTCTCAATTTCATTTGTTGAGAAAAATAAACCCGCTCGAAATAATCATCGTAATTTTCAAAATTAAACTCTCGCTTAATGTAATTTATAATCCAATCATAATGGATTTCGTTGCTATTGCTAAGTAAAAAAGTGCGATAACGTTGTTTCATTTGTAACAGCACTCGATTGTTCTCTTCAAATGAACCGATAAGTAGGCTATTCCAAGCGCCATCAATTTGTTCATCGCTAAGATTGGCATTGTTAACCTTGGTTCTAATTGCGGCTCTAAACTCTGTTGGAGATATGTTTGCCGTTTCTAACTCATCAAATAAGCTGGTATGTGCTTTATGCCCAAAAAAATCACCGACGTTAATTATTCCTAGATCAGCAAACGATTGCTGTGCCTTTTCAAAATCTATCTCAAAAATAACATTACCGAAATCGAATATTACGTTCTTTATGTGTTCCATTTAAGTAGCCATCTGTCAAATTATAGAGATTCAAACCTAAGCGCCTTAACCATTAATTTCGGCTTGGCATCATTTTTAGAAAGCTGCGTAAACACAATGAAAAGGTTATGATATTTACCATCAGTTATTTTATTTAAATTAACGATTTGTCCAGTGCTACTGCCAACCAACTTTCCGTTAACGTCATCTAGCCTAATTTCAGTTTGCATAGATCTATCTACATCATTTTCAAAATCGATGTTAATGGCTTTTATATTCGTCAAATCTATATTCTTTAATTTTAGCCAACCAGAAGTTTTGCTGAGCTCAAGTACTTGGGACTGTTGCATTTCCTTCACATCGAAATTAGAAAAGTCTTTTATATCGCTTGCCGCAATGGTGCTATTTCTTAAATTCAATTCATAAGTAGTGCTCAAAGGTCTTAGTCCAGAGGCGCCGTTATCAGTATAACTGGCTTTAAGGCTCAAAACGGTATTCTTTTTATTGCTAGGTACATCGGTCAACAATTGTCCTTTTAAAGGCAAAGACGCCGCTACCGACTTTTGTTCGTCTAAACTTAATATCCATTTAGCTATTTCCTTCAAATCGGAGTCTTTTGTTGTAGGATGTGCCGGCATAGGAACTTCTCCCCACACACCAGCACCACCTTTTTTGATTTTATTGGTTAAGTAGTCAACCGCATTCGCATCACCTTTATATTTCTGGGCTACTTTTATAAAGGCAGGGCCGATAGATGTTGTAGCTTCTTTATGGCAAGTGCCACAGTCGAGTTTAGCTATCATTGCCTTTCCCACCATTGCAGTTGCAGCTTGTTGATGTCCTAACTGTGCACCTGCCAGGTCAAAACCTTCTACATAGCTTTTTGAAAGATATATTTTAGTTTTATCTACAATTGCACCTTTGTCGCTAACAACTACGTTGTAATTTATAGGATTGTTCGCAAAGTAAAAACTTTTATTACCAACTACATCTATCGCCACGTTTGGATATTCATTTCCGGCAAAAACAGGAATAGTATTGCTTTTTGCACTTGCTTTCAATGGATCTATGACTGTAACACTTACGGGATATTCACCAACCTTTGTATAGGTATAACTAAACGAAGGGATAGTTGTCGTTTTTTTAATGCCATTACCCAAATTCCACACATACATAAGGGCATCTCCATCGGGATCTTTTGCCTTTACGGTAGCAGTTAGTTTATATGGTAAGCTGCCTGCAGTTTTGGAAATAGAAAAATCGCTAACAACAGGCGGACGATTGCCTTTTAAATAATCTACACGAACTAGTGCTGCATCTGGATTGCTTGCAAACCACCCCTTTCCATATTCTAAAATATATAATTTCCCGTCAGGACCTTGTTCCATATCAATTGGTGCCGATAAAGACATATTTCCCATAAAAGGCTCCATACTCACGTAATCTCCATTCGATCCCATGGTTACAGCCTTAACCCAACCGCGTACCCAATCGTAGATAAGAAGTTTGCCATCGTAGTAGTTTGGATAAGGAGATGCTCCAGGTTTTGAGTAGTAAACAGGACCTGCCATTGCAGTTCTACCGCCCGAACCTAACTGCGGAAATTCTTTTGACTCGCCATAAGGATACCATATAAAGGCAGGTTGCGCTGCCGGCAATTCTGTAAGTCCTGTGTTGTTTGGCGAATTGTTAATAGGCCTAGCAGGATCAAAATATGCTCCACTTTTTCCTGTGGTATAGTCATAAGCACGATAAGGATAGTTGTTGCCAATAATTAATGGCCAGCCAAAATTCCCTGCTTTTTTCGCCTGATTTACTTCGTCATAGCCTCGCGGTCCGCGAGTGGAATCATCATTATTGGCATCAGGTCCAACCTCGCCCCAATATAGATATCCTGTAGTTTTATCTACGGCAATTCTATAAGGATTTCTATCTCCCATCACATATATTTCAGGACGCGTTTTTGCAGTTCCCTTTGGAAAAAGATTTCCTTCAGGAATGCTATAAGTACCATCCGCATTCATTTTTATCCGCAGGATTTTACCCCTTAAATCATTCGTATTACCTGCAGAGCGCCTAGAGTCATATTGTTCAAATCCTTTTCTTGCGTCTAGAGGCGCATAGGCGTTTGTTTTATAAGTAGAATTTTCTTGATCGAAAGGGGTAGAGTTATCGCCGGCAGAAACAAATAGCATGTTGTCTTTACCAAAGGCAATAGAGCCACCTGTATGGCAACAAATATCGCGTTGAGAGTAGAATTCTAACACAATTTTTTCTGAGCTTAGGTCAATCTTATCATCTATCATTTTAAACCGAGACAAACGATTTACCGACTTACTTGTGGGACTATAAAAAAGATAGATGAATTGATTTGTAGAGAATTGAGGATCTGCAGCTATGCCCAGAAGACCTTCTTCAGCATTCACGTTCGGAACGGTTGTTTTCCAGTAAACATCTAACTTACCAACTTGGCTCATCATTTTTGTTTGGTTTTTGTACAGCAAAACCTCGCCTCTTCTCTGCGCTACTAACACATCATAATTGGGCAGAACTGCGATTTCTGTTGGTTCTGTAAATTTTCCCTGTACTAAGGTTGTTTTAACAAACCTGTCTTGATCTGGTGTGTCTATTTTCAGTTCTAACTTTGCGTCGTTTGAACGACTCGGCGCTGCAAAATAATTAGACATTCTAAAAAAATACAAAAGCGTTAAAGCAATAATTGAGAATAAAAAGACGGAAATATTTTTCATTTAATGGGTTAATTATGGTCGAACGGGCGTAAATATAAGATATAAAACCAAATCATAAAAATTTTGCGGTTAATTGACTCGATAATTGAAGGTAACCCCTTACCAGAGTACTGAATACACGACTAATTTGTCTTGGAATTAGATTCGACATAGTCATTTTAACTTAGAGGTTTCTCCAATCTTTAACTGCATAGGCGCGCTAACGACCGAAACGGCATCTTTTTGGGCAACATTGCCCAAAAAATAGAGTGGAAGGTGTGTTAAAGCGCCCAAATAAATAGGTTAATGATCTAAACAAATCAGATTTTATTTATTGACAAAAGAACATACTTCGGTGCGCTGAACAAATTTTTAGAAAAGTCTATAAACCTCCTATTTACGTAACTTTAGTTATGAAAGGTGCTTGCCTTATTTCGATGTGGCTAATTTTAAATATAACGGCTAATTATTCGTTGGCTGGAATGATCGAGGCCACGTTTGAAAATCCAATAAAGATTTCTCAAGATTTTTTATACGCCGCCAGAACTGGTGCGTCGACTGCACAATACATCGAAGAGTTGAAAAATATGAACAGTACCGGACTCGCCTCAGATTTGTCAACTGATGCCAGAAAGACGGCTTTTTGGTTGAATATATATAATGGTTTTACCCAAGTGATTCTTTCTAAAAACCCAGATAAATACAAAACGAGAGGCGCTTTTTTTTCTAGCAAACAAATAGACATTGCCGGCAATCTAATGAGTTTGGATTTGATTGAGCACGGGATTTTGCGGCGTTCTAAAATTAAATGGGCTGGTGGTTATCTTGGTAAATTATTTCCTTCTTCATTAGAAAAAAACTATCGGGTTGCTGAATTAGATTTCCGCATTCATTTTGCGTTGAACTGTGGTGCGAAAAGTTGTCCACCGATTGCATTTTATGATTCTAATAAACTTGATAAGCAATTGGATGTTGCTGTAAATACTTATTTGAGGAGCGAATGCCATTATGATAAATTTGCCAATGCCGTGAAAGTTCCTATATTGATGAGCTGGTTTAGAGGAGATTTTGGAGGGATAAATGGGATTAGGAAAATTTTGGTGAACCATGAGATTATCCCTAAGGGAGCAAAACCAGAAATTCAATTTAAAAGCTACGACTGGACCTTATATTTAAATAACTATAAATCATAAATTAGATGGCAAATCATTATTACAACGCGGAAGATTTAGGTAAATTTGGAAACATTGGCGAATATCAAAAGCCATTGGCCGATAAATTCTTCGACTATTATGGCGAAGTGTTCAAGGACGCAGCATTAACGGCAAAAGAAAAATCTTTAATTGCGTTGGCCGTTGCGCATGCCGTTCAATGTCCGTATTGCATAGATGCGTATAGCAGTGATGCTTATGAAAAGGGGTATAGCGAAGCACAAATGATGGAAGCCGTGCATGTTGCCGCGGCCATAAAAGGTGGTGCTGTGTTGGTTCATGGCGTGCAAATGATGAATAAAGTGAAGGAAATAGCAATGTAAATGATAAAATCTTTAAAAGTATTACAGCATCATTTATCAATACCTGAAAACCAACTTGCCGTTTTAGAAGATTCTGGTAAACATAAGCATGAATCTTTTAGGGCAAAAGCCGCAAACATTGGATTGCTGCCATTGAAAGCTACTGGCGTTGAGGTTTTTCAGGTAAACATGGGAAAGATGTGCAATCAGGTTTGCAAACATTGTCATGTCGATGCCGGGCCTGATCGGAAGGAGATTATGACCATGGAGGTAATGACACTTTGTTTAGATGTTTTGGCACACGAAGACATCAAGATTGTAGACCTTACAGGTGGGGCACCAGAACTCAATCCAAACTTTAGATGGTTTGTAGAAGAAATTAGAAAACTTGGGAAACACATTATTGTTAGGTGCAATCTAACAATCATTTTGGCCAATAAGCGGTTTAAGGATTTGCCAGAATTTTTTAAACTTCATCAAATAGAGGTAGTTTCTTCGCTGCCTAGCTTTACCAAAAATCGCACAGATAGGCAACGTGGAGACGGAGTTTTTGACGATTCTATCAAAGCTTTACAAATGTTAAACGAGGTTGGATATGGAAAGCCAAATACTGGCTTGATTTTAAATTTAGTCTACAATCCGGCAGGTGCATTTTTGCCTCCACTGCAAGAAGCGCTGCAGAAAGAATACAAAATAGAGTTATATAAATTATACGGCATTGTATTTAATCAACTGTTTGCCATTACAAATATGCCCATAAGCAGGTATTTGGATTATTTGCTTTCTTCTGGAAATTATGATGGCTATATGGAAAAATTGGTGAATGCCTTCAATCCGACGGCTTTGGCCAATGTAATGTGTAGAAATACCATTTCGATTGGGTGGGATGGCTATTTATTCGACTGTGATTTCAATCAGATGTTAGATTTGAAGGTGGATGTAAAATTTACAAAACATTTAAGGGATTTTGACCTTAATTTATTAAATAATAGGAATATCATTCTCGGTCAGCATTGTTATGGCTGCACAGCAGGTGCCGGTTCTAGTTGTGGAGGTGCAGTTGCAGGTTAAAACAAATTTCATCTCCTCGCCGATCGATGCACTGATCATTTTTGTGAGGCATCCGGAGTTGGGAAAAGTAAAAACTAGATTGGCCGCATCCATAGGCGATGAAAAAGCTTTGGTGATCTACCAAAAGTTGCTGCGACACACGTTTACAGTTACTAAGCCACTTACGGCGGCAAAGTTTGTTTTTTATGCTGAGACTATCCAAAAAATGGATCTATGGAATGAGCAAGGTTATTGGAAATGTAAGCAAAAGGGCAGAGATTTAGGCGAAAGAATGAAACATGCATTCTCTTTCCTTTTCGATCAAGGTTTTAAGCGCGTAATTATTATCGGAAGCGATTGTTACCTATTAACAAGCAGGACCATTCTGGATGCTTTCGAAATGTTGTCAACCCATCAAATGGTAATTGGACCTGCCGAAGATGGAGGCTATTATTTACTCGGAATGACTAAATTATATCCCGAAGTTTTCGAAAATAAAATTTGGAGTACAGATCAAATTGCAGCTCAAACCATTCAAGATGCTAGGAAGATGGGTGTTAAATTCAGCTTACTAACAACGTTATCTGACGTGGATGAATTTGACGACTTGGCGAAAAGTGGCTTATAGCAAAATGACTATGCTACCGCCAATAATAAGTAATCCGCCTATCAAAGTTTTTACTTCTATAGGTTCTTTTAGGATTAAAAAAGCCAAAGCCATTGAAATGGCTACACTCATCTTGTCTATAGGAGCAACTTTAGAAACCTCGCCGGTTTCTAGTGCTTTAAAGTAGAAAATCCAAGAAAGTCCGGTCGCTACTCCGGAAAGACCCAAAAAAAGCAGGTTATTTTTAGTGATCGTCTTTAATTCACTGACTTCCCCGCTTGCCAAAACAATTCCCCAGGCGATAAATAATACCACAACAGTTCTAATTGCGGTGGCTAAATTCCCGTTAATTCCTTTTATCCCTAACTTGGCTAAGATGGCTGTCGCGGCTGCAAAAAATGCCGCTAAAACGGCGTAGAGTTTCCACATGTTTTGTTTAGATAAAGAAACTATTATAAAAAAATACAAGGACAACTTTAGCACTTGGCTTTATTGCTAAGCACTGCCTTGTAGTGTTATTTAGCAAATATATACTTTATCTCGTGTCGATGCGATAGGAAAAGTCCACCTATATGAGACATTTAACGCTCATTAATATTCAATGTCCGAAACACCTTTGGGGCCTAACGACAGTAAACATTTGCTTGCCAACAAAACCTGCGGCTACAACATTTAGAATCCGATCAACTCAAAATAAGCCACTTAACTTATTTTTTAGCACAGGTGTTTGGATCTAATAATCACGAATTTCAACTTCATTTCAATTTTTTGGAATGGAAACTCCACTGGCTTTATCGCTGCTCAAGTTTCGTAAAAATCACCAAAAATTTATCGGCTAGGGAAAAAATGTTTCTTTACTTTTGAAAATGAAAATTTTATCGGACAATAATAACTCAAAAACCTTGGTTGGTTTAATTTCGATCATTATTTTAATACGTATTATTTTCATCTTTTGCATGGGGCCAATGCCTCAAGATGCTTACTATTTCTTTTACAGCCAGCACCCAAGTTTATCGTATTTCGATCACCCTCCAGCCATCGCGGTAATTCTCAGGTTTTTCACCTCGATTTTCGGTAACAACACGATCGCAATTAAGCTTGCAGATTCCGTTACTACTTTAGGAACAGTGTGGGTTTTTTATCTACTCGCTCAAAAATTCTATAAAAAGGATCAAGCACAAAAGGCGTTGTTATTGTTACTGTCAACGCTAATGGTTAGCATCCTTTCCTTAATTTCCACACCTGATAGTCCGCTGTTGTTGTTTTGGGCTTTATCGCTTCTTTTTTTATATAAAGCTATTTTTGAGCATAAAATTTGGTTTTGGATCTTAACTGGCATAGCGATGGGACTTGCTTTTGACAGTAAATACACCGCTGTTTTTCTTCCTTCTGGAATGATTTTATTTTTGCTTTTAAGCAATAGCAAACGTAAATATTTGACGACCATTTGGCCATATCTGGTTTGTGTTTTATTTGTTATTGTCGCGATGCCAGTGATTATTTGGAACGTCGACAATCATTTTGCTTCTTTTGTGTTTCAAGGGAGAGAGCGGATGCAATCGGTTTCTGGATTTCATTTAACGCCGCGCTTTTTCTTCGGTTTGGTTGGAACGCAACTATTCCTGTTAATTCCAATTTTATTTATAGCCCTTTTTTACGGGCTTTGGAAAATTTTTAATACTTACAAACATTCCTGGCGCAAACTGCCCAGTGACCTTTTATTTTTACTCTGTTTTTTTCTCCCTGTTTTTTTGGTTTTCATATTGTTGTCGCCCATTTATTGGATTAAAATAAATTGGTTAATGCCTAGCTATATTGCCGGGATTATTTTTGTAAGCAGTTACATATCTGATAAATGGCTAAAGTGGCAGATCGTTATTTCTGTGATCATTCACGTGGCCATGGCTGTAGAAGTTTTGTTTTACGTGGTGCCTGTAAGAAGCGATGATACTTGGTTTGGATGGAAAGATTTATCAACACAAACGCATACGATCGAAAAGCAGCAGGGTGCCGATTTTATATTTTCTGCCGACGGTTATAAGACTTCTGCAGAACTTAATCTTTTTTCTGATCATTTTATCTACGGTCAAAATGTAATTGGAGATCCAGCTTTGCAATTTGATTACATCGGCACAGACTTAAGCAAGTTGAATGGCAAAACAGGGGTTTTTATCGACTCAGAACCGCGCTTTAAAGATTTAAATAAAGCAGCATTTATTCCTGAAAAGTTAAATGCCTACTTCAAAACCGTGAAGCAATTAGATCCAATTTTAATCTCTAAAAACGGAAAGGTAGTGAGGAAGTTTAATGTTTTTCTTTGCGAAGATTATCATTTTATTCCGCCGGTAGGAGTAATTGAAAATAAACCTTAGTTGGTGCGCAAATAGATACTTTTGCTTATGCAAAATTTGCTCTTTGGGAAGTTAAGTTTGAGCATTTCAGATTTAGATAACGCGGATTTTCCAATCCCTATAGCCAAATTTTCTTAAGGGATTACAAATAGCTGGCTATCATGTGTTAGACATGACCCTGCGGAGCATATCGAACAGCGGGTTTAAATGTTAAATAACTGATTTACAACCTATAAATTAATTATTTGAAGCCACAAGCATTGGTGATTTCTAAAAGCAGATTAACTTCTTTTTCTTTACCAGTATTTAATTTCTCTCGTTTCGTTGTAAATTGATGAGAACTTTTTTTGGTCTGGCGCATAAGTTTTCATCGAAACATCTCGCTTATTCCAATTGCCATGACTATCGTACACATAAGCAAATTTCGATTCTCTAATTAACTTGCTACCGTTATAGATTTTAACATCAATTGGGTTATACAACTGATCATATTTGGTTTCTTCATCCATTTGCTTTATTAAATCTCGCGAAACGGTATAAATTCGTATTTTAAAAATATAACCGTTTTTCCACTCGATTTCACTAACGCGGGTTGTCCCCATAAATTTATAAGAGTACCCAACCAATTCGCCTTTCTTGGTGTACTTAGATTCTGCCACGTAAACAGGCTCCTTATTATTTCCCTTTAGTTGCGTCTCGGAAATGATTTTTCCTGTACCATTTAATCTATAAATGGTGTTACTTACTATAGAATCATTTTCTCGACCGTCTACTTGTTTAACAATTTTACCTTTGTCGTTAAGATAAATGGTAACCGTTTGTTGTGAACTGTTATTTATTAATATGTTTTTTTTCTCTGTTTTGTTGATTGTATCTCTCTTGCTTGTTATAGTATAATGCGTGTTTGTGGGTTTATTTTTAGAGGTAGTTTTATTGTTGAAGTGTGTCTCATCGTATTCCAGATGATTACTTTCTGTCAGTATGCCCTGAACGTCGAAATAGAAAATTTCTTTTACGGAACCAAAATCTGTAAATTTTTCCTTAAGTGTTATAATTGCCTTATCATCATTGTGGTCTTTTTGAAAAACCGTTTTGTAGGTTTCGATTTCCTTTACTTTTCCGTAAAGGTTTTTTTCCTGCCAAGCATTTTTAAAATCAGCGTACACTGGTTTTAAACCGGTCGGCATTTCTGTTTTTCTGCCACAGCTAAAAAGAATAATTGGCCACAGGTAGAGAACGTAGGAGTTTTTCATTTTAATTTGGTTGGAAGCAGATTATTGAAGCAAATACAGCGTTACAAATATCATTTTTCCAAACAACCTATATTTGGTTGGCTTAACGCAATTTTGTTAATCTTTGATCCGCTAGTGTATTATTGCCTCAATCGCCTTTTCTCGCGCGGTCGTATGCTTATGCTTAAAAAAAATCATAAATAAAACAGCAATAATCAATGCATAAATGGTGAAGGTAAGCCAAATGTCTCGCCAGTCTTTCATTAAAATCGGCTGACTAAAAAAGCCATTGTTTGCAATGCTTACACCCTGTTGCTTAATGAAAGATTGGAGGTGATTGTTGCTCGGTTCTGAGCCTACAAATTTTGCCATAGATTGTACTGTAGAAAAGGATTTGGTGAAATATCGATCTATCATCCAACCCGAAACCAAACTACCGAAAACCGCGCCGAAACCGTTAGTCATCATCATAAACAAACCTTGCGCAGAAGATCTAATTTTTGGTGCCGTAGAGGTTTCCACAAATAAAGAGCCTGAAATGTTGAAGAAATCGAAAGCCATGCCATATACAATACAAGAGAGTATGATCATCCATAAACCTCCACCAGGATTTCCATACGCAAACAGACCGAACCGGAGCACCCATGCAAACATTGCAATAACCATCACATTCTTAATTCCAAACCGCTTAAGAAAAAACGGAATTGCCAAAATAAATAGCGTTTCCGAAATTTGAGAAATCGACAAGATCATTGTGGAATACCTAATTACAAGGGAATCAGCGTATCGTGGAAAATCTTTAAAACCGTCTATAAAAACATCTCCATACATATTAGTAAGCTGCAATGCGCCACCCAAAAACATGGAGAAGATAAAGAACAGAGCCATTTTATAATCGGCAAAAAGTTTAAAAGACTCCAATCCAAATTTCTGCGCGAGTGTATTTTTTTCTGCACTCAGGTTTGCAGGTCGGCATTTCGGTAAAGTAAAACTATAAAAACCCAAAATTAAGGCCGCTACCCCTGCAATGTAAAACTGCATTGCACTTGCCTTACTGCCCGTTGCGTTTGTGGCAATCATGGCTACAATAAAACCTATGGTTCCCCAAACCCGAATGGGAGGGAAGTCCTTCACTACATCTAATAACTTAGATTTCAAGGTGGTGAAAGAAATAGAATTACTTAGCGCAATAGTGGGCATATAAAAGCACATGGCTAAAAACATCACCCAAAAAAAATCACCCGGTGTAGTTACCTGTGGAATGTAAAATAATACTGCCGCATACAAAAGGTGCAAAATTCCATACAAACGCTCGGCGTTAATCCATTTATCTGCAACAATGCCCATTAAGGTTGGCATAAATAAAGACGCGAAACCCATGGTGGCGAAAATAGCCCCGAATTGCGTTGCATCCCATCCTTTTGTGTTAAACCAATAGTTTGCAATGGTAATCAGCCATGCGCCCCATACAAAGAATTGCAGGAAGCTCATCACCGTTAGGCGAAACTTAACATTCATGTTTTGTTCGATTTTGAAATAAAATTTGAATATAGAATTAATTTAAAGTAAAATCTAAGAATGGTGTCTTTTTCGTCTTACTTAACTGGTTTCATCACCTCCCGATTGGTTTTATAGCTTCAAGGAGTCTTTAAATCCCAGAATGAATTTAGACTGACGGTCCACGTTATGGTTTTGTTTTCTCGGCGTTCTAAACGATTATATCTTCAAGCTAAATTCGTTTTTGCGTAGTGTTGCCAAATTGTCTGAACCTGGAGCCGGGAATCTGGGATTTAAGTAGAGAGTTTTTAGATGGTTTGTGTGTTCCCCTGAAGAGGGTCGCGCTTTACGTTTCAATCTTTTTGCTCGTTCCTCACAAAAAGGTTTTCCACTCCAATCGCTAACCGTAAAATCCGATATGCTCCCAAGCGCTAACGATGGGAATGGCATCTTTAATTGGCGCCTAAAGCCAATTAAAGTATAATGGACAGCGTGTTAAAGCGCACTAATAAATATCAACATCATGAACGTTAGAAAATTCAATGAGTTTTTAAATAATTTGGGCGTTCCCCTGAAGAGGGTCGCGCTTTACGTTCCAATCTTTTTGCTCGTTCCTCACGAAAAGGATTTCCAGGCAATCGCCACCGCAAAATTAGAGATCAGAGGTCGGGTGTATTCGATCAGCAAAAAGTGGCTTGTCGGTCGAGAAAATAGCAAATGCTTCACGTCAAATTTGATGCACAAAGCTGTCTGATAAAAATCAATAATTTTGAAGCTTTTCTATGTATTTTATATTAAAAAATTTAAAAAAAATTTTATTTAAAATATCATTTTGCATTCCTCTTACTCAGCTCATCTCTAAAACGCGCGGCCTTCTCATAGGCCTCAGCGGCGATGGCTTCTTGAAGTTGGTGTTGCAACTCTTCTAAAGTCAAATGGCTTAAACCCTGCTGTTTATTTTTTGTGGGCAAACTATCTGCATCTGGTTCTTTGGCAATATTATCCAAATTCTCTAAGAACAATAAATCGCTGCCTTCAATCAACAGTCCAGCAGATCCCAAAATAAATTCATAGGTGTAAATCATAGCGTTAAATCGCACGGCAAGCGCTATCGCATCTGATGTTCTCGCGTCGATCTCTTTTACATTTTTTCCATCAGTACAAATCAATTTTGCAAAAAACACACCATCTACCAAGTTGTAAATAATTACTTCTTGGATGTCTATGTGAAAAGTCTCTGCAAACGACTTAAAAAGGTCGTGTGTAAGCGGACGAGTTGGCGTCATTTTCTCAATTTCGATGGCAATTGCTTGGGCTTCAAAGGCGCCGATAATGATGGGAAGCCTGCGCCTACCATTTACCTCGCCTAACACCAATGCATACGCGCCAGTTTGAGTTTGACTATAAGATAAGCCAACAATATCGAGTTTTACTTTCTTCATTTTTTGGTGTGCTTAAAATACACAAATGGATTAAAATTTTGTGAATTTAAGATTGGTGTGCTTTCAATGTTGCTATCAAACGAGGAACGATGTCAAATGCATCGCCAACAATTCCATAATCAGCTACTTTAAAAAATGGTGCTTCAGGGTCTTTGTTAATCACCACAATTACTTTCGAGGAACTAACGCCAGCCAAATGTTGTATGGCACCAGAAATGCCAATGGCAATGTATAAATTCGGACTAATTGAAATTCCCGTCTGACCAACGTGTTCTGCGTGTGGTCTCCAATCTGCATCGCTAACGGGTTTTGAGCATGCCGTTGCAGCACCCAATAGGCTAGCCAATTCTTCTATCATTCCCCAATTTTCTGGTCCTTTTAAACCTCTTCCTGCAGAAACTACAATTTCGGCATCGGGTAGGGAAACTTTATCTGTTGCCCTGACAATTTCCTTAATAACCGTGTTTAGATCAGATTGATTTATATTTGCAACAAAATCTTCAATAGTTACTTCACTAGCACTTTCTTTCGTGCCAAAAGCATTCGGATTTAGTGCAATAACCTTATTGTCTGCTACGAGTTCGGTCATGGCAAATGCCTTACCAGAAAATGCCGTTTTTTTAACGATAAACTTGCCGTCGGCCACTATCGGAAGTTCTACTGCGCCATCTGCCAACCCGGCTTTTAATTTTACTGCAATTCTTGGTGCCAAACCTTTCCCGGTAAAGGAATTGGAAAGAACAACGATTGTTGCGTTTTCTTTGTCTGCAGCTGATGCGATTACGCTTGCATAGGCTTGGTTTACAAAACTTTTTAACTTATCTGAGGAAACATTTAATATTTTTGTAGCCCCATACCTACCAAGTTCCCTTAATTCATTTTCTGCAACATCGCCAATAGAAATGGCTGTTAAATAGGTAGACTGCTGATCTGCTATTGCTTTAGCGTAGGAAACCGCCTCAAAAACAGACTTCTTAAATTTTCCTTCTGCTTGTTCTACATAAACTAATACGCTCATATTTATTTATCTTTTTCGGTTGTTTAATCGCTTTTTGCGGATGACCGTTGGAATTTTTAAAAATTTTAATTCAGACTTAATTTTTGGTTTTTACTTTAAACCTTAAATAACCTTCGCTTCACTGTGTAACAGGTCAATTAATTTTTCTGCATCGTCAAATGGGATCAATTTTACGGCACCCCTCGGGGCAGGTAAATCAAACTTAACAATTTCACTTACTACTTCTATTTCTACAGGCTCAACTACGATTAGGGGTTTGCTTCTAGCGCTCATTATCCCGCGCATATTTGGGATTTTGGGTTCTGCAACACCTTCTGCGCAGCTTGCAACAAAGTTACCAGTAACATTTACGACTTCTTTTCCGCCTTCAACTTCACGCTCCAAAACTGCTATTCCATCCTCCAAGGTTAATTTTTTAATGATAGAAATGGACGGAAGGTCTAAGAATTCACCTATCATCGCAGCAACTTGGTTTCCGTTGTAATCAATTGATTCTCTGCCGGTTAAAATCATGTCGAAATCTTTACCTTTTGCATACGCCGCAATTTGCTTCGCAACAAAATAGGCATCGCGCGGCGCGGCATTAATTCTTACTGCATCGTCTGCGCCAATTGCCAAAGCTTTTCTAATGGTTGGCTCGGTAATCGCTTCGCCTACATTTACGACGGTAACAGAACCGTTTCCACCTTCTGTTAGCATGATGGCTTTTGCCAAAGCAATTTCATCGTAAGGGTTGACTATAAATTGAACGCCAGAAGCGTTGAATACTGTATTATCGTTGGTAAATGTTATTTTTGTAGTCGTATCCGGTACGTTACTTATACAAACTAATATTTTCATAGGAATCTTATTTTTTATATAAATGGCCTTGCCGCAAATTTAGTTAAAAAAGCAATCAAACAAAATGTCAGCTACCCGATTAAGCAAGTTATTACAATTTATGGAGCAGGATCCTAATGATTCATTTATACTATATGCCATCGCAACCGAATATAATAACCTAAACAACACAGCTGAGGCTCTTCAGTTTTATTTAAAACTTATCGCCGAACATCCAACTTATGTGGGTACCTATTACCATTTAGGCAAATTATATGAAAAGCAGAACGAAACCGACCAGGCGATAGGTATTTATCAGCAAGGAATGCAGATCGCAGAACTTAAAAGAGATATGCACGCGCTTTCAGAACTTCGTTCTGCCTTTAATACTGCATCTGGGTTAGATTACGAGGACGATTGATGTTACAAGCATTTTTTTTTAACACGTTGATTTGCCGAACTAACCCACAAATTTGCGGAAATCAAAAAATGAACTACATTTGGTCGACAGACAAAATTTAGCGCCAAAAATATGCGCAGTTTTTCTGCCAATAAGTAATCCCGAAAATCTTGTCATGCAACCGAATTCCATCGCTGTAAAAAAACAACTGCTTTTTATCAAAAATGTGGTGCTGTTTACTTTCAGTTCTTTCGGTGGCGCTCAGGCACACCTGGCCTTATTGCTAAAATATTTTGTGAATCAAACAAAATTTATTTCTGCAGAAGAATTATTAGAACTTAATGCATTGGCGCAAGTACTGCCTGGTCCAGCAAGTACCCAAACCTTGGTGGGCATCGCATGGAAAGTGGGTCGTCTAAAACTTGCGCTGATTACGTTTGTCATCTGGATTACGCCAACCGCAGCCATTATGACTTTTGCTGCCATCAGTTACGCAATGGTTGGTCAGAAAGCACATTTCGCAGATGTGTTAAAATATATCCAGCCTGTTGGTTTAGGTATCGTTGGCTATGGCGCTTTTAAACTTGCAAAGAAAATTTTAGTTACGCAAATGCCCATTTTTTTAGCGCTTGCAGCGGTTATTGCCACTTTAGTTTTAAAGAATGCCTATGTTTTTCCACTTGCCATTCTTATTGGAGGCATGATCTCGTCTGCCATAGAAACGCCAAAGGAGGAAACAGAGTTGAGAGTAAAACTTTTTTCTAATGTAAATCCAAAAAAGCTAGTGTATTTTTTAGGTGCCCTGTTGCTTTTCGCGCTTGTTGGTGCCGTTATAAACAGAACTTCGCCCTTTAGTTTGCCAATACGTTTATTAGAAAACTTTTACCGCAACGGTATTTTGGTATTTGGCGGCGGACAAGTTCTTGTGCCGTTAATGTTTACGGAATTTGTACAAATGAAGCATTACCTTGATTCTGCCGGATTTTTGTCTGGATTTGCCATACAACAGGCTTTACCCGGGCCAACTTTTTCTTTCACCAGTTATTTAGGCGCTCTCAGCATGAAAAATTTTGGTTATGGGATTTCAGGACAGGTACTTGGAGGAATTGTCGGCGTTTTAGGGATTAATCTGCCAGGTTTAATTTTAGTACTATTTATCGTTCCATTTTGGGAAGATCTAAAGAAAATTTCTAGAATTAGACACAGCTTATCGGGAATAAACGCAGTTAGTGTTGGCTTTATGATAGCCGCGTTCATTTTATTACTTACCCCTATTGGCCTAAATTGGATGTTTCTTGCTGTTATGTTACTGACTTTTTTATTATTAAATTACACCAAAATAAGTCCGCCAATAATTGTAGTGTTGGCTGTTGCGCTAGGGTATTTTTTCTAAAAAAATCTCACTAAAGCTTTAATAAGCTTGCAAGACAACCTTTTTTGCAATCAAAAAATTTCAATAACCCACTTTCATCTAGATAGCAAAGATCAGGTAAGAGGTTTTTAGAAAGGTGCTCCATCATCGCTATAATCATCCATTTTAGACGGACGAATGATTACATTGCTTTGCTTCTCAAAATCTTGCGAGGGGTACATGCCAGATGACGGGCTATCCATGGAGAAACTGTTTGGTGTACTAAAATCATCTTCAAGATCCATAAACTTAACAAATTTACCAACAAATTTGAGGGGTACAATTCCAGTTTCACCGTTTCTATGTTTTGCGATGATTATCTCTCCGATTCCCGCTTGAGAACGTCCTTGTTCGTCTTCGGTGATTCCATAATATTCTGGTCTGTATAAAAAGAGTACCACATCTGCATCTTGTTCAATTGAGCCTGATTCACGTAAATCTGACAACATTGGCCTCTTTCCATTTGGTCCAGGCCTGCTTTCCACTGCTCTACTCAACTGAGAAAGTGCAAGTACTGGAACTTCCAATTCTTTTGCGACAGACTTTAACGCTCTAGAGATGCTACCAATTTCTTGCTCGCGATTTCCACCGCCTTTTTGGTTCTCACCTTTTCCATGCATTAATTGCAGATAATCTACAATAACCATTTGAATGTCATACTGAGCTTTTAGCCGTCTACATTTCGCCCGAAATTCAAATATATTTAGTGCGGGCGTATCGTCAATTAATAGTGGCGCATCGCTTAATTTTTTAATCTTGCTGTGCATCTGTTGCCATTCCCACTCCGCCAAATTGCCTTTTCGTATTTTTTCTTGTTCTATTTCGGCTTCGCCAGAAATTAGCCGATTAACCAACTGTACCGACGACATTTCTAACGAGAATACAACAACAGGCTTTTGAAAATCTACGGCTGCATTGCGTGCACAGGTAAGCACAAAAGCTGTTTTACCCATTGCAGGACGAGCCGCAATGATCACTAAATCTGATTTCTGCCAGCCACCAGTAATTCTATCCAAACCTGTAAAACCTGATGGAACTCCGGTCAAACCATCTGTTTTGGTGCGCAACTCTTCCAACGTGGCAAGAGATTGTTTGATGATCTCGTCCATCTTTTGCGTATCTCTTCGCAGGTTGTTCTGAGCAATATCAAACAGGTTTTTCTCAGCATGATCTAACAGGTCAAAAATATCCGTGGTATCTTCATAAGCGTTGCTAATAATTTCCGTGGAAATTCTAATGAGTTCTCGCTGAATGTATTTTTGGGAGATAATCCGAGCATGGTATTCTATATTCGCGGCAGAAGCAACGCGATTGGTTAAATTCGTTATGTAATAGGCACCACCAACCATTTCTAGGCTTCCGATTTGTCTAAGCTCTGCAGTAACGGTTAAAATATCAACAGGTTTAGATTTCTGAAAAAGAGAGTGAATGGCCTCAAAAATTTTTTGATGAGATTCTTGATAAAATACTTCTGGCTTTAATATATCAATAACAGAGGAAAGTGCGTCTTTCTCAAGCATCAATGCGCCTAAAACTGCTTCTTCCAAATCTAGTGCCTGAGGTGGTATTTTCCCATTTCCGCCTGTTTGCGGATTGCTTAACCTGCCTTTACGCGGACTGAAATTAACATTTCCAGATTGTTCCTTATCGATACTCATATACAAAAGTAAACAAAACTTTGCCGCCTTGTTTCAATAAGTTGTTAGTTATTGTTAACAAATTGAAGGTGAATTGGATGTATTTCGAGCGCTTAAAACGGGTCTAAAAAGTTTTAACCTTACCTTTGTTGATAAGATGGCTTTTCTTAAAACTTAATCGTTTTTATTTAGATACTTTTGCCAAATATTTTTTACAATGGATAAATTTAGAAGACCGCAACGGGGAAAGGAAAATAACGAGTTTGTTTTCGGTATTCGTGCAGTAATAGAAGCAATAAAAGCTGGTAGAGACATCGAAACGATTTACGTGCAGCGCGGTTTGAGTGGCGATCTATTTTTAGAACTTAAATCTGTGTTAACCGACACTACAATTCCTTTGAGCACAGTTCCGGTAGAGAAACTAAACCGAATGTCTCAAAAAACGCATCAGGGCGTTATTGCTGTCATTTCTCCGATCACCTATCAAGACATAGAGGACATTGTTCCAGGAATTTTCGAAAGAGGAAAAGTTCCATTTATTTTGGTGTTAGACAGCATAACAGATGTGAGAAACATGGGTGCTATCGTGCGTACAGCTGTCTGTGCCGGCGTTCACGCCATTGTTGTACCTATAAAAAATGCTGCCCAAATAAATGGTGATGCCATTAAAACATCGGCGGGAGCGCTTTTCAATATACCCATTTGCAGACATGGAAATCTACAGAAGACATGCCTGTTTCTGCAAGAATGTGGTTTGCAACTCGTTGCATGTACAGAAAAGACAAATGACCTAATTTACACGCCAGATTACACCTTGCCAACAGCAGTAATCATGGGATCAGAAGATTTAGGGATTTCTAATGAGTTAATAAGAATTGCGGACAGACTTGCCAAAATACCAATGGTAGGCGCTATTGAATCTTTAAATGTATCTGTTTCTGCAGCCATTATTTTATACGAGGCCGTGAGGCAAAGAGGCATTTAGTGATTGATTGCTAGCTGTTAAGTGGTTAAGTTGTAAAATGGATAGATCGGTAATTAATAGCTCTTTTTGTACTTACTATGCTTCCATTGGTTTGTTCCATTTTCGCTTTCGCGGATGAGCTCTCCTAATCTTTTTTGACGCGTTAACTCAGTTTTTGCACTCATTACCCAGTGGGTTGACGTTTTTTTATAAGATGGCGCGAGTGCAAAGAAATACTCCCAAGCTGCTTTGTTTTGTTTAAAAAGCATTTCAAATGCGTTAGAAAAAATTACTTCTTCCTGCTCGAAGGCATAAATTTTGGATTTAGTTGGTTTGCGTTTTTCGAAAGCTAGCAAACCTGCTTCTTTCACCAAGTTATTTTTTACAAGTTCTTCCATTTTTTTTATGTTCACTGCGCTCCAAATACTATTCGACTTACGTTTTGTGAACCGAATCTGATAACTTTCTGCATCTATCGAGTTTCTAACGCCATCGATCCAGCCAAAACACAATGCTTGATCGACAGATTGACCCCAAGTTAGGGTTGCCTTCCCACTTCGTATTTTATAGAAACCTACAGTCAACTCGGTTTCAACCAGGTGGTTTATCGATAACCAATTTCTAAAGTCTTTTTGATCTGCGAAAAATATGGGCGTCATTTTAATTCATTATTATAAAAAAAACCTATAAAATTATAAATTTAGCTTTTTCACAAACTTTTTTTAATTTGAGACAAATTTCAAACCGATAACAGACGCAATTAAGGTGGTGATGAAAAATATCCGCCAGAAATCTGCTGGTTCTTTAAAAATAACAATGCCAACAAGTACGGTTCCGACAGCGCCAATCCCTGTCCAAACTGCATAAGCAGTGCCAATTGGTAGGGTATTAGTCGCTTTTACCAATAATAACATGCTGATTGCAAGGCATAATAAGAAACCTGAAAACCAATAGTAGCTCAGGTTTCCATAACTTTGTTTCGCTTTGCCCAAACAGGTTGCAAAGCCCACTTCGAATAGTCCTGCGATAATCAATAGTATCCAATTCATAATGAAAAGCAAATTTTGTTTAGTGCAAAACTAGCTATTATTTAAAGATCGTATGTAAAGACGATGGAGTTTTGATGCGCAATGGTAGAATGAGTATAAAATTTGAATAGATTTGCTGTTTGCTAAGAAAAATTCTTGTGGAAACTTGCATGTACATCATGCTAGCGCTAACGACAGAAACGGCATCTTTTTGGACATTTTTCTTGTGCAAAAAAATACAGTAGATGGCGTTTTAGAGCGCCCAAATTTTTAATTAATTATAATTTTATACCTCACATTTAGATTTATGTCAGAAGATTTAACCATTTTATTATCAGACAATAAGGAAAATAATTACAGGTCAATCATTCCCCAAATAGCATCATTGTTGGAAGGCGAAGATGACTTTATAGCAAATATGGCAAACATTTCTGCAGCGTTAAAAGAGCAATTTAGTTTTTTTTGGGTTGGTTTCTATTTGGTTAAAAATGATGAATTAGTGCTCGGACCGTTCCAGGGACCGGTAGCTTGCACGCGGATAAAGAGAGGAAATGGCGTTTGTGGAACAAGTTGGTTGAAAGAAGAAGTGATTATTGTTGATGACGTTGATGCGTTTCCTGGGCACATTGCGTGTAGCTCGGGATCCAAGTCTGAAATCGTTCTACCACTAAAAAAAGATGGCGTGATTGTCGGTGTCTTAGATGTAGACAGTGAACATTTGTCACATTTTGATTCTATCGATCAGATTAATTTAGAGATTATTATCAAGATCTTGTTAAAATATAGTTGAGATGGTTTATCTCCATTCAGCGGATGACAGAATTAATTAGAGTTTACTGCAAAAAAACAGGGAGATAAATGAAAATTCGTAGTAAACCCAGTGGCTTCGCTAATAATTGATTCTCGTTAATGCTTCAAAACTGAAAACTTTTCTCCACTCAGAATGTTTTTCATCAAAGCGAATCACATGAAAAACGAGAAGAATATAGAGAAATTAAAAGGAATGGTAGAAGATGTGCGAATCTGCATGTTTAATACGATTGGCTTAGAAGGAGAGATGGGCAGTAGACCAATGGCTACTGCAAAAGTAGACCACGACGGAAGTATTTGGTTTTTTACCAATGAGTATTCGCCAAAATCTAAAGAGATTTCTAAAGACAATAAGGTGTTGCTCGCTTACAGCGATCCATCTAATAACACTTACGTTACGGTTAAGGGAAAAGCTTCTTTTGTAGATGATAGAGATAAGAAAAAAGAGCTCTGGTCGCCGTTTGTCAAAGCATGGTTTCCTGATGGCGTAGATGATCCGAAACTTATATTAATAAAAGTTGAAGCGGACGAAGTTGAATATTGGGATAGTTCGGCGTCTAAATTAGTAGTTTTGTTTAGCACGCTTAAGGCAATTGTAACTGGAGACCAACCCGATGTGGGGAAACATGACAAAATAAAAATTTAATTAAAAAAGCAGGAAAATAAAATTCCTGCTTTTTTTTGTATCATTGATTCATGCAGTTTAAAAATACGCTCGAGTTTGCTAAATCACTTGATAAAGCTGACAGTCTTAATCAATTTAGAGGACAATTTATTTTTCCAAAGCAAAATGGAAAAGAATTTATCTATTTGTGCGGTAATTCCTTAGGACTGCAACCTAAACGAACAAAAGAGTTAATTTCTAAGCAATTAGATCATTGGGGAAACAAAGCCGTAGAAGGTTGGTTTGAAGGAGAAGACGCTTGGATGTACTACCATAAGCGGGTAAACGCATTGATGGCTGAGTTAGTAGGAGCAAAAGTCGACGAAGTTTGCGCCATGAATACTTTGACCATAAATCTGCATTTATTGATGGTCAGTTTTTATGCTCCCAAAAATAATAGATTTAAGATACTGATGGAAAAGAGCGCATTCCCTTCAGATCAGTATGCCATTGAAAGTCAGGTGAAATTTCATGGCTATATTCCTGCCAATGTGATTGTAGAAATTGGCCCAAGATCCGGCGAATATACTTTACGAACTGAAGACATCATTGCCGAAATTTTAAAACAGGGTGACGAATTGGCGCTCGTTCTATTTGGCGGCATTAATTATTTTACCGGTCAGCTGTTTGACATGGCAGAAATAACTAAAGCAGGTCACCAAGTTGGGGCAACGGTAGGATTCGACCTCGCGCATGCCGCGGGTAATGTTCCTCTAAACCTGCACGATTGGAAGGTAGACTTTGCCTGCTGGTGCTCATACAAGTACCAAAATGCCGGTCCGGGTGGTGTAAGTGGTATCTTTGTGCATGAAAACCATTTTCAAGATAAAGAGCTTAATCGATTTGCAGGTTGGTGGGGTTACAAAGAAACCGATCGTTTTTTAATGGAAAAAGGATTTCAGCCTGAAAAGGGCGCCGATGGTTGGCAAGTTAGTTGCACTCAGGTTTTTCCGCTAACCATGTATTATGCTGCTCTGCAGCAGTTTGAAGAAGCTGGCTTTATGGCGCCGTTAAGAAGTAAAAGCGAGAAATTAACTGGTTACTTACAATCTATTATAAATGAGATAAATATAACGCTTGGTTATGAGCAATTTCAGATCATTACTCCATTAATAGAAGCGGATCGCGGAGCTCAACTTTCCATCATTGCAAAGGAAAAACCAAAAGAAATCTTCAATGGATTGGTCGAAAAAAATATACTTGGCGATTGGCGCGAACCCAATGTAATTCGTTTTAGTCCGGTGCCAATGTATAATTCTTTTGAAGATGTGTACGTTGCAGGAGTGGTGTTACTGGAAGTTACGAAGCAACTCCTGGAAAGTAAAATAAATGGAGATTAAAATCGCATGGAATCCGATATATGCGCATCCTTTACCAGAAGGTCATCGATTCCCCATGTTAAAATACGAACTAATTCCGGCTCAGTTGCTGCACGAGGGAATTATAGTAGAAAATAATCTTTTCAATCCTGAGCTTTTAGAAGAGAAATATGTACTCACCACCCATACAAAATCTTATTGGGAAGACTTAAAAAACCTTACCCTAACGCCAAAGGAACAGCGAAAAATTGGTTTTCCGCTTACTAAAAAATTGGTGGAGCGTGAGCTGACAATTGCAAAAGGAACGATAGACGGGGCGATTTGCGCCTTGGAAAATGGCGTGGCTTTTAATGTTGCAGGTGGTACGCATCACGCAGGGAGCAGTTGGGGCGAAGGTTTTTGCCTTTTGAATGACCAAGCGATCTGTGCCAACTATCTGCTTAATAATAATTTAGCTAGTAACATATTAGTTATAGATTTAGATGTTCACCAAGGCAACGGAACGGCTGAGATATTTGAGGATGATCACAGAGTATTTACATTTTCGATGCATGGAGAAAAAAACTTTCCTTTTAAAAAAGAAAGATCGAGTCTGGATATTGCTTTACGTGATGGTGTTTCGGATGGAGAGTATTTGGGAATACTAGACGAAACACTTCACAAGCTTTTTGAGCTGGAGCAGCCAGATTTTGTTTTTTATCTTGCAGGCGTAGATGTTTTGGCTTCAGACAAATTGGGAAAACTATCCCTTACTAAAGCTGGTTGCGCAACCCGGGATAAAATGGTATTGAGTTTATGTAACGCGAAAAAAATTCCTGTTCAAATAAGCATGGGCGGTGGCTATTCTGCAGACATCAAACAAATTGTAGATGCCCATTGCAATACCTACCGCATCGCATTTGATATATTTACCTAATATTACTTTTAAGGTAATCTTCGTAAGAAACAGTATTTTAGATATATGTATTATTAAATATAGCAAATTCTTTCCAACACCATTTTAATCGCAGTGTCAATTATTTTATGTGGTTCTTTGGCGAATTCTAACTTAGTTCTGCCGGCTAAAATGGCATTTATCGAAATGGCTTTATGGCCCAACATATTTGCCAAAGCATAAATACCGGCCGTTTCCATCTCTAAGTTAGTGACTTTATTTCCCTTATAATTGAAGCTATTTAATTGTTGAATAAGATTGGTCATGGAGTTTTCGGTACGTAATCTACGGCCCTGCGGACCGTAAAAACCTGGAGCAGTTGCTGTGATTCCGTGCATCATTTCTTTTCCTATGATTGTTAGTAACTGATTGCTAGCTGCAGTAATGTATGGATTGAAGTTTCTAACAACGCTAAAGTGTTTATTAAAACCAATTAGTATATCTTTCTCTTCTTCAGTATTTTGAGAATTATAATAATTCATGAGTGCATCTAAACCTAAGCCGAATGAAGAAGCCATAATGGTGCCCAGAGGAATATCATCTTGAATTGAGCCCGAAGTTCCGATTCTAATAATTTTTAACGATTTTAAATTCTTATTTATTTCCCTTTTGGTAAAGTCGATATTGACTAAGGCATCTAATTCATTTAAAACAATATCTATATTGTCCGTTCCGATGCCTGTGCTGAGGACAGTGATTCGATTATTCCCTAGCATTCCAGTATGCGTAATGAATTCCCGGTTTCCTTTTCTGAGCTCAATTTTATCAAAATGTTTGCTTACTTCTGCCACGCGTTCGGGATCACCTACGGTTATTACAGTATCTGCAACATCTTCTGGCAATAAATTTAAATGATAAATAGTTCCATCAGGATTGATGATAAGGTCACTTTTTGCTATACTCATATATTTCTTTCCAATTTTTGGTGTCATTTGTACTAATCTCACTTATATTGAGATTTGGAACGGTTGCTAATCTATTGATAACGTGGAAAGCTAAGGACTTTTTTACCCAAAACTTTAACCCACATTTTAAATCAAACTGCTGTTCAAAAACCTCTATATCCTCAAATTTAACTATTTGCATCACATCATTCATATAGAGGTGAGTAAAAGTAATCTGTAGCGCTATTTTATTAAAATCTTCTATGATGGTAGCTTTATCCAAAGCCATTAGACTTGCTGTTTTATAAGCATTAATCAATCCAGGAACACCTAATAATTTGCCGCCAAAGTACCTGACTACTACAATAAGTATATTTTCTAATTTTTCTGAGAGAAGACAATTTAAAATCGGTTTCCCCGCCGATCCGGCTGGTTCGCCATCATCGTTAGATCTAAATATACCATCAATGTTAAGTCGGTATGCATAGCAGAAATGTCCAGCCTTTTTATGCTGAGATTTTAATGCTAATAGAATATTCTTTATTTCTTCTTCGGTTCTTACCGGATAGGCATAACCTATAAATTTGCTCCCTTTATTGCTAAAAATTGATTCGGCTGAAGTCGCTATCGTTTTAAATTGATCAATAGACACCAGAAGTTAGCTTTTAGGATTTTTATAGACCGAAAATTCATCTTCCCCCACCTTCGAGCTTTCGACAAAGTCGGCGCGCAGCTGCGGGGCACGCAAACCATCTTTCCAGGCTAATTTCGACCTGAAAATTCTGGCTTCGTCCCATAGGTCTGCCAATAAAAATTGATTTAACACATTTATTCCGCCCTCCACAATAAAAGACTGAATATCCATTAGATAAAGCTGAAAGCAAATTTTTTGCGGAAGGTAAAAATGCATATCTTCCATCTGAATGTAATGTACATTTCCAATTATTTCTGTCTTCACCTCATTAAAGACAACGGTTTTTGCAACTTCATTAAAAAATAAGTTACTCGTTGGAATTTCCAAATTTTTATCGATCAATAACCGAATGGGATTATTCCCAACCCAGTCTCGAACGTTAAGCTCGGGATTGTCTATCAGAGCAGTATTTTTGCCTACCAAAATTGCATCTTCTTCGGCACGCCACTTATGTGTTAAGCGCTTAGCTAGATTGCCACTAATCCAACTTTGGGAGCCGTCAAGAGGCGCAAAATAGCCATTTGCAGTTTCGGCCCATTTTAGTATGATGTAAGGACGTTGTTTCTCAATTCGAGTAAAAAACCTAATGTTTAACCTTCGGCATTCTGAGTCTAATACATTTGACACCACGCCAATCCCGGCATTTTTAAGTTTTTCTATTCCTAGTCCATTTACGCCAGAAAAAGGATCTCTATTGCCTATAACTACCTTCTTAACGCTGTGTTTCACTAATAAATCTGCACAGGGTGGCGTTTTACCGAAATGGGCACAAGGCTCTAGATTCACGTAGACTGTTGCTCGGTTCAGCATTTCTTTCGACTTTTCTCCATAGCGTTCAAAAACAGCTTGGATGGCGTTTGGCTCTGCATGTGCTTCGCCAAATATTTTGTGATAACCTTCTCCAATAATAACGTCATCTAAAACAATTACGCAGCCAACCATAGGGTTTGGACTCACATCTGCAATTGCTAACCTGGCTAGATCTAGGCAACGACTCATATAGCTTTCATCATCCATTAATGCAAAAATAACGAATAAAAGCATCTCTTTTAAAATCTTCAAACTAACATTCGTATAAATACCTAATTTTGCCATTATGAACCAGAACCAGCTAAATAGACTTTTCAAACAAGAATTAATCGCACTTTACACAGAAAGTGAGATTAAAGTATTCTTGAGTTTAACTTTAGAAAAATATCTAGCAAGTCCAAATTTTAAATTAGATAACGAAAAAAATTTAGCGTTGAGCGAGGGCTTAACAAACAAGTTTAAAGACATATTGGCGGAACTAAAAATCCACCGCCCCATTCAGTATATTTTAAATCAGGCCCATTTTTTTGGGCTTCTCTTTGAAGTAAACCAATACGTTTTAATTCCTCGACCAGAAACAGAGGAATTGGTATTCTGGATGCTTCAAGATTTTAAGGCAAAAAAGCGAGAACAAATTAAGGTATTAGATGTAGGCACTGGCTCTGGCTGTATCGCAATTAGTCTAAAGAAAAATTTTTCCTTTATTCAGATGTCAGCAATTGATATCTCTGCCGGAGCACTTGAAGTAGCAAAAGCCAACGCGTTGATAAATAAAGTAGATATAAATTTTATCGAAGACGATATCTTAACATCAACTGCCATTACACGATATGACGTGATTGTAAGCAATCCTCCGTACGTGCGTAAGTTAGAAATGAGCGATATGGAAAAAAATGTAATCGATTTTGAGCCACATCTGGCGTTATTCGTAGAGGATGATGCACCTTTAAAATTTTATAGCGCCATAGCAGACTTTGCTTTGAGAAATTTAAATCCCACTGGAACACTTTATTTGGAGATAAATGAATTTTTATCTAAACAAACAGTTGAGTTATTAGATCATAAATTATTTACAAATATAGAATTAAGGAAAGACATGCAAGGTAAAGATAGGATGATTAAAGCTAATTTACCCTAATTTCGATTATGCCCTGGGATGGAATTGGGTTATTACCTGCTTCAAATAATCTCTATCTAAATGTGTATAAATTTCTGTGGTTGTAATGCTTGAATGCCCAAGCATTTCTTGAACTGCCCGCAAATCTGCCCCACCTTCTATTAAATGCGTTGCAAATGAATGGCGTAATGTATGTGGGCTAATCGTTTTAGTTATTCCTGCAGAGATTGCCAGTGTTTTTATAAGATTGAAGATCGAAATCCTGGAAAGTTTAGTGCCAAACCGATTCAAAAAAAGACAATCTTCATTGCCCTTTTTAATGTCGGCATGAGCTCTAACTTCGTTTAAATAGATTGAGATATATTTCAATGCCGAGCCGCCGATTGGAACTAAGCGTTCTTTATTTCCTTTGCCAATAACTTTAATAAATTCGATTTGTGCGAAAATATTTGAAATTTTTAATTCTGTTACCTCTGATACCCTTAGGCCACAACCATACAACACCTCAACAATAGCTTTATCTCTCATTCCTTGTGCAGATGAGGCATTGATTGCTGAAAGCAACCCGTCGATTTCTACAAGATTTAGGGTGTCAGGAAGTTTTCTTGTACTATTTGGACTTTCTAACAACGCACTTGGATCTATAAAAATAATCTCCTCCATCAATAGGTATGCAAAAAAAGCTTTGATCCCCGAGATGATTCTTGCCTGTGTACTCGCTTGCATCCCAAGATTGTGTATCGAACTGATGAAACTTTTCAGGTCATCACTCTTAATCTCGGTTATTGTCGGTTGCTCGTCTCGATTCAAAAAGTATTGAATCAATTTTTCCACATCGCCCAAATAGGCACTTATCGAATTAGCCGACAAAGATCTTTCTAGCTTTAGGTAAATCTTAAATTCTTTAAGATAGGGTTGCCACATCATGGTTTAAGCGTATTAACTTTTCAAAAATACGACATTGTTTGCAAAGGAAAATTATTTATAGGCAGCTGTCAAACGCCCAAAAAAAATTACCTTTATGGCAACGACAATTAATTACTCATGAGATTACAGATTATTAACGGACCCAACTTAAATCTTTTAGGAGTTAGGGAGCCATCTATCTATGGAAACAAAAAAATGGAAGATTATATGACGGAACTTTCTGAAAGGTATCCGACCATAGAAATGGATTATTTTCAAAGCAATGTAGAAGGCGAAATTATTAACAAATTACACGAAGTTGGCTTTGATTATGACGGGGTTATATTAAATGGTGGGGGATTTACACACACTTCTGTTGCAATAGCCGATGCCATTGCTGCAATAAGCACCGCCGTGGTCGAAGTACATATCTCTAATATTTATTCGAGAGAAGAATACCGCCACATCTCTTTAACAGGTAAAAACTGTAAAGGAGTGTTAACTGGTTTTGGAATGGACGGTTATCGTTTGGCAATAGAAAGCTTTTTATGCATCCAATAAGCAAACTACCATAACTGTGAGAAGTATTTAATTTTCCTAACGAAGAAATCCCAAACGATGCTACCGCTATATACGCCCGCATTAGATAGATACGGTTTTTGATAAGCGCTCCGCTTTTTATTGGTTTTGGCGATGGAAGTAATGAAATGCCAATGTGCTTTGCTTACAGCCCAAGTAAACTTTGGTTTTCCCGTAAGTAGGAAGTGCCACCAAGCAATAAAATCGATAAAAATTCTAATGGTAATCCTAAAAACAGCTTCCACGGGTGGAAGGTTTTTCTGCATGATGATGAGGTTATTTCTAAAATTGAGGTAGGTTTTAAAAGGATTTTCTGTTTGCAAAGTTCCACCTCCGATGTGAAAAACCTCTGCATCAGCACAATACATTATTTTATGTCCTAAGTTTTTCAATCTCCAGCAAAGGTCTATTTCTTCCATGTGGGCAAACAAATCAGCGTCTAGGCCAATAGTTTCTTCCCAAAACTTGCTTTTAATGAAAAATGCTGCACCACTTGCCCAAAATATCTCTGTGGTATCGTTGTATTGTCCATTGTCGTCTTCATATACATTAAACAATCTTCCCCTGCAAAATGGAAAAGCAAAATGATCTAGAAATCCTCCAGCGGCGCCTGCATACTCGAACCGATTTTTAAAGTTATAAGCCTTTATTTTTGGTTGAGCAGCGGCAATGCTTTCATCACTTTCCATCAACCTTATAACGGGTTCAATCCAATTTGGCGTCACCTCGACATCAGAATTTAGCAGAATAAAATAATCTGCAGTAACGCGCTCTAAAACCTTATTGTAACCGCCTGCGAAACCGTAGTTTACAGCGTTGATTAAAATTTTTACATCTGGGAACTTTTCCAATAACATTGCTACCGAATCATCAGTCGAAGCATTATCTCCAACTATTATCTGTAAATTTTGGTAGTTGGAAGCTAAAATTCCTGGCAAAAACTTTTCCAGCAAAGCGCTTCCGTTCCAATTTAAAATAACTACGGCAACCGATGGAATTTTACTGCGCATTTTCTGGTTTAATTTTCCAACGATTGTGGCTCCAAAGCCAAAGTGCCGGGTGTTCGGCTATGCAAGTTTCTAAAAGCGCAAAGTGCTTTTTTGTAATTTCTAGGTCTGTGGTTTTTTGTGGTTCTAAGCAAACCGGCAAAATATCTCCCTCATAATATCCTCGTTTTATCCGTCGAACCTTAAAGAAGAAAATAGGTCTATCGGTTTGCTTTGCAATTTTTTCAATACCTAGCATTACGGCAGTTGGTTGATTTAAAAAAGGAATAAAATACTTTGTTTCAGAACGGGCAGGTGCTTGGTCGCTGACAAAAGTTATTAAAGTTGGTTCATTTTTATAGGCGACAACTTCTCTTAAAGTTTGCTTCATCGCAATCAATACATTGCCATATCTCGACCTACAATTGTTCAACCAATTCTCAAAAATCTTGTTAGAGAGCGGTTTATAAATCATGAGCGTTTTGGTCTCAAGTTCGATTCCTAGAGATAAGCCTCCAAGTTCCCAATTTCCAAAATGGCCTCCGCAGCCCAAAACGCTAACTCCGTTTTGCAGGTGGGTTCGTAGCAAATCAACATTCATAAATTTAAAACGTTTTAACACTTCCTTTTCCGATATTGTGGTCATTTTTATAATCTCGAACATGAGATCAGCCAAATATTTAAAAAAATCTTTTTCTATTTTGATAATTTCAGCCAAAGATTTTTCGGGAAAAGAAGCTAATAGATTTTTACGAACAACTTTTTTTCGGTAGCCAATTATGTAATACAACAGATAATATGTTAATCTTGCAAAGAAAAACAACACAGTTAAAGGCAGGAGTGATAGTGAGAATAAAAAAAGCACGCCAAGCTGCGCTATTGCCCTATTAATCATTATTTTTAAACGTTTGGCTACAAACATAGATTTTCAAATGCAAAATACAGCAATACTTCCCTTGTTTTATCTTCCGCCGGTTGGCTATTTTGGCATCATTAAAGGAGTGCATGATCCAATACTAATAGAAAAGCAGGAAAATTTCCCGAAACAGACCTATAGAAATAGGGCATGCATCTATTCACCAAATGGACCATTAGACATTACAGTGCCGATAGTTAAAGGTGCTAAAAACCATGTTGCCTTTAAAGATGTGCGGATTAGTTACGACTTTAAGTGGCAACGGTTACATTGGCTCAGCTTACAATGTTGCTACAGAAGCTCTGCTTATTTTGAATATTATGAAGATGAGCTTGCAAAGTTTTACGAACAAAAATTTGATTTTTTATTTGACTATAATCTGGAAATTTTTAATTGGCTTTGCAAAAAAATTAAAATAGGTCTAGATTTTGAGCTTAGTGCTTCTTATTTAGAGCCGGCAGAAGTAAAGGTGGATTATAGACATATTATGAGTCCTAAAAAACCATTTTTCTTTGATGCAAAGCCTTATTACCAGGTGTTTGAAGATAGGCATAAATTTATCCCAAACTTAAGTATAGTCGATTTATTGTTTAATCAAGGACCACAAGCAGGTGCTTATCTTTAGTTATTTATGGCAAAGAATAAACTACGCGATAAAAAAAAGAAAATTAATTTTTCAGAACCTGGCACAAGTCCGGGGGCTTATGTAATAGATGATAATGCATTAAAGCCAATTATTAGCTTTCATATGTATAATACAGATAACCATAAGGTTGAGGTGCTGAAATCTTTAAAAAATATTGATTTGTTAACGGCCGACCCCAATTTTAGCTATTGGTTTGACATTAAAGGAATAGGAGATACGAGCTTGTTTGATACGCTTAAAACTAAGCTAAATATCAGCATCTTGGTATTAGAAGACATCACAAGTTCCTATCAACGACCAAAAATAGATGAATATGATGCAGAAAATTATCTTTTTGCAGTAAGTAGACATCTTTATTTCAATTCAGAGAATGAATTAATTAATGAGCAGATTTCTTTTATCTTAACACAAAATTGCCTCATCACTTTTCAAGAAACCTACGAAGATTGCTTTGATTCTGTTAGGAAGCGTCTTGATATTGGCAAGGGTAACATTCGCTTGGGCGGAAGTAGCTACTTGATGTATGCGTTGATGGACATGGTGGTAGACAGTTACTTAAAACTTCTTAATGTTTGGGGCGAGCAGTTAGATTCGATAGAAGATCGGCTTTATGCTAACCCGGATAAAAGGATAATGTACGATACGCAGGCCATTAAAAGAGCTTTACTGACTACAAGAAAAGTTGTTTGGCCCGAACGTGACAAGTTGAGTGACATTTTAAGAAGCGAGAGTCCGTTAATTACCTCTTTAACAAAAACTTATTTAAAAGATGCCTACGATCACTGCATTCAAACCATAGATTTTCTGGAATCTTTAAAAGAGATTGCAACCGCCAATATCGATTTAAATTTATCAATTGTGAGTAATAGAATGAACGAAATTATGAAGGTCTTAACCATCATATCTTCGATATTTATACCTCTAACCTTTATTGCTGGCATTTACGGAATGAATTTTAGTCGGGAAGATCCTGTTACCGGAAAAGTGTTGCGAGACAACATGCCAGAATTATATTTACAACATGGTTACGTTTACACTTTGGGGATCATGATTGTGATCGCCCTTTTTCAGATATTTTATTTTTATAAAAAAGGCTGGTTTAAATAATTCTTCTCATCGAAAATTTCTTTGAATAGACTTCAAATATTTTAAAAAATCAATCATCAAGTAAATTATATCACTTAGATTTACGGCTTGTGTGCTTAAATAAACTTTATCGCATTTAACAAAAATAATGCAGTCGTTCGAAATAGACAAAAACGATATACTTAAGGTTAAAAATGCGATTTTAGCCGGAGACGAAGCTTTACTAAAAGTCTTAGAGGATTATCATGCCTCAGAAATTGCAATTCTTTTCGAAAGACTTTCTATCGGCGAGCAGCAATATATTATCAATTTACTACCGTCTGATTTAGCATCTGAGGTCATTTCAGAGATGGATGAAGAATCTCACCCGGAAGACCTTTTGTTTCAACTTCACCCAGATAAAAGGACCGAAATAGTAGAGGAGCTAGATTATGACGATGCAACAGACATCATTTCATATCTTGAGGATCACGAACAGAACGAGATTCTCAAAGATTTAAGTCATGAAGATGCCTCAAACATTAGGGCACTTTTAACTTACGACGAGAAAACGGCTGGTGGATTGATGAACACTGATTTGATTTGCGTAAATGTAAATTTTACCAAAACAGATGCAATTGCCGAAATTATCCGCCAGAGCGAAGAAATGGAAGAGTTCTACACCATTTACGTAGTGGATGATGTAGACCGATTTATGGGTATTGTGTCACTTAAAGACATCATTAAAGCAAAACACGATGCTAAAATGATAGATTTGGTAAAGGTAGACGCGGTTTATGTAAGTCCAGAAACAGATCAAGAAGAAGTTGCCTATCTAATTTCTCAGTACAACTTAACGAGTATTCCGGTTATAGATAGAAATCATAAATTATTGGGTAGAGTTACGTTTGATGATGTGATAGACGTAATGGAGGCAGAAAGTACCGAGGACATTCTTAAGATCTCCGGGGTATCGGAGGATGAAGAACTTAGTGGTAATTGGGTTGATGCAGTAAAATCTCGATTACCATGGTTGATTATCAATTTGGCTACTGCGTTTTTAGCCTCATCTGTGGTAAGGTATTTCGATCCAACCATCAAGTTAATTCCAAGTTTAGCAGCCTATATGACCATCATAGCCGGGATGGGAGGAAATGCCGCAACTCAAGCATTGGCGGTAACCGTAAGACGTATTTCATTGTATGATTTGACCGATAAACAGGCTTACAATACAGTTTTAAAGGAACTTACGGTCGGTTTTATAAATGGCGCAGTAAATGGATTAATTGTATTTGCGTTCGCCTTTTTTTTTGATGGCAACCCAATGCTTGGCTTGGTTATTTTTTGTGCAATGACCGGTAATTTAGTCATCGCTGGAGTTACAGGCGCGGGTATTCCATTAATTTTAAAACGCGTTGGCATAGATCCCGCCATTGCATCGTCTATAATTATCACTACTTTTACCGATGTTTTTGGCTTTCTTCTAATTTTAGGTTTAGCTAGTAAATTGCTGCTTTAGAGTTAGCGAGTATTAAGGGACATTGAACAAAGCGCAAGGATCAAAAGAGTAAAGATTGAAGTTAATTGAAAAAGGGTTTTCAGCCCTGTATAAGTTTTATAAATTATGCAAGCAACCAAACACGATTGGACTAAACAAGAGATTGCCGCCATTTACAATAAGCCATTTTTAGATTTGGTTTTTGAGGCAGCGAGTATTCACCGGGCAAATAAAGATTACAATGAAGTGCAAGTTAGTTCTCTCATTTCTATAAAAACAGGCGGCTGTCCAGAGGATTGCTCTTACTGCCCACAAGCTGCGCGTTACCATACCGATTTAGAGGTAGAACCTTTAATGAAGTTGGGCGAAGTAATCAATGCGGCAGTGAAAGCAAAAGAGGGCGGAGCTTCTCGTTTATGTATGGGTGCCGCTTGGCGCGAGGTAAGAGATAATCGCGATTTTGATCGGGTAATAGAGATGGTTAAAGCGGTGAACGAAATGGACATGGAGGTTTGTTGTACACTTGGTATGTTAACAGAAAATCAAGCGCAACGCCTTGCAGATGCAGGACTATATGCATACAACCATAATATAGATACCTCTGAGGATGATTATAAACGCATTATAACCACCAGAAATTTTGATGATCGGTTGAGTACAATTAAAAATGTGCGCAAAGCAAAGTTAACCGTTTGTAGTGGCGGTATTATTGGATTAGGAGAAACAGTTGAAGATAGAGTTTCGATGCTTAAAACATTGGCCACTATGGAAAAACATCCCGAGTCTGTACCGGTAAATGCATTGGTTCCGGTAAAGGGTACACCTTTAGAAAATCAGCCTAGAGTGCCAATTTGGGATATGGTTAGGATGATTGCTACTGCGAGAATTATAATGCCCAACTCCGTTGTTCGCCTATCAGCAGGAAGAAATGAGATGAGTACGTTAGAGCAAGCTTTTTGTTTTATGGCAGGTGCAAGCTCCATTTTTGCCGGAGATAAACTTCTCACTACACCAAATCCAGCCTTTGTAGATGATATGGCGATGTTCGAATTGCTTGGGTTAAAAACCCGATCTGCATTTAAGAACGGTCGACCGGCAAACACCAAAATTGAGGAAGAGATTGCATAACAGTAGCATAAAAGCCAAAATATTTTTAGATTTTGGCTTTTATGTTTTTTTATGGATTTGAATTTAAATCGCTGTAACCCTCACTTCTATATTTCCGCTTACCGCCTTACTGTAGGGACAAGCCTTGTGCGCTTTGTCTGCCATTTTCTGAGCTTCTTCTTGAGAAATATTTGGGATATGCACATCTAAATCTGCTGAAAGCACAAAAGCATTTCCGTCCTTATTAAAAGATACCAATACATTCACAGTTGCCTCAGCCACATCAATACCTTCCCGAGCCGCAACGCTGCCCAAAGCGCCAAGGTAACATGGTCCCCATGCTGCTGCAAACAATTGCTCAGGATTAGTACCGCCACCTTGTCCATCTAGCTCTCTTGGTTTTCTAATTTCTAAGTCTATCACGCCATCGCTAGAATGCACGTGCCCGTCTCTTCCGCCTTTAGCAAGAACCTCTGCGGTATATAATTTTTCCATAATAAAGTCTTTCAAACTTCAACAAAAACAGGGATTTTTTGTTTTTAAATTGTTTCAGTTATGGGTAATTCAGTCAAACACTTTCTTCAAAACATTGTTGTGAGTAGACTTTTTTTAAGTAAAATTAAACTGTTTACTTATTTTATAGATGTCGTAAGCAGTTTTTTGAAGATTTTCACACTGCGACAAGCTTAAGTTTTTTCTCGCTTTAAGCAATTCCGATTCAGAAAATTCAGCATCATGAAGGTGCTCAACTTCTTTGGAGGACTGCTTTAATTGATCGATAGATAGACCTAAATAGTTCGAAACTTCTTTTTCTGCGCACATTAAATCATTCAAACCTTCAGCAAGCATTTCATTTTTATCAATTAAGGAAAGAGATGCAATGTAAGAGGAAAGCAGGTGATTCATTACAGTAAACTGGTATAATTGAGACATGTAGACCTGCTTATTTTTGGGCTCGGAAAACATGCGTTGAAATGTCGACGACAAATTGGCGCTTGCTACGTAAACTTGCTTTCTTGCCAATTTGTACAGTATTCTTTCGCCATCATCGTTTGCCTTCATTTTAATAAGCTCCATAAAGTATAACTTATTAGCCTCGAGCATTTTTACCATCGCCTCTTTTAGATAGTCTTTTTCCCAACTAGGAAAAAGAAAATAGCTCGCTGCGAATGCAATCCCTGAACCAATAAGCGTATCATAAATACGTTCTCCCGCTAACGTTATCGTACCCAGACCTAAAAATCGATATAGAAGCAATATGTAGGGCGTCATAAAAACAACGCTGACTACATAATTTTTTCGCTGAAAGCTATAACAACCAACCATACAGAACAGTAAAATTACAAAGAGCGAATAAGTGTCTTTTATGTAAGTAATCAAAATCATACCTATCACAGCACCCACGATGGTACCAACTACTCGTTGATAATTTCGTTGCTTTGTGAGGCTAAATCCGGGTTTACTAATCACTAAAATCGTAAGCAGAATCCAATAACTATGGTTAGAAGGCAATATTAACGACACGCAAAAGCCGATAACCATAACGGTAGTAACTCTTAATGCATGTTTAAAGGTGTTAGATTTTAAGGTGAGGTTCTGCGTAAAAACGGAAAGGCCAAATTGTTCTTGATCGATAAATTTTTTCGGCTCTATATTTGGACGTTTCAAAGCGTTGCTCGTACGCATATTAAAGTATTCGATCATGGTTTCAACGCGATAGAAAATCCGCTCGATGTTTTCTTCGATCTTTCCAAGACTTTTAAAAGCAAAACCATCAATGTTGTCTTTTTCAAAGGGTGTTAAAGTTTCATTGATTCTCATTTTTGTTGCCTCAAACTCTTTCAAAAGACTTCTTGATAATGTTGGTGGATGCCCATCTTTTATCGCAAAAGCAATGTTATTTAAAGCTTCTGCAATATGTTTGATGAATCTTTCGTAATCAACGAAGACCTCTGATTTCCCAAATTTATCATGCAGAATTTTATAATCATAGTGCGTGGCCATAATCCTTTCAAAAACATCGACCATATCTATAAATACGATAAGTAAAAATCTACCTTCCACGCTTGAATCTCGAACCACACTTCTTGTTCTAAATAACAAATCCCTAACGGCATTTTGTTTCTCGTGAACGTTCACCTGCAGCTTAACGAGTTCAGAAAAAGTCGCCTCGAAATCAGTTTCCGCATTGAATAAACTGGCTTTCTTAACAAGATAATTAGCCACTTCTAAAATAGAATCGCTCAATTCTTGTTGTACAGCCCGATACGGCCTAACTCGGTAAACAAGGTAACTTAAACAGGTGTACCAAATACCGCCCGTTAATATAAACACACTGTATTTTACTTCCTCTACAAATGGCCTGGTGTCGTCTATACTTAAAATAACTATCAGTAAACTTGCGGTGCCAATAGAGGCCGCCCTGACTCCATAACAATAGAGCATTGAAAAAATAAAACTTGTTAACACGATAACTAGCCCCATCAATAGGTTGTTTTGGTTGGACACTCCCGTTAGAAAAGCACAAAGAAAAATAAGTACGGAAGTTATAATCATCGCATTTCGACGGTGTACAATAGGGCCCGGACTGTCTACTATGCTTACGCAAAGAGCACCTAATGACAATGTGATGCCGATTTTTAATAGGCCAAATTGCGCCATAACTAACGATGGGAGAAGTACACCCATGGTAACGCGCAAGCCGTCGGCAAAATACGTGCTTTTGAAAAAGTTTCTCGCGTCGTTTTTGGCTTGCTGTAGCTGCATAAGAGCAAAATTAACATATAATTTTTCTATAATGCCATTTGCTTAAAAACAACTTCTTTACATTTATTTGTTCATCTAAGTGGAAATCTGAAGAATAACTTTATCTTTTATAAATGTATATGTTGGTAACTAGGTTTGGTTTCGTTGTTGATAACATCGTTGTGTAAACAAAATTCGATCGTCTCACCTGTTTTAAGGACTTAGGATACGTTAATAAGTAGATGATTTCGGTGGATAACGTTGTGAAAAGAAAAGGCTAATTATATGTTGCCAAAATCCAATATGGCAGTATATTAGAGACATCAAATACGAAGTACTTTGAATTCTGATAAGGTAAATCAATTTAAAACTAAACCGAAAGGTTAAGAATTTTACATTTGCCCACAGGGAATATGATTGAATTAGGAACGGCGTAAGTTGTACTGAAAAATGCTAGAATGATTTTAGGACAATCTAGTATAAAAATCAAAAGGCCCATACAGAGCTTATCAAAAATTGCAAAACTCTATGGAGCAAGCAGTAGATGATAAATTTTAGCGCAGTGAAAAGCTTTGCAGCAAAACAGTAGCGGAAAAATTAAAGTATTGAGAATTAGATTTTAATTGCGACTATGGTTGTAATTGAAAGAAACGGGGAACTGAATCGCAAGAGGAAGAGCCCCGTTTTTGTTTTTTTGCTTGCCGAAAATTCCTAAGAAAACAATAATTTATAGAGACACAAATCTTAAATTTACCAAATGGCCACAACAGGTAAATTGTCAGTTGAGATATTAAAGAAGATTTTTGTGTTGGACACTTCTGTCATTCTATACGATCACAACTCTGTTGAAAGTTTTCAGGAGCACGATGTCGCAATCCCAATACAGGTTTTAGAAGAATTGGATAATTTTAAAAGTGGAAATGACACGCGCAATTTTGAAGCGCGGAGTTTTATCAGGCTGATAGATGAGGCCGCTCAATCTAAACTCATTAATCAGTGGCTTTCAATTGGCAACGGGCAGTTGGGTAAATTTATGGTGGTTTTGACTGAAACGGCTCCAAAAATTGATGCAGAAAAAGTTTTTGGTAGTGACAAAACCGATCATAAAATATTAAATGTTGCTCTAAAACTGCAGGAGGAAAATCCTGAGAAAAAAGTGGTGTTGGTTTCAAAAGACATTTGTTTAAGACTAAAGGCAAAAGCTCTAGATTTGAACGCAGAAGATTATGAAACCGGTAAAATAAAGAATGTAGAGGAACTGTATCAAGGAAAAACTCAAGTTGAAGGTTTTGATAAAGTTTTACTTGACGAGTTAGACGCAAAAGGAGTGGTAAAGGTTGATCCAAATATTCTTCATTTGGAGAATGCAAACCACTTTTTTATTTTTAAAAAGAATAAAAATACTTTAAATGCCTTTTACAATCGACAGCTCAAAATGCTTAGTAAAGTAAGTATGGATTCGGTTTTTAACATTCAACCAAAAAATGTAGAACAAGCTTTTGCACTCCATGTCTTGCTAGATCCAAACATAAAGTTGGTTAGCATTCAAGGCAATGCTGGTACTGGAAAAACACTTTTAGCATTGGCAAGTGCATTAGAACAGCGGAAAAATTTTCGACAGATTTACGTCACCCGGCCTATGGTTTCCTTAAGCAACAAAGATATTGGGTATTTACCCGGAGATGCAAAATCTAAAACCGATCCATTTATGGCGCCCATTTGGGATAATTTACGCTTTATAAAAGAACAGTTTGTAGGAGATCAAATTACCTATGCAAAAATAGATGAGCTGGTGGCAACAGAAAAAATTGCAATAGCTCCGCTTGCGTTTATTCGAGGGCGCACATTATCTAAAATATTTTTTATTATAGATGAAGCTCAAAATTTGACCCCTCATGAGGTGAAGACGATCATTTCAAGAGCTGGTGAACAAACGAAAGTAGTATTCACAGGAGACATTCATCAAATCGATACCCCTTATTTAGATTCAGAAAGCAACGGATTATCTTACCTTATTGCTAAAGCGAAAAATCATCCTTTATATGCGCACATCACCTTAAAAAAAGGGGAGCGAAGTGAATTGGCGAATTTGGCTAATGAACTATTATAGGATAGAAATTCCATTTTAAAGATTATTCCCTACCTTTAAGGCAAAGGCTTTTTTTAGAATAGTACAAGATAAGAACAAGGTTGTAAAAAAGGTAAACCTGACAGCTTCACTTAAAAACCATATACATCGTTTGGAAGAGATGCGAGCACTTGAGAACCAAGCGATTTTAGAAATAATTAATATTTCTATATCTTTTCAAAAACTACTATCTTACCACACAAAAAACCATTCATTTATGAAGAATTTCTTCCGCACAGCAGTCGTTCTAAGCGTTCTTTTTCTAGCAGCCTGTAGTCAGAACAGCAAAACAAATAACGACAATCAAACGAATGAAAAACTGATAGATAGTGCTTGCTATGGCGCTTCCTTTGAGGAAGACAATGCGCACATGGTGCTGAAGAATTATGCTTCTGGAAAGGTTGGGGGCACTTTGATGGTTAATTATGCCAATAATTCGAAGAACGTTGGTACATTCGATGGGAAATTTGAAGGGGACACCTTGTTTCTGGCTTATCAATTCACTTCTGACTCGAAAGCGGTCCATACAAACCCTTTGGCTTTTTTAAAGAAAGACGGTAACTTGGTAATGGGGGTTGGCCAAATTGAAACCACGCTCGGGCGCTCGTATTTCGTAAAAGACAAACCTATAAATTTTGAAGTCGGCAAGTTTATTTTCGAACCACTGCCTTGTAAATAGGTCAATCCTAAACACTCCCGGAGCATTCAGGATGATGAGATTTTTAAATTGGCTTGTATTCTTTTCGCTTACTCAATTGCATGTCTTCCTTATATTAATTCTACTCAATTGTTTAAATAATCATTGCAGATTGCTGTTGGAAGAGAAGTCAAAGTTGGTAAATTTGAACCACCAGAAGGGAAGGTAATACTTTTTGTCGGACAAGATCTCGAGGCAATTGGAGGGACGTCAACATGTCATGAGGGCTATTTCGATGCCTTTGATGCGCCAGGTGGTTTTACCCAGTATACCAATTTAAGGGCTGGTTCTGCGTATACCTTGGCTGGGCTAACTACTTCTGCCAATTGGGGTGATGGACCGGAAAACATGTCTACGACCACCTCCAACCGTGAATTTGCAAATTCCTGTTTGTCGATCGGATTAGATCTAAGCAACGACAATGATTTCGCTACGGCTGAAGGAAAAAATGATGGAGCCATTTCTATGTTGGGAAATTGGATAAAGAAGCAGGGGAAACGACCTGTTTTTTTGCGTATTGGCTACGAGTTTGATGGATTCGATTGGAACCATTACGACAACTTGGCCTACATACAAGCTTGGAGAAGAATTAAAGATACATTCGATGCCATGAACGTAAACAATGTCGCTTATGTTTGGCAATCAAAAGGCGCAGGAACGACTAAGCAAACGCTTGATTCGTTTTACCCGGGTGATAAATATGTAGACTGGGTAGCCTATTCTTTTTTTACTGCTGCAGAAGAACATCATCCAATGATACAATTTGCACGAGCCCACCAAAAGCCCTTATTTATTGCAGAAGCCACACCAGTAATTTTAGGGCCAAATGGTGTTTGTTTACCGCTCGATCTAAGCAATACGACTGACGTAAATAAGGCTTGGAAAGAATGGTTTATGCCTTTTTTTAGAACCATCAACAACAATTCGGACGTTATAAAAGCCATTCACTACATTAATTCGCGATGGAAAACCAGGGTAATGTGGCAATCAAATCCTTACTTTAAAAACATTGATGCAAGGATTACCCGAAACGATTTGATGAAAAAACTGTGGATCGCAGAAACTTCAAAACCTAAATACCTTAAAGCCTCTGATACGCTTTTTACTTTTTTGTGGAACGAACACTAAAGTTTTGCTTGCAGAAGCTCCCTACAAAAAATGCAGACCAATGCTTAGTTGGAGCACGCATACCTCAATTGTGTTTCCTCGTAAATGACTAAAAATAGCCATTTTCTTGTGTAGTCTTACTCGCTAACTTCGGTCGTTATCTGTGCAGAAATTATTTGCCTTTTGATCAAAATAACAAGTTTATGGAACCCTATCTAGACAACAATTGGTACGTGGTATACACTTATCCTAACTTGGAAAAGAGGATTTACAACGATTTAACCAAAAGAAACATCAAGGCTTACTTACCGCTTCAGCTCGTAATAAGACAATGGAGCGACCGGAAAAAGGAACTTCAAGTCCCAATGTTTCCCAATTATTTGTTCGTAAAGTCGAGAGAGAGGGAACGTTTTGAACTGCTAAAAGTTGCAGGAATATTAAAGATGATTACGTTTAACGGCAAACCTGCGGTATTGACTGAAGAAGAAATAAACAACATAAGGAAGTTTGAGCGCTTAGAATTTGAAGTAGAGCCACATTTGGTTCAGGGCGACGAGGTACTTATTGTCAACGGCCCTTTTACCGGCTTAAAAGGCAGGTTGTTTTCAAAAAGAGGAAAACATAGGTTAGGAGTACACATTCAGTCTATCGGGCAATCCCTGTCTATCGAAATAGAGTCGTCTAGCATTAGAAAGACAATGGATAAAAATAGTTATAATTAACTATTTGTCGGTGTATGGGTACTCATTAACTTTAAGGCAAGATAGATTGAGATTTTAAAAACCTTTTTTCTAAGTTTCAATCACCATCAACAGTGTAGTAAAGGGGGTAAATGTGACAAACCTTTAGCGAAGCTTTGTAGCCGGCCGAGTAATACCCTCAATACATCCAACGGTTTTCGGAGCTCATCACCCTCGTTGATTATCATTTATGGAAACGCTTCCCCTCGTTACCTGCCTTATGCCAACCTTTAATCGACGGTCTTTTGTTCCGTATGCCATTAAGTATTTTTTGCGTCAGGGGTATTCAAATAAAGAATTGATTGTCATTGATGACGGTGAGGACTGTGTTGAAGACCTAATGCCGGCTTACGAAAACATTAAGTATGTTCGACTTACAACAAGAATAACCCTGGGCGCCAAATTAAATATGGGATGCAGCAGTGCATCAGGCAGCATTATAATGCATTGGGACGACGACGACTGGTATGCGCCGCATCGGATTGATTATCAAGTCTCACAGCTCAAAAAAAACCGCTCGGAGATTTGCGGAATTAACCAATTGATCTATCTTGATGTGAGATCTAATCGCGGTTTCGAGTATAAATATCCAACTAGCGAACCGAAATGGCTCTTGGGTAGCACGCTTTGTTACGAACGTAGTAGGTGGGCAAGGAACATGTTTAAAGAGATAAACGTAGGTATGGATGGGCTATTTGTCTGGAATACGCCACAAGAAAAAGTAACCGTTCTGGAAAATAAAAGCATGTCGGTACATCTCATTCATCACGACAACATAAGTCCCAAAGATACGCGAAATGAACGCTGGCATGATTACTCTTTGGCCAAGATTAAAAGCATCATGAAGGAAGATTTTGAGGAATACTTACCTACTGCCAATACCACGCTTCCGCGAAGAATGCTCACCTTAGAGCATGAATCGGTAGTTCCGCACACAAAAAAGCAAATAAAGAATATTTACGCTTGCTTGGTGCACGAACAATTAGATTGCGTGATAGATATGGTGCGCAACTTACATTTTAACGATCCAGATTCTACCATTCTTATTTTTAGTAGCACTGCAAGTTTAAGGTTAGAAAAATCGTCTTTTCCTTTTGATCAATTTGGAGCCGTTATTTATCCTCAAATTTTAACTGTTGAACACGGCTACCTCCATAATTTTGCGCTTACGTGCATGCAGTTTGCGCTAGAAAATTTTTCTTTTGATATTTTGACCATTGTAGATTCGGACCAGTTGAGTGTTCAACCCGGATATGCTGGTTTTATGGGGCAGTTTTTTTCTACGCAAAGCAATGTCGGGCTGCTCTCTAACCGGCCGGAACGCATTACAGAAAATTGTGTGGATGTTTTCACTTCCATCCAGGCGTTCAAAGAATACAACCTTTGGAAGCCTTTGCTCAAAACCTTTCCGAATGGCGAGGAAAAATTTGTGCACTGGTCTTTTTGGCCGTCTACCGTATTTACCTTCGAGGCAATTAAAGATCTGTTAACGCTTTTCGACACAAATAGGCTATTGAAAGACATTATGTGTCAGACTAAAATATGGGCAACTGAAGAGATTATCCTTCCCACATTGATTAGTTTATTGGGTTATGACATTAAGTTAAATCCTTGTGCCCATGATTTGGTGAATTATCGGAGAAACTACGAGATTCATGAATTAACCAAAGCGTTCGAAAATCCAAATGCATTTTGGGTGCATCCAATCAATAGGCGTTACGACGACGGGCTGCGGAAACATACCCGCAAAATGCTTAATGATTATCACAAGCCTGTGGCAGACGAAGAAACCGTTGAGATGGAGATGAACGTGTTGAATCCTAGAAAAGTGCTGGCCGACGTGCGGGAAATAGCAGGTTGGTTAAGTGATGCAGAAGCAGATTTGTTATTAGGATATTGCTTGAAAGCTTGCCAAAATTTTCCAGAAGCGGCAATTGTCGAAGTTGGAAGTTATCAAGGCAAGGCGACCATCGTGTTGGCTAGCGTAGCCGCCTCGGTCTCTACAAAAATAAAAGTGTACAGCATTGATCCGCACGATGGAATCTTAGGTTCCGCAGACCAAGGTTTACATCTTTTCGAGCCTACCCTAAATCAGTTTGAGGCCAATATAGAAAAGGCAAAACTTACTGGTGTTGTGATCTCTCTGGTAAATAATGCAAAAAACGTTTCTTGGTCGACGCCAATATCGCTCTTGCTAATAGATGGCTTGCATGATTATCTAAATATCTGCGATGATTTTACGCCCTTTTCGGCGCACATTGAAATAGGTGGTTTTTTAGCCTTTCACGATTATGCAGATTTCTTTCCTGATGTGATGGCTTTTGTAAATGAACTGACCGCTAAGAAAAGCTACATTAAATTACGACTTGCCCATTCGCTAATCGTTTTACAAAAAATAAGATAAATTTCATCATGCTCAACTCCAGTGTCGACTTACCCGTTTGGCTTTACTGGGAAGGAAATCTTCCGGAATGGATAAACAATTGTCAGCAAACGACTTTTGCCCATGCCGAAAATGTGCACCTGGTTAATCCTGCAATTTTTGAGGAAATGAGAGCAGAAGATATAGATATTAATCTTTCACAACTTCAGGTAGCGCACCGGGCAGACTTTATAAGGGCATTTTTGCTTTCCAAATTTGGAGGCCTTTGGATTGATTCTGATTGTTTGGTAATGAAGCCGCTACGGCCCCTGTTAGCGTTATTGCAACACAACGAGTTTATGGGGTATAGAGAACGCTCGGGAGAAGTAACCAACAATTTTATGGCTGCATCTATAGGAAGTAGTATCGCTAAAGATTATTACCTGCTGGTTTGCAAAATTCTGCGTGCCAAGCAGCCCATAGAATGGCTAACACTTGGATCTAAAGCATTGACCTATATCTTGGCACAAACACACAAGCCATGGCATGAGCTCGATGTGATGCAAATTCAACCAATATGTTGGAGCAACCCATCCGCTTTTTTCCAAAAAGGAAGTGAAAAAGAACATCAAGAAAAGCTGGCATCAGATGCGTATTGCTACATGCTTTCGGCCAACATGGTTAGAGGTTTTTGCGACCAAAACAACGGTGCAAATTTGTTGGATGAAGCTACATTCTATACCTATTTGTTAAAAATTTCCGAAAGAAATCGTAAACTTAGAACCACACTTGCATAACTCCTTCGAAAAGATGATCAATCTGGACGCCATAGCCTATAGAAAAAATACAGACGATGATCAGTGGGTAATACCAGAGGTAATTGATCAAGACATGTACCGCATCAGAACGAGCTTAATGCATTTAGAACCGGCAGCAAAGAGTTATGTAATAGATTGTGGGGCACATATTGGTGCATTCTCTATCATGTGTGCCACTTATTTTAAACGGGTAGAGATTATTTCTTTCGAGCCAAATCCAGACAGTTATAAGTATCTTAGAGAAAATGCAAGGACTTTCGGAAAGATTACTGCGCTCAATAAAGCGGTGTCTATCACTGATGAAAAGCTAAACCTTTATGCTCCGGATCAAAACGAGTGGAGCGGCCGATGGACAACCCTCCCAAACCAGAATAGATTTTTTACGGTAAACGCCGTAGGGCTATTTTCATTCATCAAAAGGCTAGACCATAACGTCTTCATCTTAAAGTTGGACATTGAGGGATACGAAGAGTTTTTGTTCGAGGCATCGTCCAGGCAAGATTTAGAAAAAATACAGACCATTATAGTAGAAACACATACTGCCGATTTTAACCATCAGAAATTAAGAGATTTTGGATATGAGTTGTTATTCAATCCCGATATTTCTGCAGCAAGGCAATTTGTTTACCTAAGAACCTAATTTTTTTTGCTTTAAAAGCATGTTGCGCACCACATTAGAATTTTTGGCCGACGAGTTAAACGCTTATTTAAAGCGCAAAGACCCTACAAATTTTGGCAATGACGATGTGGCGGTTATTTCTCAGTTGATGAATCCAGATGGCACGTTTGCAGTTTCGGCAGAAGGCGCTGATGTTTCGAAGATAATATTAACTCTGATCAATTTGGAGGAAGAACGAATTACCGATGTACAGAATATATACAAAAAGGTGGGCGAGCAGATTCAGGTAGTCAACCCACAAGTTAACCTAAATGTATACGTCGTTTTTTCTGCCTTCGGAAGTAATTATGGAACAACCTTACGTTTATTGTCTTATGTGATATCTTATTTTCAAGCAAATACCGTATTTACCGACGCGCTTTATCCGCAAATGAATGCTAAGGTGGAAGATGATAAGCCATGGCAGAAAATAGGAAGACTGCTGATTAACTTACATGCCACAACATTCGAGCAGCAAAACAATCTCTGGACGGCCATTGGCGCCAAGTATATGCCCAATGTCGTTTATAAGATCCGCACGATGAGTTTTGTAGATCTTGAGCCAAAAATGGAAGCCCCACCAATTACAGAAGTAACGATAAGCAATCGCTAAATTCATCCTTAGAAATTTGAGTTGTGATTAAAATTAAATATAAGGCACTTTTTACCCTAGACTTTCCGCACCCCTTTTACACCTCGGGAAAATGTAGAGATTTGGAAATTTTGCCGTCTGCAGGTTGTATTGCATTGATAAAGTCTTTGGGTCTGCATCTTCTGCCTAACGAATTTGGAGCTACTCTATACGGGAAGGTTAATGAAATTGACCTGATGAACAATGCCATACCAGAAGGAACAAAATTTAGTTTTTTGATAAAACTTAAGAATCATTCCTTCGAAAACATCAGCAACTTAAACCTTTCAAGACCAGCCGCCAACCGATACTATTTCAACAATTTAAAAATTAACCTTGCTGATGGTCAACCGCTTTTAGTGAGCGATGCGACTAGCAAAGTTGTTTCAGATTCCGACTCTATGGTTTTTGTAAGCAATAGTTTTTCATTTTCAGATACTAGTACTGCGGTAACGGAAACGGGAAAGATATTGTTTTTAGACAGCGGCGAAACATTGGAACAGACTTTAAAAAATGATCAAAATCGATTTAATTTCTCTTTCGATCTTAATAAAGCGAGTTGTGGCAGGGCAGTTTTTTCAGTCGGAGGAACAGAAAAGAAAACGTTTTTTTCGATTGCTGCTGAAGACTTACCCGACACATTTGGGGTTATAGAGATTTTTTTCAATACTAGCTTACCAACTGAAAATCAATTTCAACAGGCAGACCATTCCATCACTACAAAAAACTACCGCATCGCCTTTGCAAATAGAGCTACCACGTGGAGGTACATCATTACCAAAGCTTTTAACCAAAGTATTACGGGCGTTTTTGTGGCCAAAACTTCTGGCACAGCCATCAATTTTACCTCCGCTTCAGGAGCAATTTCCGGCAAGTTCATCGCAACCTCTAACAATGTGCTTCCGCTTACAGAAAAGTCAATAACAGGAATTACGCTGACAGACGAAAACGATAAAGTATTGGTAATGAGTTTGCCAAACCCACCAGTAAATTTAGTAAAAACAGAAGGTACGGATACCTTTTCTGATATTTTAATCACCATCTAAAAAAATAAACCATGGCAGATGTATTCAAAACCCCCGGGGTCTATATAAGGGAGATCCCATCTTTTCCACCATCGGTGGCAGAAGTAGAAACTGCGATTCCGGCTTTTATCGGCTACACCGAAAAAGCGACCTTTAATGGGGCGGATCTTACCTTAAAACCACAACGAATAAGTTCTTTGTTGGAATACGAGCAGCTCTTTGGCTTTGCGCAAAAGGAAGTTGCCATAACGGTAACCATTACTGACACAGCAGACGCCGGTAGTAACACCAGAACCATCGGGGTGACTAAGGATTTGGTAAGAAGCGCTAGGTTTAGGATGTATTATGGACTACAGATGTACTTTGCAAATGGGGGTGGCCCGTGCTACATCGCTTCAGTTGGTCCTTATCCCGCAGGTATTCCCTCGGATGCCAATGTATCTGCAGGAGCACTTGGCGATGGTTTGGCAGAAATAGCCAAGGTAGACGAGCCCACTTTACTGGTTTTTCCAGATGGGCCATCGCTTGATTCCTCTTCCTATTATTCACTTATTAACCTGGCTCTACAACAATGCTTGTTGTTACAAGATAGATTCACAATTATGGATGTGATTCAAGCAAGTAGCGCACCGAATAACATCAACGCATCAGCCGAGAATTTTAGGAATGCCACAACCTTGGGCAGCAATCTCGATTTGATGAAATACGGCGCTGCCTACTTTCCAAATTTGGAAACGACCCTTTCTTACCGATACGATGATGCCGATGTCAACTTGGTGTACATAAACGGAGGTGCCGATGAGACAAGTGACGCTGCGATAAGCCTTGCAACCATTTTAGATCCTCCAACAACGTTAAAAGCATCGATTAAAACTGGGTTGAATTTGCAAAAACCTGCACCGTCTGTTCCTTCGTCTCCACCAGAGCCACAGGCAGTTGCAGCAAACACAGAGTTGTATAATCAAATAAAGCTTCAGTTGCAGAAACTGAATATTGTGATGCCACCAGCTATGGCTGTAACAGGTATTTATGCCTCCGTAGATAGCGCCAGAGGGGTTTGGAAAGCTCCAGCAAATGTTTCACTCGCTTATGTAAACGCGGCGTCGCTAAAAATTTCAAGCGAAGATCAAATGTCCTTAAACGTTGACCCTACCTCGGGCAAATCCATCAATGCGATTAGGTATTTTACCGGCAAAGGAGTGATGGTTTGGGGTGCAAGGACATTGGCAGGAAACGACAACGAATGGCGCTACGTACCTGTGCGTAGGTTTTTCATTTTTGCGGAAGAGTCCATTAAAAAAGGCACAGAATGGGTAGTATTTGAGCCAAACGATGCGAATACTTGGGTTAGGGTAAGGGCAATGATAGAGAATTTCTTGATAAAACAATGGAGGGCTGGAGCACTCGCAGGTGCGAAACCGGAGCAGGCGTTCTTTGTGCGGGTTGGTTTAGGCACCACCATGACGGCACTAGACATTTTGGAAGGAAGAATGAACATAGAAATCGGGATGGCAGTTGTTCGGCCGGCAGAGTTTATAATCTTGAAATTTTCTCACAAACTGCAGGAATCTTAACTAAAACAATTAATCAATACTTTAAAACTAAAGAAAATGGCAAATTATCCACTACCAAAATTTCATTTCCAGGTTGATTGGGGAGGAACGAAGATTGGCTTTACAGAAGTAAGCGGATTAAATATAGAGAATAAATTAATCGAATATCGCGATGGCGCTTCACCAGAATACAGCAAAATTAAAATGCCCGGGATGAGAGAATTTAGCAACATCACCCTGAAGAGAGGCGTTTTTGCGGACGACAATGAGTTTTACCAATGGCTAAACACCATTAGTTTAAACACGGTAGAACGGAGAGACGTGGTGATAAAGTTACTTAACGAAGAGCATACGCCTGTGGTGACATGGAAAATAAAAAATGCTTTTCCGTTGAAAATACAAAGCACAGATCTAAAGGCCGATGGAAGTGAGGTCGCAATTGAGCAAATTGATTTGGCACACGAGGGACTTACCATCCAAAACGGCGATTAAGAAATACTAAGATGAGTTTAGTAAGTGGCATTATAGATGGACTGGTTTATCCTCCCGTTGGTTTTCATTTCATAGTGGTGTTTGAAATGTTTCCTCAAACTCCGCAAGACATCCGATTTCAGAGTGTTAGCGGATTAACTGCAAGTATCACTACTGAAGCGGTTGCTGAAGGAGGGGAAAACAGGTTTAAGCATCAATTTCCCGGCATTCCGCAGTACAACAAACTTATTTTAAAACGCGGTTTGTTTTTGGGATCATTTGTGAGTCATTGGTGCCGAGATTCCATCGAAAACTTTAATTTCCAACCAAAGAATATTCTTATTTCCTTATTAAACGACAGCCATATACCGCTAAATGTCTGGCATGTATTTAATGCTTATCCGACGAAATTAGAAATATCTGAATTTAATGCCGAACAAAACACACTGGTGGTCGAAACGTTAGAATTAACCTATCAATATTTTAAGCCAATTGGTTTAGACGATTTGATTGCGGGAGCTGTAGGCGCCGTAGGAGGAGCCATAAGTGGAGCAGTTTCCGGATCAATAAGTTTTTAGATTATGCCAATCATCATCAACGAAATAGAAATATCAGTCTCTGTATCAGATCGAGAGGAGGTTGCACAATCGCAGGTGGGACATAATTCTTCTAAAAGGGAAATTATTAAAGCTTGTGTGGAGCAGGTGATGGATTTGATCAAACAAAAAAACGAGCGATAGCAGATGAGCCTTTTGGATGTTTTGAACCCTTTGTTACCTGCTGACAAACTAAAAATTGAGTCTTGGGAAAAGATTGAGCGCGCAGGGGCATCTGAAAAGACATTTGCTGCTTTCATTAACCCGGATGAAATTACGCTGAATTACTCGGTTTTATTTGATGACAGTTCTGCCAATGGAAAAACAGGAAATGCCGGTACTTTTTTGGGCACTTCCCCTTTTGAGGTTACGTTGAAGTTTTTCTTGGATGGTACAAATTCCACAGGGGTTCCGCTCGATGTTAAAAAGAAAATTATCGAATTTTATGAAACCACTAGCTTTGATGGCGAAAGTCATAGAACCCGGTTTCTTAAAATATTATGGCCCGGCTTAGTATGGTATCGGGCAAACCAGTCGGCTTTTGATTGTGTTCTAAAGACTGCCAACATCCAATATAAGTTATTTGATAAGGATGGGAAACCCCTGCGTGCAGTCATTACCGCTACCTTTACAGAAAATAGAACTAAAGAGGAGATTGAGAAGGAAAACAACAAACATTCTGCCGATCTCACCCATGTAAGAGTTGTAAAAGAAGGAGATACGTTACCGGCGATGGTGTATAAAATTTACGGAGACGTCAAGTATTACCTCGAAGTAGCCAAAGTGAATAAACTCACTAATTTTAGGGATTTAATACCGGGTCAGAAATTGGTATTTCCGCCATTCGGGAAAAGTTGACAAAAAATTAAAATGGCAGTAACAGATGCAATTCCGACAGAAGTAGAGACGGTAGCCGAATTTAAAATTAGCGTAGAAGGTATTGAAATTCCCTATTCTATCCATCTTCAGGGAGCCTATGTGAGCAAAATAGTTAATAAAATCTCCTCGGCTATTTTGGTCATTCAAGATGGAGACGCTGCCAGTGGCCACTTTGCACTGACTGACGGAACGCTTTTTCTTCCGGGCAATCAAATTTCTATCGATGCTGGAGATGCAAACTCCAGTAAGAATATTTTTACTGGTATTGTCATTAAGCAATCCATCAAGATACGCGTTGGTATGGCATCGTTGCTTACAGTAGAGTGCAGGCACAAGGCTATAAAAACCACTCTTGGTAGAAACAATGCTTATTTCCACAACCTCTCTGATTCGGATATATTGGCCGAAATATTAAGTGATGCAGGGTTTGACGATTCAGATGTCGAATCAACCAGTTTCGTTCATAAGGAAATGGTACAATATAACTCCACCGATTGGGATTTTATGTTAAGCCGTGTCGAAGCCAACGGGAATGTAATCTTAACAAATAATGGAAGTGTTTTGATAAAAAAGCCTAAGGTTGAGGACGATATTAAACTTACTTTAGACTATGGGATCAACATTTTGGAGCTTGATGCAGAAATGGATAGCAGGAACCAATTTGCGTCTGTAGTGGCAAAGGCATGGAGCATGGCCGACCAAGAAATGGTTCAAACTACGGCCAATGCACCCGCTGCCTTAGAAGAACAAGGGACGCTTGTTGCCAGAGACCTTTCGGCTGTAGCCGGGCCCGAGGCGTCTTTTTTAAGCCACGGTGGCGCGTTAGATGCGCAAGAATTACAAAGCTGGGCAGATGCTGAACTATTAAAGTCCAGATTGTCAAAGATACGAGGCACGGTAAAAATTCAAGGCAACGCATCCATCGACCCTGGAGACGTTATAATGTTGAACGGCTTGGGAAGCCATTTTAATGGCAAAGCATTTGTAAGTGGCGTTCGCCAGGAATATAATGGTTCAATAGGTTGGAAAACCTACATCCAGTTTGGCAACAGCCCAAGATGGTTTTTAGAAGGGGAAGAAAATAAAGCTGTTGCGCCGAAAACAGGCGGATTACTTCCTGGCGTAAATGGCTTGCATACGGGATTGGTTACTGACAATGAAGATCCGGAGGGAGAAGATCGTGTTCGCGTTAAAATGCCATTTATAAATGCTGATGACGATGGAGTTTGGGCGAGAACGTCATTGGCTGACGCCGGAGACCAACGCGGCCTGTTTTTCCGCCCAGAGATTGGCGATGAGGTCGTACTTGGTTTTTTATACGATGACCCTCGTCAGCCTATTATTTTGGGCATGCTGCACAGCTCAAACAAGCCATCTCCCATAGCGCCAACCAACCATAATGATCAAAAGGGATATACTTCTAGGGAAAAATTAGCGATGATGTTTGATGATAAAATTAAAGAGACATCGTTCACGACGCCTGCCGGAAACAAATTATTTTTAAGTGATGATAAAAAGGGATTTAGTGTAGAAGACGAAAACGGAAGCAGAATCACTACGGATCCTTCTAACATTACCATCCAAGACAGCAATGGAAATATGATTCATATGGCCATTAATGCAGGTATACTAAACCTAAAGGCAATTACTAAAGTGGTGGTAGAAGCACCTCAAATAGAATTGGTAGATGGTGCAACTCATCCCTTAGTTTATGGTGATGCGTTGCTTAGCTACCTAAATCAATTGGTAAACATCTATGCCACACACATGCATCCTGGCGAAACAGCATTGGGTTTGCCGGTAACTCCGGCTCCGCCCGTTCCGCCAATGCCACCCGCTACACCAAGTTTGCTCTCTTTAAAAGTTAAAACAGGATAATATGGCATTAATTCCAGGTACCCCTTCGTCGCTTTCCGGAAGTATGGCAGAAGCCATTCAAGACGCCTTTAACAGCTATTATCCACAAATAATGGGAAAATCTGCTCCCGATGCGAATAAGCAAATGACCCTCTTGTGTTTGGCGATCGCCGAAGGAGTTATAAAGCATTTGAAAGCACATTCAGAAGCTTTCGAAATTAAGACTAGTTTGGACAACGGCAATACCTACAACGCGAAGGTAAGAATAGTCTAATCTTAAATAGGTTAGCATAATTTTTAAATCAAATATTTAACTGATGTGATTGTTTATATATTTTATTTAAATTGTTTAATATCAAATAATTGTTTTATATAATTAAGATTATAAAATCAGTATAAATGGAAGAGCAAATGAACATAGTTGAACGCTCTTTTTTGGGAACTGGTTGGAGTTTTCCTCCGACTTTTTCTAAAAGAACTAATGGGCTGTTACTCACTTCTGACGAAGAAGACATAAATAAAAGTTTAGAGATACTTTTATCGACCACCATCGGTGAGCGCTTTTTACAACCATTATACGGGTGTAATTTAGAGAATTATGTATTCGAAGCGATGAGTAGTTCTACCGAAACCAGTATTAAAATTACGGTTAAAACTGCTATTCTGTTATTTGAACCGAGAATAAAGCTGTTGATGGTGGATTTACTGGATGATTTTATCAGCGAGGGAAGGATCGATATATCTGTAAACTACGAAGTCATCAATACCAACAACCGTTTCAATTTGGTATATCCATTTTATCTTAACGAGGCCAATAACAAATCTGCATGAGCGCCAAAGCCATAGATTATAAGGTTATTTTAAAACGTGACGGTCAGACGCAGCAACAGCGCAAACCTGCATTGTTAGATCCGGCGAAAGTACTTGTTGATGAACGTACTAAGGCGGATTACTACAGTTTCGTTCAGCAGGTTGCCAAACAGGTAAAGTTTTATGAGGTTGATCCTGTAGCGGGAAAACTAATTAAAAACGGCACCTGGGAAAGTTTTTTTGAAATGCCGATCGAAGAAATCCAGAAAATGGCTGGTCAGGCATCCTTGCCTGCTCATCTAAGTTTATGGAATGCGTTTATTGAGCTTATGGATAAACCAAAAACGCTGATGAACAATCTAAGCAAGCGCCATTTAGATTTTTATTATCATGAAGTTTTAAGGCTCAACAACAAGCCGGCCAAAGCAGATCAGGCACATGTATTTTTTGAACTTAAGAAAAACACAGAAAACACACTACTTACAGCTGGTGCGAAGCTTTTGGCAGGAAAAGACGATGCGAAGAAGGAAATCATTTATCAACTACAAGACGCTATTATTGTCAACCATTCTAAAGTTTCCCAATTAAAGTCTATTTATGCCAATCCGAATAATGGCAACGCTATTTTTCAAGCCCCAATTGCCAATTCTAAAGATGGCTTGGGAGCTGCTTTAGACCCTGCCAATCCAAAATGGAGTGGTTTCGGCAATGGAAATATGCCTCTGGCGCAGGTAGGTTTTTGCTTAGCCAGTGCGGCGCTAAAAATGAAAGAAGGAAATCGAACAATAACGGTTTACCTTAGTCTAAGGGGTTTGAGAGCCGCCGCGAAGAATGCCTTGCTCACGAGCAATCTTTTTAATATTAGCATAACAGGGGAGAAGGGATGGATTGGTCCGAAACTTACCTCAGCCACAATCACATCGGCTGACAATTTAAATTATTCACTAAAATTTTCATGTACGATTGGGAAGGATGAACCTGCTGTAATTGGTTATGATGGTCCTACCCATAGCGGGAATTTCGAAACCGTAAATCCTATACTTCAAGTGCTGCTGAATAATGAAAAATCGGATTTTGGTTATAGGGATTTGCTGCAAGCAGAACTGATCGATGCAATGATTGAAGTAGAAGTGAAAGGCATTCAATCGCTGGGTTTAGAAAATGATTTTGGTACGCTAAACCCGAAAAAGCCATTTTTGCCATTTGGCCCTTTAGCAGAAGAGAATTCCAATTTCTACGTGTTAAACGATGAAACATTTTCCAAGAGACTCAAAAGCTTCTCGCTGGATGTAAACTGGAAAAATATTCCGTCAGGGAATTTAAAAGCATATTTCACCAATTACAATAACACTAACATTGATAATGCCTATTTTACGGCTTCAGCATCTTTCAAAGATGGTTTTTCGTGGAATAAAAGCTATCAATCGATAAAATTATTTAACGATAGTAACGCACAGCTGCAAACTACCTGGGGCTTTGAGAACCCAGATTATGCCGTGCTTTTTCCTGTGTACATTTTCGCAAAGGTTTACGCGCCATTTTACGTAAATCCCGGACAATCTGTTGCGCAGACAGAAAGCGTTAAAATGTCTTTTTTGGTACCCGGATTTTCGACAGTACAACAAAAGGCAAACATCCTGAAGGCTAAAAGAGCCAGTACTTTCGAGCTTTACCAACCCAAATTGCAACTCATTTTAAACCTTTACAGAGAAATTCGCAAGGGGCAATTACAGCTTACCTTAAATCGTAGTTTTTTATTTAAAGATTATAGAGAAAAGTATACGGCTGAGATCTTAAGGTACAGTTTAAATGGTGGGTTACTTAAAGTTCCTGCAGAACCATTTGCTCCCGAAATACAAAGTATTTCTCTCAATTACAAGGCGATCACTGCTAAAATCAACTTTAATCGAACTTCTTTAAATGACTACATAGATCAGGAAATTGAGTTCTTTCAATACGGAGCATTTGGTCAAGCGCGAGAACATGCTTACACCAGAAGCCGACAAACTTTTTTAACCAATGGGTCAATAAAACTTTTACCACAATATACTGCAGAGGGAGAACTTTTAATAGGTTTGAGCGATTTGAAGGCACAAGATACCGCAAGTATTTTATTTCAGGTGGTTGAAGGAAGTGCGAACCCCGAGAAGTCAAAAATAAACGTAGAATGGGCAGTACTTTGCGATAATTACTGGAAAGTACTTAGCCAAGATGATTTGGTGTTTGATACCACAAACGGATTATTAACAAGTGGTATTGTTAAAATAATTGTTCCTAAAGAAGCGACGACAAGCAACACACTACTCCCTGTTGATTTTCTGTGGGTTAAGGCTTCGGTCAAAAAAGATACAGATAGTGTTTGTAATTTAATAGATGTACAGGCAAATGCGGCTGCGGTTGTTTTCTATGATCAAGGAAATGATCCAAGCAGGCTGCTCAAAGTGCTTCCTGCAAACAGCATTAGCAAACTTCAGCTTGGACTTGCCCAAATTAAAAAAATTACACAACCCTATGCTTCTTTTGGAGGCGCTGTTGCAGAAGAAGATGCATCATACTATACGCGTGTGAGTGAACGTTTACGCCACAAGGAACGGGCAATTGCCATTTGGGATTATGAGCGACTTATTTTAGCGCATTTTTCAAAAATCCATAAAGTCAAATGCATCAACCATGCAAATAGAGATTCTTTTTATGCGCCGGGAAATACCCTTATTGTGGTTGTGCCAGATTTGACCAATCAAAATGCGACTGATTTATTTAAGCCAAAAGTTGATAAAAATACACTCGAAGAAGTGAAAGTTTTGCTAAGCAATCACGCTTCGGCATGGGTTAATTTCGATGTGGTTAATCCAACCTACGAAGCCGTAAAAATAGCAGTTGCACTAAAGCTGAAAAAAGGCTACGAATTTAATTATTATCAGAACGTGATGAATTTAAAACTTCAAGAGTTTTTATCTCCATGGATAAATAACGGAAACAGTGACCTATATTTTGGTGGGAAAATTACGAAATCGATGGTGATTAAGTTTTTAGAAGATTTAGAATATGTTGATTATTTAATCAGTTTATCACTTTTTAAATGCTCGCTTAACACCATGGAGTTTGGTCCGAATGTAGAAGTTGCCGAGGCATCCAATCCTGCATCAATACTCGTTTCCTATCCAACGCATTCTATAACAACAGAAGCGCCAAAAACTTCGTTTACTGTTATGAAATCTACAAAATATTTAGGTCAACTATTAACCAAAGCCTAACAAATGTCTGAGTCATTAACAATTTCTTCAAAAAAACCAGAAAATGATGCGCTTGACTATGAAGCGCTTCGGACCGCAGGTATAGAAATTATTGAACAAACAGGGTCTAATAACTGGACGGATTACAATGTTCATGATCCTGGTATTGCCATTTTAGAATTGTTATGTTATACACTAACTGATTTCAGCTATCGGGCAAGTAACAGCATTCCCGATTTGCTTGCAACCCCCAAAAATGCTAAAGAAAACATTTTAAAGCAGTTTTTTTCGGCAGCAAAAATATTTCCCAACAAAGCGACAACCATAAATGACTTCCGAAAAATCATTATTGATGTTAAAGGTGTTAAAAATGCTTGGCTTCAAAAGCGACACATCGAAATTTATGCAGACGTCACTCGCAAAAAACTTCAAATAAGTGAGCCTGCAACTGCTAGATGGACAATAGTCGACGTATCAGGATATTATGATGTGTTGATAGAGTTCGATTTGACAGTGGTTGAAGCTAATAAAAATCAAATAAGGCAAATGGTACGCGCCGTTTTGGCAGACAATAGAAATCTTTGTGAGGATTTTTTGAATGTCGCTGAAATTGAAAGACAAGATTTCCGTCTTTGCACCGAAATTGAATTAGATCCAAATGCAGATCCTTTTGATGCAGTGGCACAAATGTTTTTTAACATTCAGAATTACCTGACCCCAATTATCAAATTCTATGCGCTAAAACAACTGATTGAGGAAGGTTATACTGCCGATGTGATCTTTGAAGGGCCATTGCTTAACCATGGCTTTATTAAAGAAGAAGAGCTATTTAATACCGATTTAAAGGGCGAAATTCATCTATCGGACATTATGCAACAAATGCTCGACGTGCCGGGTATAGAAAATATTCTAGACATTGTCTTTAACGCAGCCGATCAAACGCAAGCACTTGCCAACAAATGGGTTATTGCGGTGGCAAGCGGTAGGCAACCAGTGGTTAATATTCTCGCGTCTAATATACTGGTTTATAAAAATGGAATTCCGTTACGGCCCGATATGAACATCATTGAACAGAGGTTTTCTCGATTGATGGACAATTATTTGAATGTAAACGAGGCTGTCCAAACAGATGACATTACTTTTCCTGTTGGTGCTTTTAGAGATGTAGGAAACTACTATTCCATTCAAAATCATTTTCCAAAAAATTATGGTGTGAGCCATTGGGGTTTGCCGCAAAATGCATCTGCCGAGAGAGTTGCCCAGGCGAAACAGTTACAGGCTTACTTGTATTTTTTCGATCAGCATTTACAGAATTCTTTCTCGCAACTTGCAAATCTGGGCAATCTCTTTTCTACAGATGTACAGCACAATACCTATTTTGCAAGTGCGGTTGAAAGTTTTGTTGGCGCTAAAGACATCTTTCTAGATTCTGCAAGCATTGATGAAAAAGTAAGCATTGCCGTAGAAGACCGCGCGACTTTTTACAGACGCCGCAACCTGTTTTTAGACCATTTGCTGGCTCGGTTTTCTGAGTCGTTTTCGGAATATGTGAATGTGCTTTATTCTGGTTTTACCTCCAATCCAAAAGAGGTGATTATTCCTTCTGCGGTAAGTCCGGAGGAGATTGTCTTCGATAAAGCCAATTTCCTAAAAAACTATCCACAGTACAGTTCAAATAGATTTTGCGCTTACAATTATGGCCAAAAAGACGAAACCTGGGACACCGGCAATGTGAGTGGCCTCGAAAAAAGACTTGAGGCTTTGCTGGGAATCGAAAATTTGAATAGACGAGATTTGGTAAATCTCCAAACCGAAATTCTTCAAGATTTAAATTCTTCTGGAAATCCTCAGTATTGGTATACCATCAAAGAGTATAGAAGTGGCATGATTTTGCTGCAGGGAACTGAGAAATTTCCAAGCCAAGAAGCAGCTGGTTTTGCCCTGGATAAAACCCTCAGTCTCCTCTATCAAACAGAAAACTTTTATGTTGTGGCGAATGGAGATGGTACTTTTTCTTTCCAGGTGCGCAACGGGGATAACCTAACCGGCAGCAGCGCTCAACTTTACTCCACTATGGCGCACGCAAGCTTAGATCAGCAGAAATTAATTGAGCTCGTAACCAAGAAGAGGGCAGAGGAAGGCTTATTTTTGGTTGAACATATGTTGCTTTTACCTCCACAAACCATAACAATGGCTACCAGTGGTTCAGAAGCTGGAGAAGGTTCTGTAGAAGGGTTTTTGCCTATATGTGTGGACGATGGTTGTAGAAATTGTATGGATACTGATCCATATTCATTTAGAATCAGCGTCGTTCTGCCAGCCTACGCACCTCGTTTTTTAAATATTGCATTTAGACAATATGCGGAGCGCACCATCAGAATGGAGGCTCCTGCACACACTTTTGTAAAGATATGTTGGGTTGGAAACGAACAACTTATCAACTTTCAAAATGCTTATAAACACTGGCTCGATGTAAAGTCTGTGAAAGTAGCAGACGAGGGCAACACGAGATTGCTCGAGTTTGTAACTATTTTAACCTCCTTAAAATCAATTTATCCAGTAGCAAAGCTAGAGGATTGCAGCAGTAACGAAGAACGAACACTGTTTATGCTCAATCAAAATGCACTGGGAACTCTAAAAACATAACCATTATGGGAAACGTGCTTAACCAAATTAGTAAAGACAACACGCGTTTTACTATTTTCGAAAACGACCAGGTACTAACGGCAGATCAGCTGAACGATTTGTTTAACTACCTTGATGTGCAAACAAAATTGACGCGGACCAAAGCAATTGGAGTTGGTATTGTTTATGGGCTGGAAATTGGGATGGTAGACAACAGCCATTTGGTACTTTCTAGCGGCACGGCCATTACAACAGATGGCGATTTGCTTGTTTTTGATAACGACCAAGAATTTGATCAGTTCGAGGTGTTTGAAGATTTGAACGCAAAATATCCTTATTTTTTAAATGATAGTGAGCAGATCCTACCTATGTTTCAGCTTATTGATAGTAGGCAAGTGGGCGCGCCTATTGGAAAAGATCTTGCCTCATTAGAAACAAATACCGGTACTTTATTGCAAGATTACATCGGAATTTTATATTTGGAATCGTACAATAACGATCCCGATTTATGCACTGGGGAGGATTGTGACAATAAGGGTGTTACTGCAATGAAAGAATTGAAAGTATTGCTTATACACAAAAACAACATTGGTGCTTTGCCTCAAAGCCTACCAAAATCAAATACAGACTATTTCTCCATCGAAGATTTGAACATCCCACGTGTATTGGTCAATACAGATTTAGATACGTATGCAGAACTCAATGGTTCTTTCCACAATGCGCTATCAATAAGGGCTGATCTAGAAACAAAACTGAACAAAGCCTATCAAGTATGTAAGCCTATTGTGGACCAAGATTTTCCAAATGGCGATCCAACCGCTGCATGGGTAAATTTGTTTAAGGCTCAATTCGATGTGGATAACGGTTTTTATAGTCAGTATTTATTTGATTATGTGAGAGATTTGGGTTATGCCTATAATGAGTTAAAGGAGAGCTTGTTTGTAGATGATATGCTTGCCGATCCTGAGGTAGACCTTTTCCCAAAGCACGTTTTATTGGGTTCAGTAAGAGAAGCAAAATTGACGCGTCCGATTCTTGTAAGTCCTAACGGTATCAATATTTCGCCCACGTTAGCCGTTCCATTAACAGATGTTGCTCCAACAAAAAGTTTATTAAATGCCAGTTTTCTTAAAATGAGCACGCTGCGATTTAATTTTAAGCTATTGACACAGAGGTTTACTAAAGTTGATGTTGCTTTAGAATATCGGCATCATTTTTACGAATCGCCTATTTTGAATAACAACAATGATGCAGATAAAGTGACGAGATTTAATTTTATGCGCATTCATTGTATGGTTACAAATTTCAAAGTGCCTACCTCCGATAATCTGCGAAATGTTAGCGTAGGTTTAAAAATAACACCAAGTCTTTTTGAAGATGCCCCTTTGGGTCAGCGGAGTATCCCCTTTTACTATGCTTTTGACGCCAACTTTCCGGTAAACCTTTATTGGAATTTTGAGGCGAACAAACGTCGAAAAGAGAACCAACTGCTTTCTTACAATGCGTTTGCCTATACTAAGGATGGTTCGGTGCTTACGCCTTTTAATTATAACATTTTAAAATATAACTTTTTCAGGGTAGAGGGACATATAGGATTTATATTGTCTGATGTTGAGGCAGCTTTGAATAAAATTATTCTAGACAATAATTTACCAATTAACATCATTTCTGTCCAGGTAGAAAAGAAAATAGAAACCATCCCACCAAGACCATGGTTTTTTCCGCACTTGTATATGTATGAGAAATCTATCAAAAGTACTTTTTTCGATAGGATGGATGATGCCGATTCGGTCAATGACGACTTGGTAAAAGTTACTGATGCCACAACAACCAACATTCCGGCATCAGAATTTAAGACTGCTCGGCAAAACGTGTACGACAACGCGGTAGATATTGGCGATGCCAAATTTGATTATGGAAAATATCGCTCTGCGGTAACAAATATCATGACGGCGGCGAGCAATGTAAAAGCCCAAACCAAACAATTTACTTTTTCGAATACAGCAATTCCACATGATTTTATTTTGAATTCAGATTTACTAAGGAAAACCGACGTAATTTCCGGCATCTACCAAGATACCATCATCAAAAAGAAAACAGGGTTGATGTTGGGCAATTTTATGAAGGAAAACCCTGGTTTAGAGCATGCTGGTGGTGTTTTGCGTGGTGGAACCTTTGTTTTAGTTTACACTGCCGACGACAAAAAAGTTGTTGCCGACTTCATGCTTCCATACGCCAGTATAGACAAAGATGTTATAGTTAATCCGCCAATATATACGCCCCTACCTTTTCCGTTACCGCCAAATACCCCAAAAATCCCGCTATTTCCTATTGATCGTGTTTTTGAGCCTATTCCGACTTATCTGACAAAATTCGACTCTAAGCTCGTCTCTTATATAAAGGATACCGATTTAGACAGCAAGATAAACGTGAAAGTTGCCCAGGGAATTGATGATGGGCTTAAAGTTGTAAATAGTAAATTAGATGGATTCAATACGCGTTTAAATGACAATTCCGATTTGTTTTCTAAAGTACTCGTGCCTAGTAAAATTACGGTTCCGGGTGTAAAAGGTTTGGGTATTTTAGACCAGATGAGCGCTTTGAAGGACGCTCAAGATAAATTACAATTGGTTGCAGTAGGCACCCCCGAAAGAGTAAATGCGGAACAAGAATACTTAAAAAATGCGGGAGTGGTAGTCGATGCGCTCTCTAAACCAGAGATTGCAAACGATGCGGCTAATTCTCTGGAAGTAGGAGCTGCTTTATCTCAAGTTCAAGCTGGTTTTGGTTTGATAAGCGATGCGAGCGTAAAATTAACTGCTGCTAAAACACTAGACAAGGCCAATGTGGTGGTTAGGGGATTAAAGTTTAATCGCTAGGGCGTGGATGATGATATTGTTATCAGACACCAAAAAATTAAGTTGCATTGCAATACTGAAAAAGTTGCGTTTGATTGCAACCATTGGCTGAAGGAAATTATAGCTAATGATTTGCCTACCGTATATGAGCGTATCTTTTCGAAGACGAATCAACCTGAGATCTACCTAAACTTATCCTCAATTCGGGTTGATTTAGGGACATTAACCGCAGAAGAATTAAAGAAACAGTTTTTAATTCTTGTAGAAGAGAAGATCAACATCAACCTGGCGAAGCAAATCAATGAGCGTCCAAATCAAGGATGTGAAAACCCATCTGACGTAAAAAGTCAGTTCAACGATCTTTTTGGCCATCTATCGACAAGCAATGAATCGCCAATAAGTTATGGCACAAAAAAAAGCCAGCAGATAGCGGCGTTATTTTACTTAGTGGAATTTGGTCGGTATCCGTGGTGGTATAGAAATCCAAGTAAAGATATTTTTTCAAAATGCTTTTTGGCTTTGGAAGAAGAGGAACGGAAGGATTTTGTTGTTCAGTTATTAAAGAAAATAAAGGAGCTATCTTCTTTTTTTGCCAGCCAAGCAATAAGCAGATTTACAGAAGGTATGTCTGCACAAGATCTCCTTGGACTGATCAACCTCATCGGTCAGGTGAAAGCAGAAATTCAATCAAATATCGATGCTATACAAGAGCGGCGAAATCAACTAATCGAGGTGTTTGGTACATCGGAAAAATCATTTTCTCAAAAACTATTTGCCTTCAGTTTCGCAGCGAATACGGATACCGATTTTTTTGAGCATTTCTTAGTCTCAATGCAGAATACTACTCATATGTCTTTAGATGTGTTGAAAAAAAGAATGACAAAAGCAGGATTTAAAGGTGACTATTCAGTGCTGTTAACGCAAGCAAATAGAGAAGAATCTAAATCCATTCAAAACAAATTAGCAAAGTCCGATAAAAAAATTGAAAGTTTATATATTGGAAATGCTGGCCTTGTGCTTCTACATCCATTTTTGAGCACCTTTTTTTCAGCGCTGAGATTGATAAACCGGAACATGGAATTTGTGTCGGTAAGAAAACAGCAACGCGCTGCAGTTTTATTGTATTACCTACAATGCGGAAGCAAAAATTACCAAGAATGGGAAATGCCTTTTAACAAAATTTTGGTTGGCCTACATCCCGAGGCGTTTTTGCCAAACAGGATAAAGCCGAGTAGAAAAGAACGGGATGAATCAAGAAATCTTTTAGCTACGGTCGTTAATCATTGGACTGCGCTAAAAGGATCGAGCGTAGAAGCGTTACAGCAAACGTTTTTTATGCGAGAAGGTAAAATTTCTCAAAAAGACAGCGCTTGGTTTGTACAAGTTGAACGGGGTGCTGTTGATGTATTGTTAGACAAGTTGCCTTGGAGTATTGGCACAATTAAATTGCCTTGGCTTGAAGAAATAATACACGTAGAATGGTAGCTGTAGAAGTTTTAGAGCATCATCCGTATTTATCAAATGCAAAAGATTTGGTTGAAGAAATCGCTTGGTTTGATCAAGTGGTTCAAATCAGATTAAGCTTATTTTTAAATGAATCTACTGATTTTAAGGATATAACGGAAATTACGCCACCAGCGCTAAATGGCGATTCGGTTTTCTCTGAATTTATCATGTTTTATAGGCTATCCTTTTCTGAGCGATTGTTGATGATGCTTGCGCTTCTTCCACATGTATTTCCACAAAAGTTAGATGTGTTTTTAACGAAGCCAGCAACAAATAGCGTCGGGTTTACCGTTTTTGGTGGATTGAAGGGCACTGCTTTCAGTGGATTTTTACCAACAGGAGAAACTGCGGCATTTTTATTGGCTGGGACAGATTTGGGAAAGCGATTTAAAACAATGCAGCTTTTTGAAACCGATCATTTGTTTAAAAAACATCAAATTTTATGGTTGGCCCAAGCCCCCGTAAACGAACCATTTTTAAGTGGTCAGTTGCTAATTAACGAAGAATACATAGACTTATTTACTGGTGGAAATGTGCGAAAGCCCAGTTTTAGTATGGGTTTTCCGGCAAAGCGGATAGAAACTCCACTTGCTTGGGACAATTTGGTGTTGGACCGCCACACGATGCAACAGCTAAACGAAATAAAAATTTGGCTGGAACATAGACACACGCTTATGGAAACATGGGGAATGAAAAAAACGTTGAAACCAGGTTATAAGGTGTTGTTTCACGGTCCACCGGGAACTGGTAAAACCTTCACTGCAGCGCTCTTTGGCAAATTAGCTGGTTTAGATGTTTATAGAGTAGATCTATCTATGGTCATCTCAAAGTACATCGGTGAAACTGAAAAAAACCTAGAAAAGGTGTTTTCAAAAGCCGAACACAAAAATTGGATCCTATTTTTTGACGAAGCCGACGCATTATTTGGCAAGAGGACTTCAATTTCAGACGCACACGATAAGTATGCCAATCAAGAGATCGCCTATCTGTTGCAGCGTTTAGAAGATTATAATGGTTTGGTAATTCTGAGCTCAAATATGCGAAACAACGTCGACGAAGCATTTGGAAGGCGTTTGCAATCTATTGTTCATTTTCCAGTGCCCAAGGGGAAGGAGCGATCGCTGCTTTGGCGAAATACTTTTAGTAAACACACCGCACTAGAACATGGTTTCGATCTGGACCAATTGGCTAATAGATACGAACTCGCTGGCGGGTCTATTTTGAACGTGGTGCAGTATGCATCGCTCATGGCGCTTCATCGCAAAGAAAATATTATTCGGGAAAAAGACATTCTGGAAGGGATTAAAAAGGAATTTAGGAAAGAAGGGAAAACGGTTTAATTTTTTAAAGGGACACTTCGGGGTACAAACATTCCACAATTTCTCTATTAAAGCTTATCTATCGCTAAATCGAAACCGCTTCTAACCTGCTTTTGGTTTGCGCAGTACTCCAAGCGTAAAACTTCTTAACTACAATCGCAAATTCATTCTAAACTTCAACTTTTTTTAAATTATGGAACCATTAAAAAAAGGTGCCAATGGCGCCTCAGTTAAAGAATTACAAGAAACTCTTCGCGAATTAGATTACAACATCACGGTCGATTCATCGTTTGGCACAGAAACCTACAATGCAGTTCGCGCTTTTCAAGCGAGCCATCTAGATAAGCATGGAATACCCCTAAAAGTAGATGGGGCTGTGGGCGACATTACTTGGTGGGCTTTAAAAAATCCGCGTGTTACCGTATCTAGTGGCGTAATAGATTATAAAACGATGCCTCCAACCTCGATGGGTGGAAGCGCTTTAGGCAGAGGTGCACTGCAAGCCGCAATAAATGAATTAATTGCGGGTGCTGGCGAAATTGGTGGGAATAATAGAGGTCCGTTTGTGAGAAAATACTTTGCTCCTTCGGGAGTTGCCGAAGGGAATTCTTGGTGCGCCGCTTTTGTAAGCTGGTGTTTCTTTGAATCTGCAGGTGGCAATAAAAATGCAATGGGATTTAACTATACAGCAGGCGCTAGAAATGTCTTCGATCAATTGAAAAAGAAGGGGGAAACATTTTCCGGTACAACAGACGGATTGACACCTGAACCCGGTGATTTGGTAGCATGGTGGCGGGTTTCCTTACCCTCTTATCATGGGCATATTGGTATAGTACACCACGTGCAGGACGGTTTTTTATACACTATAGAAGGAAACAAGGCGGCAAATGTTGCAGGGTTTAGCTATGTGAAGACCCGAATGGACAAGTTGCTGGGATATGCAAGAGTAAAGTAGAAAAATATTTAACGATTCATTATTAAGAAAAATAAATTGACAGTATTTGAAAAATTATTCGACGGATTAAAACTTTACGAAGTTATTTCCCTTTTTTGCGGAAGTTTACTGTTTATTGTAGCACTGATTATCTTATGTATATTGGTTGCACAACGAAGGAGCATTAAACCAATTGCACTTTTTTTTGGGATTGCTGCAATTTTGCTTGTTTGGCCGTCGATACAGAAATTTAATGTAGAAAGTCTTGGTGCCAGCATCGAAACCAAAACGGAGGCCTATGCGAAAAACCCAAGTCCAGAGAACAAACAAGCAATAGAAAATACCATCGACGCCCTAAAAGATAAAGGGGTAAAAAACCCAGAGGTTGTGGCGGATATTGCGAACGCCCAATATGCCATAGGTAACAACAAGCAAGCAGAACAGACCATTATATCATTGCCACCAGAAACACAAAATTCCTCGAAGATTGCTGAGTTAAAAAAAAGCATTTTAGTGTCTACGGCGCTTAAGAAACAAATTCAAGTCGTTTCAGCGCAGCCTACAGATACCGCGGCATTGGAGAAATTAAAGCTTATCCAAGAAAAAGCCAAAGTCTTACCAGTCAAAAGTACAGCTGTAGAGTTGAACATATCGCTTGCAAACAAAAAAATTAGCTCTTTCCGGGCGGGGAGATCCGCATCTGAGGGCAATTAATGATAAGATTGAACTTATTTAATCATTAGCTTATGGAAGCGAGAATAGATATGTCTACTAAAACGGCAGCGATGAGAAGTGTTGAGCAAAAACAACATTGGGGAATTGGTGCCTCTAACACTGTATCTGAACGAGAGAATGTGTTTCTTCAAGCTAAATTAACTGTTGGTTCGCCCAACGATCCTATGGAACATGAAGCAGATGCCATGGCAGATAAAGTGATGCGGATGCCTGATATTTTATTTGCGCAGCGCAAGTGCGCAAGTTGTGAGGAGCATGAAAATAAAGTGCAGCGCAAATTCCTTGCGTCTTTTATTCCTAGCACCACAGGTCAGGGAGGTTTCGTTGCGTCGGATTCAGTCAGCAATCGCATAAATGCAGCTAAAGGAACGGGTGATTTTATGGATAGCCATACCCAATCTTTTATGCAAAGCAGATTTGGTAACGATTTTAGTAATGTGAAAATACATACAGATAATGAAGCCGTGCAAATGAATCTTGACTTAAACGCAAAGGCATTTACAGTAGGGAATGATATTTATTTTAATGAAGGAAAATACAGTCCTAATTCTGATGATGGCAAACGTTTATTAGCTCACGAGTTGACGCATACTGTGCAGCAGGGCGGAAGTGTCGGTTTGGCAGCGAGAAGAATACAACGTACTATTAATACTTGGGGAGGAGAGTGGGATGCAAGCCCTTATGTTTTAAAACAGGATGAAGCGAATGGCACAGCGTATCCTGCGGCTGTAGGCGTAAGAGGAGCTGATATTACATTGAAATTTACCCCTAATGCAAAAGTAGATGCTGAGTTAATCGGGCTGACACAAACCGCTCAATCAACTGTAGCAGGAACACATCCATTTATTGATGGAAACCCGAACCGGGAAAAAAGAGCTATCACTACTGGAAGTGAAAAAGGTACAATGGTTGACAGAGCAGATGCCTACAACAATCCCATTTATGCTGTAAAAACCCAGCCAAGTCTTTCCTTAAGCGATGCAAGTACAAGTGCAGGTTGGGGCCAACTTGGTTGGAATAACAGTTCACTTACGCCTCCTGCAAAAGCTGCCACTTTGATCGACAGTCCTCGCATAGCAGGTTCTTCAAAAAATTCGTCACAAATTTTTGAGACAACAGCGCTTGCGACAAAAGGTGTTCAGGTTGGTACTTACTATGGTTCCGTACAGTGGGGTTGGCGAACAGATGCTGCAGGAGTTCACACACTTGTACCACTTTCTCCAATATCGCAAGGGGTTCCCTCAAAAACTTTTATGACCGCTGCCGGTATTTGGAATACGGCAAAAGACTCTACAGGTGCGGATACCGTTGATTTGCCAATTGTGGATGTAAAGGTAACCACTTCAGCGATTAGTGAGGCGGAAGAAGCTCCGATCCAAACAATGTCAAGAGTTGTAAGGTCTATTCCTCCAGGAACAAGAGTTCAAATTATCTTTGGTGGAGCTACCGCTGCTAGTGGCGAAAGACTGGCTCAAATCAAGATTGTTGATGGTATGCTTACTGGTACAGTCATGAAGATAACTTTGTCAGATTTAATTTCGCTACGTAATGAAAGTGCTTAAAATGAAATCAATTAAACATTATGTTTACATTAAATTAATTAATCTGATCTGGTATGACCAAAATGAACCACCTTGCTGATCAATTTATTGATGCCAGTTATAGCAAACTTTTTCAGTCTGGGGATCATAGTTTAGTTGATTCTCTTTGGGATGATGGCAGAAATAGTTATAGTCTATTAGAAATTGTTTCTAAAAATGACTGTGATGATTACGCGCGTTTATTGGCTTCAGAGGTATTATTTGCAAAACAAAAAGACTATCCACCAAAAGCATTAGAAGATACACTTGCTTACATTTATTCAAAAGCATTGTTCATCACCGGAGATAATGCTAAAAATTATCGTCTAGCAGGCAATTTGTGGGGATTTATGTATTTTTCTGAGCAAAATAAAATTACTGATTTTGGAATTTTAGGAAGTCATTTGATGGTAACTAGGAGAAAAGCAATCCCTTATTTGATAGACCTATTAACGAATTCACAAATGTTTTTTTATGAGGGTAGTCAAGAAGCTACGATCGGTAATAATTTAAAATATAGAGTAAAGGATGCTGCAGCTTTTTATATTGGTAAGATAAGCGGTATTTCTGTTAAATATCACGACACTTTTTCTGACAGAGATTTGGAAATTGAACGTCTAAAAGAAGCGCTCAAATTAAGTCGGCAATAAAGACGGAAATTTAAGTTGCAATGAATTAGAAAGACAAACCGGAAAGGCAAGTCTTTTCGCACAGAGCATTGTCGAAACAAATTAATTGTTAAAATGACAGTGATTTTTTTCTATATGGTCTAATGAATTACCTGACAGAAAAGTGGATGCTCGACCCACAGAATTTAAAGGGAAATCATGCGGTGAGGTCAACGAATTCAGAAAGCTATAGCCTCACCTCATAACTAGGAAGATTTTTAATCAATATTAAAATTCTACTGATGTGTTTACGGCGCTCTTACTTTCATTAAAGATAGGAAAAAGCCTTGCTGGTTTGTGTTCGTTACGAGCGTCCTCATCATCTAAATTTCGTCTGTTGTGAATAGAATTGTAACACCCCAACCCATTTTGCCTGCTCAAGTTCCTCTACCCATAAAACAGGCGCAAGAAAGCGAAATCGCACCGGCTAAAACTTGGAATCAGGTATATTTTCAAGCCAAGTTAACAGTTGGTTCGCCGGACGATCCGCTAGAAAAAGAAGCGGATGACACGGCGGAACGGGTTGTGGGCATGTTCGAACGGTCGCTCTCACAGCAACCCTACAGCCAAGGCGGATCTCAAGTTCAGAGAGATGAGTCCACTAAAACGCCAACTGCTCAAGAATCTTTAAGCCAACAAGCCGATAAAACTTTTAATGCCAAAGAGCTCAGTCTTCAGCTCACCGCCCCTAATTTTTTAAGTATGAGGCAGCCGTTTTTTAAAAGAAATGTGCTGCATCTTTGGGACAGCGACTCGGCGCTTGAAGTTTGGAATTTTAATAAAATTTTTTTTAATCGCTTAGGTTTTGATGGCGATTTATCTGCAAAGGCTGCAAACCTGACTGCGCCATTTTTTATTGATGCTCAATTAAAAGCAGATAACCCAACTTGGTGGGAAATTACAGATAGGGATTTGAACACCTCGTCTTTTGTTGCGTCCATTCCGATTTTCGATTTTGATGCAGGTTTTCGGAATTGGCGACCGCTTCCATTTTTGCAACCAAAGCTAATCGATTCTTCTAAAAGCCCCGCCTTAAATTTTCTTCAACGAAAATGCGCACATTGCGAAGAAGAGGAGCAAGCTCAGCGAAAACCTTTATTGAATGCCATCACGCCATTTATCCAAACAAAATCTGGAGGATCTCTATCGCAAACTAGCGATGACGTATCCCAATCGATTCAGTCTTCTCGAGGCGGAGGCTCGACAATGGACAATCAGACTAGATCGTTCATGTCGGAACGTTTCGGAAGCGATTTCTCTGGCGTAAATATCCACACCGATGCAAATGCAGTTCAGTTAAGTCAAACGCTTAATGCACACGCCTTTACTGTTGGCAACGACATTTATTTTAACCAAGGGCAATATCGACCAGAAACAAAGGATGGAAAATTCTTGCTTGCTCATGAGCTCACGCACACCCTTCAACAAGGAGGATCATCCCCTATCCAAAAAAAAGAATCAATTCAGCGTACCACAGTTGGCTCAGTACTAAATGAGTTTTTTTCGCCATTCTCAGATCCTACACTCTGGAATATGCCAGAAAGTGATAATTATACCAACATCGTTAGGTCTTGGCAACCTGTAATAGATGGTTTGATTTCAATAAAAGCAGATATAACATCAAATTGCGCCAATTGGGCGGCAACTCATAGGACAGATACCAGCTGGCGGCCTGGAATGACAAAACCACCAGTGACGGATCCAAATTCTTTTCCTAAATGGGTTTCCAGTCCGCCCGGTACAGATCCCGAAACTTGTAAAAGCGCTTTTATATTGTATGTAGGTACTATGATTCCGGGTCCAGCGATTCAAAGCTTTGGACTCTATACCTGTTCTATAGGATCTTTTGGGCTATATGTGACGGTAGATGCCATCGACTGCGCAGCACAGACAGCAACGATTCAAGTATGGATGTACAATACGATGGATAAAGCATCCTTTGGGAAGTTTGCAAGTCACCCTGCATTTAGTTTCTGCGGAATGGAACCTCAATATATGTGGTGGAATTGGGATGAGCAAATTAATTGGGCAGGCCCAACTGGTACGGTAACTGCGCCAGAATCGCCAAGAGACACCTGGTAACACAATTGCTTATTGCTAAGAAAAAGAGGAAGTAAGCGCTTTATTAGCTGTTAGTTTATCAGGATTGAAAACTAGAATCGCACATTCACTTGATAATTTGTTGTCCCTATGACCATGCTTGTGCCCTTAAAATGAAGTCTTATCAACTCTCTTCTGTAAACAAACAGGAACTATAATACGCCGCTTTTAACGGCTATATCAACCAGTTGCAAAATATTTTTACAATTACAACGCTCCAACATATTCCTTCGATGGTTGTTGATTGTATGTATACTGATATTTAGCTGATTGGCAATTTCTCTACTTGCCATCCCAATACTTGCCAATTTTAGCACATCGACTTCGCGTTTGCTAAGAATCTCTTGAGTTTTTTTTAGAAAATAGCACTTCAGCTCTACCACTATTCTTTCATTTATACCATCGAATGATTCAATTAAGTGGTTAATTTTAGCATCGTTTTTAAAATTGGTTACATCTGTAATCCAATTAAGCGAAGCTATGGGCATTCTATAGAATCTGCTAAAAATATAAACGGTTCTCTGCACGACATAAGACCAATCATTACTAGAATTTTTAATCCGAAAGTTTGTAGTGAACGAATATTCTACGTTTGTTTCGTCTTTGTGCCTTTCAAGAAAAGCCATTTGGTCTGGAAAAATCTGTTCGTTGAACACCTGAAGATCTTCTGTGTGTCTAAGTTCATTTAAAAAGGAACCATCCGTTTTGAGTAAGTCTTCAAGACAGTAGCCTAAAAACCTATTTGCATTTTGGTTGCTGAAGAAATTTGCATTCTCAACAAAATTCGTAAGATAAAATACAGAGCCAAATATACTATAGTTATAAGATTCGCGGCCAAACTGTGTTAGAAGTTCTGGTACTTTAAGTGATTCGATTAGGTGTCTATTTTGAGATTGTTTTAAAAAATCAAAATAAAATGAGGTGTTAACGACTTTCATAAGATTTCGCTTTTACAAGGTTTTCTGTACTTCCTTTCAATTCATTTTTGTGGTATCCTTAATTCTTTCTATCGTGCAAATAAGCTGTATTTTTAAATCAGTGGATAAAATTCAAATCCCTATTTGCTTATACAATTATCAAAATGACAATGCAAATTACCAGACAAAAAAATAAGCTGAAGCTCAAGTCTAAAAAGTCTGTAATGCTCTTTTAAACAAGTAGTTAAATTTACAAATTAATTTTAATTCGCAGCTTTATTGAGATGAAATTTCGCTTTTTTACTTAAAAGTCAGTATAAATCGAACAAATGGAACGGCACAAAATCAATTGTGTAATTTGGAAGGTGATTACCTTATAAAGTTAATTTGCTAGATAGCTAGTTGTTGTAAGCCATTTAATTAGATGAAAATTCGAGTCCCGGAAAAACTAAGCCTGAAATCTTTTGGCGTACAAGCCTTTTTCTTTTTAAAAATCCTATTAAAATTCGAGATGTTATTAAATCCGCAATTGTAGGCGATTTCTGCAACGGTTGCCGTAGTATCAATCAGCAGTCGACTTGCGTGCCCCAATCTAATTTCATTTAGACTGTCTATAAATGAATTTCCTGTACGCTTTTTAATAAATCTGCTGAAAGAGGCTTCTGGCATTCCTACTAATTTTGCAACTTCCATCAAAGTCACCTGTTTACTATAATTATCGTTTAGATAGGCAAACGCTTTTTCAATGCGGCGACTGCTATAATTAAACTGGTCGTTGTTAAAACCAGCATCAGATAAAGTGCGCATATTTCTAGAAATAGACAAATCGTGCAAGATCGAGAGTAACTCTAACACAGAATCAAAACCTTGCTTTTTGGCCAGTGCTTTTATCCGATTTTTTACGCTATTTATGGTTTCTTGAGAAAACAGAATTCCTTTCTGAGCCTGAATAAACATGTTGCGTATAAAGCTGAGCTGATTTTTTTTAAGGAGTGCATCATCAAATAAATCTTGATGGAATTGTATGGTTATTTCTGTAATGTCTTCGGTTTCGCATAAGTGGGTAAACCAGGCATGGCACAGATTTGGCCCCACTAATACCAATTCTAGCGAGTCTATTTCTTCGATGTGATCTCCCACAATTCTTTTCGCACCTTTGGCATTTAATATAAGATTTAACTCATACTCCTCATGATAATGTAATGGAAAGTCGAAGCCCTTTTTCTTTCTTGAAAAAAGAGTAAAACAGTCGCTTGGGGTAAGCGGAGTAATTTCTTTTGTGATATTGTTCATTTTATAATTAGTTTATCCATTATTTTTATAACAAAATCAGTAACTTATGTTATAATAGTATTACACCAAAAACGGCTAAAAGGTGTCTCAGAAATTAATTGACTGACAAGATGGTTATATTTGAGTGTAATTTGGTATAAAAGTATTAAAATAAAGCCAGTTTTAGCGATATGTTTGTTTTATTAAATAACCAAATATGTCAAATATGAAAACATTCTACTTTTCGGTAGTTTTCGGTGTTCTAATGATTTTCTTTTTCGGGCTAAATGTAATGGCGCAAACACGTGTTATCAGCGGTAAAGTTGTTGATGAGACTAATTCGGCTTTACCTGGTGCTTCCATAAAAGCCAAAGGAACAAACATCGCAACTATCTCTAACCAGGACGGGCAATTTACTTTTTCTGTTCCTAGTGCAACCATAACACTTGTCGTAAGTTTTACGGGCATGAAGCCCGTAGAGGTAAGTATCACAAATAAAAGTTTTGTAACGGCTAAGCTTAATTTATCCAACAACGGTTTAAACGATGTTGTCGTAATTGGGTATGGCTCACAGAAACGTGAGGACGTAAATGGTTCAATCTCGTCGGTAACAGCGAAGGATATTGAAAATATTCCACAAACAAGTGTCGACCAATTGATTCAGGGTAAGGCTGCGGGTGTTACGGTTACCAATGGTACAGGCGCGCCAGGTAGTGCCGCCTCAGTACATATTCGGGGAATCACTTCTCTTTCTGGTTCTAATGAACCTCTTTATGTAGTTGATGGAGTTTATATTGACGGCGCTGCCTATACCGGGCAAAATCAAAACAATGGAGAGAATGCCGTAAGTCCTTTGAGTTATCTTAACCCTAATGACATTTTAACTATTGATGTTTTAAAAGATGCATCTGCAACAGCTATATATGGTAGCCGTGGTTCAAATGGGGTTATCATTATCACCACCAAAAAAGGTAAAAATGGTGGTGCGCATTTAAACTATGATGGGTATTATGGGATTCAGCAGCAAGGAAAATTTCTCAAAATGAGTAATCTTCGGCAGTATGCCAATATCGAAAATGTTTTGGCAGATGTGACCGGAGTAGGTCGCAGAGGTGAATTTGCAGATCCGACTTTGCTCGGTGATGGAGAAAACTGGCAAAAAGCAGTGTTCAGGTCTGCACCAATGATTAATAACAACCTCTCTATGACTGGTGGTAATGAAAATATGAACTATTATATATCTGGTGGTTTCCTTAAACAAGATGGTACCATTATAGGTTCAAACTTTAAGCGTTACTCTTTTCGTACTAATGTAGAAGGAAAATTAAGCGATTGGTTCAAACTAGGCGCAAGTATGACTTTAAACCGTACTGATGAGAATCAAGGAGCAAGCGACAATGGCGGTATTGTTTACTCCGCATTATTAAACGCTCCGGATCAAGCAGCCAGCAACGCAGATGGAAGTTATACAGTTGCTCCGGCTTCGTACGGAAGTGGTGCACTGATTAGTCCGGTTGCGTTGGCATTATTAACAACAAATGCCTTGACTCGTAACAGCGTTAATGCGAATTTTTACAGTGATATAAAAATCTACAAAGATTTAACGTTGAGATCAGAAATTGGTGGCTATAATAATTTCTCTAACAGTACATTATTTAATCCATCATTTACGGTGGTAGATCCAATAAATCCGGCTAATGTTTATGGTAATCCGATAGCAAAGTTAAGTAGAAGAACCGAGCAAGGCTTAGGTTATAACTGGAAAGAATATTTTTCTTACAACCATACTTTTGGTACCAAACATAGAGTTAGTGGAACTTTAGGTTATGAATTGAATCAAGGGAATTATAACAGTATAAATGCGGGTACAGATACATTTTTAACAAATGATGTTCCTACACTTAATTTAGGCGGTGCTAAAATTCCTACTATCGGAGAGTACAAGTCCTCAAACGCACTTCAATCGTTTTACATTCGTGGAATATATGATTATGACAACAGATACAGCTTAACTGCAACGGTGAGATCTGATAAATCATCTAATTTTGCACCTGGAAGACAAACTGGCTATTTTCCGGCTGCAGCTATTGGATGGACTATTTCTAATGAAGCGTTTATGGATGGTGTTAAAAAAATCGCTACGAATGTAAAATTACGAGTTGGGTATGGTCAAGTGGGTAATCAAAACGTACCGGGATATCAGTATGGAGCGGCTCTTAATCCAACCATAACCGGATTAGGCACAGGTTTTAACATTGATAAATATCCAAATCCATTGCTTACTTGGCAAACTTCCATCCAAACCGATATAGGTTTAGATTTTACCTTGTTTAACAGGGTAGATGCTTCATTCGACTGGTACAACAAAACATCTAAAAACTTTTTATTCCAAGCGCCTTTACCACAGTATTTGGTTGGTCTTGGTTCGGATCAGAGCTATCTTGGAGGCATTGGCGCGCCGTATGTTAATGGTGGAGAAGTGAGTAACAAGGGTATTGAATTCAGCATTAATTCGAGAAATATTATTTCTACTAATTTTAATTGGAATACTACGGTAACATTTTCTCAATATGTAAATAAGGTAGTCTCTACGTATAACAACAGTTCTATCACAAAGAATATCACCTCAGGCTTTTTAAGCACTCCAGTAACACAAACAATAGTTGGTGGCCCAATTGGCGAGTTTTATGGTTATAAGGTAAAAGACATATTTAGAACTGCCGATCAGCTAACTGCCGCCCCTATACAGTTTGGTCAGCCCATTAGCAATACGCCGGGAACAGCAGGGTCTACATCTTTAGGTGATATACAGTACGAAGATACCAACGGTGATGGAGTGATTGATTCGAAGGATTTAGGTCCTATTGGCGATCCAAACCCTAAGTTTACCTATGGCTTAACTAACACCTTTAAGTATAAAGATTTTGACTTATCTGTATTTGTTTATGGTTCTTACGGTGGTAAAGTGCTTAATTTTTTAAATTATTCACTTGAAGGATTAAATGGATTGTATGTAAATCAACTTGCTGAAGCATCCAATTACTGGACGCCTACTAATCCAAATTCTAATATTCCGGCCCCCAAGGGTGGTGTTAACTCCAACCTAAACATGTCAACCCGGTTTTTAGAAAGCGCCTCTTTTTTAAGAATTCAAAACGTACGTTTAGGATATAATGTTCCAAGTAAATGGGTTAATAAAATTAAACTTAGCAGCTTTAAAGTGTATGCGAGTGCACAAAATCTGTTTGTTATAACAGGTTACAAAGGGCTCGATCCAGAAGTTGGACAACAAAATCAAAACGTATTTTTAACCAATGTAGATTTGGGAAGATATCCATCGCCTAGAATAATAACATTTGGAATTAACGCGGAATTCTAATTATATAAAGAAATTAAAAATGAAAGCAAATATAAAACATATAATTTATGTAGCTGTTGTAGGTCTCTTTTCCATAGCAGGTTGCAAGAAAGAAGTTTTTATTAAACCTCCTGAAAATGCCATTACAATTGATAACTACTATAAAACCAATAACCAGGTAGCAGCGAGTACGCTCAATTTATACAACTCGGTTTGGTACCCCTATATAGGTAAAGCAAGTTGGGCGCTTTGCGATATGACCGCTGGTAATGGAAGAAGTTATTCGTCAGATGTAACTGATTTTGGAAACCTGAACGGAGCTGTTACCAATATTAATTCGGTAAACAATTCAGGTTGGGGATCATTGTGGACAGTTGTAGAACAAGCGAATGCCATTATTAATTTAATACCATCAAGAGTAGGCCCAGAAGTGAGTCCGGCGGTATTGAACAATGCGTTGGGAGAAGCTCATTTTATGCGGGCAATCGCTTATTTTCACATCGTTAGGATTTGGGGAGCTGTGCCGATTATAGAAAATGGCAGCGATTTTTTAACAAATTTCCAGATTAACAGTAATCGTATCGAAGACGTGTACACATTCATGATTAATGATATGAAATTTGCAGAAGCAAATTGTACTCCTACCATTAGAACAGGTGCTATTTCACAAGGTCACGTATCCAGTGGATCAGCTTCTGCCATGTTAGCGAAGTTGTATTTGTATATGCAAGATTACCCAAATGCACTTAAGTACGCACAAAAAGTAATAAGTAGTGGTGAGTTTAAATTGTATGGCATAGACATTCCAAGCAAGGGCTATAATGATCTATTTAAAACTGCAAATAATAATAACGAAGAGAGCATTTGCCAACTTCAATGGGCTGGCGGTCCGTATGGGCATGGAAATCCTTTTCAAGGCAACAACGCAATAAATGGAATAACCGGAACAGGTGATGGCTACAGTGTAATGGGCCCAACAATTGATTTGACAAAGTCATATGAAGCTGGAGATGCTCGATTTCATGCTACCATAATGACAGCTGGAGATTTTTATCCTGAAATTCAGGCTGCAAATGGCGGTTACACAGTACCGGCTACAGTTAATGCGCAGGGTGGTGATGCAGCTATCAAAAAATATATAGTAGGAACACCTGCTGATAACGGGGGTCTCGGTAGCGCACAGAACTCAGCCAATAATACTTATTTAATGCGTTATGCTGAGATTTATCTAATAGCAGCAGAAGCAATTGTTGGTAACAATAAAATCTCTTCTGATCCACAAGCTTTAGCATACATAAATACCATCAGAACACGTGCAAAATTGAAAAATCTAACAGTTATAAATCGCAATCACTTAGTCGCTAATCCTAACTTTGATGCTACTTATAATCCAACTGCGCCTACGAATATCATACAAGATGATATTTTGAATGAAAGAAGACATGAGTTTGGTATTGAAAACGATTACTGGTTTGACCTTTGTCGATTAGACGGATGGAATGGAATACTGACCAATTCCCACCCATTGGCCACTCAAATTATAAGCCAACAGGAAAGGGGTACATACGCCGATGACCGCAAAACGATTTATCACTCGGCAGTAACGCCAAAGGCATCAGATTTTTTACTTCCAATTCCAATTACTGAGTCGGCAGCTAATCCTAAGCTATTACAACCTCCTGTACCGTACAAATTTTAATTTATAAATACATGAAAAATTTAAAATCAATATTTTTTTGCTGTATCCTTTCATCATTGATCGTATTCGGCTTAAGTTCCTGTAAAAAGGAGCAAGAAAATGGTGCACCCACTATCTCCCGGGTACGCACAGTTTTTCAAGGTAGCCAAAATTCTCAAGCCATTGTGGCTTTTGATTCGACAACTACTTCCGGTAAAATAGGCAATAGATACGCAATAATAGGCAACAACTTAAATTCGGTAACTGCCGTACTAATAAATGGCGTTTCTATTTATTTTAATAAAGCGCTTGTTTCCAACACAACATTACAATTTTCAGTTCCGGTTAAGTTTGGCTTTGGTGGCACAGTAAATACGCTGACAATTATTTCCCCACAAGGGCAAGCCACTACCCCGTTTTCAATTCTGCAACCTGCTGCCTCAATCACTAGTTTCAGTCCTGTAGTAACGGGAACCGGTGGGATTGTTACCATCACTGGTACACTCTTCGATAACTTAATTGCGGTAAGATTTGATGATATTCCAGCTGAAATTATTGGAACACCAACACCAACTGAGATTCAAGTTAAGGTACCTGCTGGGGTTGTGCAAGCTTTTATATATGTGCAAACCGCAGGTGGAATTGCAAAATCTGTTTCTCCATTTGGTTTTAAGGCTTTGGTGTATGGCGATGGTTATACAACTTCGTGGGCTAGTACCGGGTATAACTCTACCACTTCTGAAGTTGGCGTAAATGTAAAACGAGGTACGCTGGCCCTGAAATGTGACTTCTTGGGTGGATACGGCGCGTATAGAGCGGGTTATAGCGGACCTGATATCAATGTGGCAGCGGCCGGTATCACTGCAATTAAGCTCTCTATTTTTGGTGGGCCCGGTTCAGATGGAAAGAAGGTAAACATTTCATTGAATGATACTTATACGGATGGTAAGCGTGTTACATTAATTTTAACAGAGGGAAAATACACAGATTACATTGTTCCGCTCAGTTCTTTAGGCAGTCCAACAACCTTAACAGAAATTATTTTGCAAGAGTTTAGCGGCTTTGCGCCAAGCACTATATACATCGATGACATTGGCTTCATTTAAATAAAACAGGATAAAAATCTGGACCTGATAATCAGGCTCAGATTTTTTTCACCAAAAATCAGTCGAAATAAAAGATAATTATGTTAAATATTAGTAGAATCTTTCCAATTTGTGCGATAGTTTCAATCGGTATTTTTTCGTGTAGTAAAACTTCAGAAAACCCGACAACAATGCCACCTATTGTCATTCAACCTGTTGTGGTGCCACCGGTAATAAAACCAGTTGAACTTAATTTTGGCAATGGTGTAAACGTTCAGCCATCATATTATAATGACGGAACTGTAAATTTTGGGTGGGATTTGATGAAAAAATACACCAAAATTAAAACCGTTCGAATAGAAATTGAGCCAGATAAAATTAATCAGGGTAAGCATTGGATTCAAGAAGCAATCACTAATGGATATAGCGTTATCGCCACCTACCACAAATATAAAGTGCTCGGATCAGATGATGCAACCGAGGTCATGCTTGCAGCAAATTGGTGGAAAGCCAATTACTTAAATCTATCCGCATCCGGTGCTTTTACCATAAATTTAATTAATGAATGGGGAAGCCACAAAATTACTCCAAAAGCATATGCCGATGCATATAATAGTGCTATTGCTGTTGTAAGAACAGTTTATTCCGGTAATATTATTATCGATTGCCCCGGATATGGGCAAGAAACGACAACAGTGTCTCAAGCTGTTATGGGTACAGGAGTGGGTGGGGTAAAAATTACCGATACCAATATCATCTTATCTGCACATATTTATAAAAACGGATACAATCAGGTTAAAGGCCGTAGTGTCAACCAATCGGATGTAGATGATTTATTAGCAACCAGCAGAGCATGCATTATTGGTGAGTTTGGAGATCAACCTGCAGACGGAAGCGTAGACTGGTCGGGAATCGTAACTTATGCTAAATCGAAAGGGTTTAAAGTATTGGGATGGTGCTGGAATGGCGACGGCGGAACTATGAATATGGTTTCTCCGGCTTGGTCTACCAATGCAAATCCACCATCATTCAGTATTTCCACACCTTATTTCAATACCATTTACGATTCACTGTAACCGCTAATAAATTTCAATTAATCTTTGTAGTTATTTTCTCCAAACGATAACTGAACAGCAACCAATAAATTAAATTGATTAAACTAGTTTCGATGTTAAATTTTAATAAGATTTTTTCAATTTGTATGATAGCCTCTATAGCTATGTTTTCTTGTAGTAAATCTCCTGAGAACCCTACATCAACACCGCCAGTTGTAACACCGCCTACATCTCCTCCTCCAACATCATCAATTCCAGTATTGCCAACGACATTAAGTGGCATTAAAGCCATTTTAGTCGACAAAAATGTTACAGATGAAACAGCTGCCTTATTTTACAATTTGAAAGTTTTGGCAAGAACTAAAATTTTATTCGGTCAGCAAGATGCAACGAAAACTGGAAAAAGTCCAGGATATGTTACTGGTATGTCTGATATTAAAGAAGTTACAGGTGCATTCCCCGCTATTTACGGCTCAGACTTAATAGACATTGCATCATTTCAGCGCAACCCTTGGTTCGATGAGCAGGCAGATCTGCTCAGACAACTTTCGGTAGAGGCTTATAAAAGAGGTGGTATAAACACATACAGCTGGCATTATTGGAATCCTGTTTTGAGTAAAAGCCCTGGACAAGATGGTATTAAGGAGGGTTCTAACGCGGCTTTCTATTATCAAGACGCACCGGCGACAGCGGTTTCCCAAATTTTGCCCGGTGGTAATTATAATGACGTATTTAAAATGTCTTTAGACAGGGTAGCAAATTATTTCAACTCTGTAAAAGCCGCAGACGGAAAACTTGTTCCAATAATCTTTAGACCATTTCATGAGATGGACGGCAGTTGGTTTTGGTGGGGCGCATCGCACTGTACGGCTGAAGAATATAAGCAGCTTTATCAGTACACCGTTAAGTATTTAAGAGATGAGAAAAATGTTCGTAATATTTTGTTTTGCTGGTCGCCGGATAGGGGCGCTCTTACCAAAGAGCAATACCTTGCAAGGTATCCCGGAAATGATTATGTAGATGTGCTGGGCATAGATGAATATGAAGATCTAAAACAACCCTCGGGGATAACAGCTGCAGCAAATAAACTTAAGATAGTGTCAGACTATGCAATGCAGAACAACAAAATTGCTGCGATGACAGAGACGGGTTTAGCCAACATTACTAAAACAGATTGGTATACAGAGGTTCTTTTAAAAGCGATGACTCAGCAGAAGATTGAATTGTCTTTTGCAATGGTTTGGTATAACGGGGGTGATTTTTACACACCATATAAGGGACAGGCTGCGGAATCAGATTTTGTAAAGTTTAAAAATAACCCAAACATGGTCTTTGGAGATACGGCTCCAGACATGTATAAGATAAAATAAAAAAGACTATAGAAAAAATATGTTAAACTATAAATTAAAAATAGCTGCTGTTGGTTTAATCTCTGCAATATTTTTCAATTCAAACGTTAGCGCACAAGAAAAATTTGTCTCTGCTAAAAATGGGCAATTTCATATTGGCGATAAACCGTACAATTTCGTTGGCACTAATTACTGGTATGGGTCTTTATTGGCACTAAAAGGTGAGCAAGGCAAAATTAGACTTAAGAAAGAGCTTGATTTTTTGAAGAGGAATGGGGTAATTAACCTAAGGGTAATGATAGGAGCGGAAGGGGTGAGCGATTACAAATATCGCGTAGCAAATGAGGATGCGCTTCAACCTAAGAAGGGAATTTTTAGAGATTCTGTTTTGTATGGTTTAGATTATTTACAGAATGAGGTCGCTAAACGTGATATGAAAACTGTCCTACATTTTACCAATACATGGGAGTGGAGCGGTGGGTTGGGAGAATATCTAGAATGGAACGGGCATGGAAAGCAACCTTTGCCTAAAACTGAAGGTTATTCTTGGGATGTTTATAGAGATTACATCAGCCAATTTTACACCTGCGAGTCGTGTAAAGAAGATCTTCAAAAGTATATAAAATACATTCTCGCACACACCAATACCGTTAACAATGTTAAATATATAGATGATCCAAGCATCATGGCTTGGGAAATAATAAATGAACCGCGACCTATGCGTGCTAAAGTTACGGAGGCTTTTCAGCAATGGATGAGCGAGACGGCTGCCCTAATTAAATCGATCGATAGCAACCACTTACTTACGACGGGAAGCGAGGGTGAAATTGCGATGGATAACAATACCGAGGAATTCGAGAAACTCCATGCGGATAAGAACATAGACTACATCACCATACACATGTGGCCAAAAAATTGGGGCTGGTTTAAAGGGGATAGCATAGCGGAAAATTTTGACAACATCATCAGCAAAGCAGATAATTACGTTAAAAAGCATGTATTAATTGCGGAAAAATTGAATAAACCACTGGTTCTAGAAGAATTTGGGTTGCCAAGAAACAAGGGATCTTTCGATCCAAAATCCTCAACTTCCTATCGGGACAAATTTTATGAAAAAGTATTCGAGATTGTCGGCCAAAATAAGATTATCGCCGGTACGAATCTTTGGGCATTTGGTGGTTTAGCAAGACCGATTTCTGGACAAATATTTTGGAAGCACGGAGATGACTATATGGGCGATCCGGGCGGTGAGGAACAAGGATTAAATTCCGTTTTTACCTCAGACAGCTCGACATGGAAAATAATTAAATTACACGCAAAGAAGATCGATAAAAATGAACACTAGAAAAATTGGATTTTTAGCTACGGCTGTTCTGTATTTGACGCTCACAACCGCTTGTGCACAACAGCACGAGTTAATGGATAAGAAAGCAACAACAGAAACCAAAAACTTGTATAAAAATTTGTTCAAATTGATGGACAAAGGAATTATGTTTGGTCATCAGGACGATTTGGCATATGGCACCAAGTGGAGATTTGAAGACGGAAGAAGTGATGTTAAAGAGGTAGTTGGTGATTATCCGGCGGTATTTGGATGGGATATTGGCCAGATAGAACACAAGAAAGATGAAAACTTAGATGGCGTTCCTTTTGAAAAAATTAGGGCGTATGTTAAAAAAGTTTATGACAATGGAGGCGTAAATACCATAAGTTGGCATGTAGACAATCCTGCCACTTTAAAACAAGCTTGGGACAATACAGAAGCCACTAGTTCCATTTTGCCTGGCGGAAAAAACAATGTCAGATACGAAGAATGGTTAGATAATGTTGCAGCATTCTTAAACAGTTTGAAGGGCAGTGATGGCAAGGTTGTACCGATTTTGTTTAGACCTTACCATGAGTTGAATGGAGATTGGTTTTGGTGGGGAAAGAAATCTACAGCAGTTAAAGATTATGTAGCACTCTGGAAATTTACTATAGACTATTTAAGGGATAAAAAGCAAGTTCATAATTTAATTTACATTTACAATACCAACAGTTTTAAGGATATCGCAGAATACATGGAACGCTATCCGGGCGACGATTATGTTGATGTAGTAAGTTTTGATAATTATCAATTTGCAAAACTTGGGGCTAACGAAAATGAACTTCAGGAGTCTTCCACAAAATTTAAGGATCAGATTAGAAATAGCTTAAGCGTCTTAGACGCTGTTGCAAAAAAACACCATAAGTTACCTACATTCGCAGAAACCGGCTTCGAGACCATTCCTGCAAAAAATTGGTGGACAACAACCCTTTGGGACGCTTTAAAGGATTATAAAATTTCTTATGTAATGGTTTGGAGAAATCAAGGTTGGTTGGAAAAGGAGAAAAAAGAACATTTCTACGCTCCGTTTAAAGGGCAGGTTTCTGAAGATAATTTTAAGGATTTCTACAAATTAGACAGGACCTTGTTTGAGAAGGATGTAGCAAAGCAGCATTTATATAAATAATACAAACACTTAAACGCAAAATCCTTAGAAATGGATCAAAATTTAAAACTCAGAGAGAAAGTTGCCTATGGTTTCGGCGATTTCGCTTCTTCCATGTTTTGGAAACTGTTCTCTGTTTATCTGCTCTATTACTACACAGACATTTTCGGAATTTCTGCTGCCGTAGTGGGTACTATGTTTTTGGTAACCCGGATTTGGGACACTGCGCTCGATCCCATTATTGGCATTCTTGCCGACAGGACGGAGACAAGATGGGGAAAATTCAGGCCTTATCTCTTATGGGTTGCGATACCATTTGGAATTATCGGCGTGTTGACATTTACCGCGCCAGATTTAAGTTTGAGTGGTAAATTAATTTATGCCTATGTTACCTACACACTTATGATGATGATTTATTCGCTTATAAATGTGCCTTATGCGTCGTTGATGGGCGTAATGACCTTAAACATAAAAGATAGAACAACGCTCTCTACTTTTAGATTCATTTTTGCATTTGCAGGTAGTATTTTGGTTTTGGCAACGGCAGAGCCACTTGTAGCGGCTTTAAGCAAAACCGCAAATGGTGTAGATCTTCAAAAAGGATGGCAACATACCATGATTATTTATGCAGTAATTGCTGTGATATTCTTTTACTTCACTTTTAAATGGACAAAAGAGCGTGTACGACCACCTAAATCCCAAAAAAATTCGTTAAAAGAAGATTTAAAAAACCTGCTTTCGAATAAGCCCTGGTTTATCCTTTTAGGGGCGGGCATATCTACGTTAATTTTTAATTCCCTAAGAGACGGTTCTGCTATTTATTATTTTAAATATTATTTTCAAAGTCAAGAGGCTTTTGAAATTCCCTTATTCAAAATAGCGATCAATTACAGCACGCTTTATCTGGTTTTAGGTCAAGCAGCAAATATCGTAGGCGTTGTTTTGGCCAAGCCGATATCAGACAGAATTGGTAAAAAGAACACATTTTTTTATATGATGCTTATCGCATCTTTATTGAGTTGCGTTTTCTATGTTTTTGGGGAAAATGATGTTACTTTAATATTTGTATTCCAATTTTTAATAAGCATTTGCGCAGGAAGTATTTTTCCGTTATTGTGGTCTATGTATGCAGACATTGCTGATTATTCTGAGTGGAAAACCGGTAGACGTTCGACGGGACTTATCTTTTCCTCTTCGTCTATGTCTCAAAAGCTAGGTTGGACTTTAGGCGGGGCATTAACAGGATGGATGTTGGCCATTTACGGCTTCGAGGCCAATGTGGCGCAAACCGCAGAGGCTCAATTAGGAATTAGGTTAATGTTGAGTTTTATACCTGCTGTAGGAGCATTGCTCTCGGCAATTTTTATTTTCTTCTATAAACTAAGTGACCCCTTCATGCTTACCGTTACCGACGAACTTTCTGCCAGACGCGTGAAAGAAGGTGAACTTTAAAAATATATGACTTCGAATGTTTAGGGTTTGTGTTAAGTTATTTTGGTTGATGTTGATTTGTTCACTAACCTCGGTTATATGCGCGAATAGCGCATATAGCCAGGTTAATGGCATTTTTAACATAGTAAATTTTGGTGCGACGACAAATAAAAAGTCGAATGCAAAATTTGCCATCCAAAAAGCCATAGATGCTTGTAGCAACGCAGGCGGCGGAACTGTTTTTATTCCCGATGGTAACTTCTATAGCTCAACTGTTTATCTGAGAAGCAACATCGATTTACATTTTTCTAATGGTGCAAACCTCTTTGCGATAGCAGATAGTTCCTTATACAAAAACGATAAAGAAGGTTTAGAAGATGCAGGCGATTCTTTTATTCCTGCACTCATTGTAGTTAAAAAGCAGAAGAATGTAAGCATTACAGGGAACGGTTCCATCATTGGTCCGCCCGAGTTTTATTATACCTTGGTATCGGGTAACGATGTTTATCCCGGATTTAATGAAAATGCGAGAAAGTCTGGTGCAGACATGAATAGGCCTTGGGTGAAAAACCCAAAAGTTTCATTAGTGTACATTTCAGATAGTGAAAACATTACCTTAAATGACATAAGCATTATTGATTCTCCAAACTGGAGTTGCCACATCCAATGGAGTAACCATGTTAGTATTGCAAGAATTAAGATAAAGTCGAGCCTAAACAACGGGGTAAATTCTGATGGATTAGACATTGACGGATGTAAAAAAGTAGTTATTTCTGATTGTATCATAGAAACAGGCGACGATGCCATCTGTATCAAAACTACTGTTCAGGGAAGTAGAAGTGAAACTGCTGAAGATATCCTGGTCAACAATTGTGTACTTTCTTCTTCGTCTTGTGCCTTAAAAATTGGTACTGAAACCAATGCCAACATCAGTCGGATTATCTTTTCAAATTGTACCATAAGTAATTCAAATAGAGCCATAGGCATTATTGTTAGGGATGGTGCAATTGTAGATAACGTAACGTTTTCTAACATTCTGTTAGACTGTTATAGAAAGCCGTTTTATTGGTGGGGAAATGGAGAAGCATTTCATTTTAGTGTTTTAAAAAGAAATAAGGATTCTAAGTTAGGACTGATTAAAAATGTTGTCTTAGACAACATAAGAGGCACAGTGGAAGGAAGCTCGAGTATTCTTGGTTATCCGCAAGGTGATGAATCTTCCATTCAGAACGTTACTTTATCGGCCATATCCCTTCAAATAAATGCCGAGCGAGAAAAAGATAAAAGAACAAGAAATGCCATAAATATTGTAGATGCCAAAAACATCTCGATGGAAAAGGTGGCAATAAGCTGGAACAAAACTAGAGTAGAGCCGTTGTGGGAACGCGCACTTTTTCTAAAAAGTGTAGTGGGTTACACCCTATCAAATAGCAGTATAGCTGCTGTTACTGAAGGTCGGAACAACCGATCTATTTTTTTACAGGATACCAAAGACGGTTTCTTAGCCATTCGCTCATTAAACAACCAAAATACCATCTCGGTAAGTGGAGTAGAAACGAATAATATAAACATAGAGACCAATGCCCTGAACGCTGTTTCGGTAGACGATAGCGTATCAAAAAAAGTTAACATTAAACTGAAATAAATAAAAAAACTCCCTTAAAATGAACAGCATATTTAGTAAAAGACTCAAGTTACTCGAAGATAGCTACAATGCGGTGGTTAATAGACCGAATGAAAAAGAGTTACCGGGTAACGGCATATTCGATCGTTATTTTAATCCTGTTTTAACAGCTTCGCATGTCCCATTGAATTGGAAATATGACTTAAACGAAAAGACTAATCCATTTTTGATGGAACGGATTGGCATTAACGCAGTTTTTAATGCTGGAGCCATACAGTTTAATGGAAAATATTATCTGGCGGCACGGGTGGAAGGTTCAGATCGTAAATCATTCTTTGCCATTGCAGAAAGTAGCAATGGGTTAAACGGGTTTAAGTTTTGGGAACGTCCAATTTCTTTTGAAACTTTTGAAGATGCAGATGTCAACATGTATGATATGCGTTTGGTACAGCATGAAGACGGATGGATATATGGAATATTTTGTACTGAGAAAAGAGATCCTGAAGCGCATGTTGGCGATCAGACTTCTGCCTTAGCGCAATGTGGTATTGTAAGAACCAAAGACTTAAAAACTTGGGATCGATTACCAGATTTAAAAACGCCGTCTCCTCAACAGAGAAACGTTGTTGTTCATCCAGAATTTGTAGATGGAAAGTATGCTTTCTATACAAGGCCTCAGGATAGTTTCATAGAAGCTGGAAGCGGCGGCGGGATTGGCTTCGGAATCGCAGATGACATCACACACGCGGAGATATTTGAGGAAAAAATTCTCTACAAAAAAGAATATCATACGGTTTACGAGAGTAAAAATGGCCAAGGGCCTGCCCCGATAAAAACTGCACATGGCTGGTTGCATCTTGCCCACGGCGTAAGAAATACTGCTGCCGGATTGCGCTACGTGTTATACATGTTTATGACAGATTTGAACGATCTGACAAAGATTACCCATAAACCTGGTGGTTATTTTTTAGCGCCAGAAGGAATAGAGCGCGTCGGTGACGTTTCTAACGTAGTTTTTAGCAACGGTTGGATTGCAGATGAGTCTGGTTCTATTTTTATTTATTATGCCTCGAGCGATACGCGCATGCATGTAGCCACCTCTAGCTTAGAGCAATTAATTGACTATGTGATAAATACCCCAGAAGACGGCTTAAACTCTGCCGCATCTGTTGAAGCGATCAATAATTTGATTGATAAAAATAAAAAAAATTAAAAGTGATAGAAGTGCACAGTTTAATTTGCTAAAATGATTAAAGATTTGAAGATTGAATTTGAATACGAATTACGAGCCATTTTAGACTATTGGAAAACGCACGCCATTGACACAGACCAAGGTGGTTTCTTCGGTAAAATCGACAATCAAAATCAAATAGATAAAACAGCGCCTAAGGGCGCTGTTTTAAATGCAAGGATTTTATGGTCGTTCTCGGCAGCCTACAATTTACAACGAAATAATAATGATCTGCAGGTAGCAAAAAGAAGCTACGAATATCTTAGAACGTACTTTTTTGATGAAGAATTTGGTGGGGTGTATTGGTCGGTGGATGCACTAGGGAACCCTCTAGACACAAAGAAACAAATTTATGCCCTTGCCTTTGCCATCTACGGTTTATCCGAATTTTATAAAGCTTCTGAAAGTAAGGAAGCCCTAAATTTTGCCATTTCTCTATATAGAGACATTGAAGTACATAGTTTTGATGTAGGTAAAAATGGTTACCTCGAGGCACTTTCTAGAGACTGGCGAGAAGTAGATGATTTGCGCTTAAGTGAAAAAGATGCGAATGAAAAAAAAACCATGAATACGCATTTGCATATTTTAGAAGCATACACCAATCTTTATAGGTATTGGCCCGACGAACAATTGGCAGAGCGAATAGCGAATATTCTGTATGTTTTTGATACAAAAATTTTAAACGCTAAAACAAAACATTTGGTGTTGTTTTTTGATGAAAACTGGAAATCTAAACACGACATTGTTTCTTACGGACATGATATTGAAGCTTCATGGCTGATGTTGGAAGCCGCTGAAGTTTTAAATCGAGCGGAATTAATAGCGAAATTCAAGAAATTAGCGGTTGAGGTTGCAATTGCTTCTGCCGAGGGAATTGACGAAACTGGGGGAATGATTTACGAAACGGACGTTGATCAAAATCATAAGATCGCGGAGAAACACTGGTGGGTTCAGGCAGAAGCAATGGTTGGATTTTTAAATGCCTTTCAACTTACTGGAGCGCAAAAATTCTATAATTATTTCTTAACAGTTTGGGATTTCACTAAAGAATCCGTCATCGACAAAGAAAATGGAGAGTGGTTTTGGGGCGTTAAAGCCGACGGATCTATGATGGAAGGCGAGGACAAGGCTGGTTTTTGGAAATGCCCATACCATAACAGCAGAGCTTGTATGGAGCTTATCAGGCGTTTAGAAAAAACAGGATTATAATTTCGGGAAATATAAAAACTGCAATTGTTGCAAATTTTTATCAGGCAACAATACCCTGGAGTATTTCGGTGCCGATGATAAAATCAAGTGAATAGAAAAAGGTCGGAATAAATTGCCAATTTTTTGTTTGCGCGCTCCTCCATACTATAACTAAAACGTATTGAAATGAGAATAATCTTAACCGTATCTGCCATTCTTATTGGGTTAGCATCGAATGCACAGATCTACAACATTAAAGACTTTGGCGCAGTTGCCGATGGCAAAACAATAAATACCAATGCCATACAAAATGCCATTGATCAATGTTCGATCAAAGGCGGCGGAATGGTTTATGTGCCTGGCGGGAAATTCATTACGGGAACATTTTCGTTGAAAAGTAATGTAAATCTTCATTTAGAAATAGGCGCCATTCTTAAAGGAAGTTCAAATATTAAAGATTATAAAAGTTACGAAAAGCCAACTTACGGAACCAACTATTATGGCATCCTTTTTTCAGAAAATATAGAAAATGTGTCGATAACCGGTGGCGGCAAAATAGATGGAAACGATAGTGCTTTTTTCGAATGGGATAAAGCTAAAACAATAGATACAATTACCACGAAATATTCAAGGCAAAAATCAAATTATCGAAAAGTATATGAAGGAATAGGCGATGGTCCGGTGGTTCCAATCGAACCTCGGCCAAGACAAATGGTTCTGTTTTCACAGTGTAAAAAGGTTACGCTAAAGGACGTTTCATTGTTAAATGCCACTTTTTGGACGCTACACTTTGCAGATTGCGATGCCGTATTGGTAGATGGAATTAGGCTTTGGAGCAATTTGCTGGTGCCAAATGCAGACGGGATAGATGTAACAAGTAGTTCAAATGTAACCATAACGAATGCCGACATCCGCACCGGGGATGATGCCATTGCCATTGTGGGCTACGATCATCACTTCGAAATCCCGGGTTTTAAAGGAATCAAAAAAGATTGTGAAAATATAATCATCAGCAACTGTAATTTGCAATCGGCCTCCAGTGGAATTAGGATTGGATTTTTAGACCAGAACGATGTTAAAAATATTCAAATTAACAATGTAAACATTACAAATTCTACCCGCGGCATAGGTTTATTTTTAAGGGATCGAGGTTCTTTAGAAAACATTAACGTTTCAAATGTCTACATCCAAACAAAGTTGAGAACCGGAGATTGGTGGGGAAATGGCGAACCTATTCATATATCAGCCATTAGGGGGAAACAGGAAGTAAAATTAGGAAAGATAAAAAACATTAATTTTAGTAATGTCATCTGCGAAGGCGAAAACGGCCTATTGGTTTATGGAACTGATGAAAGCAGGATCGAAAATCTGTCTTTTAAGGACATAACATTAAAAATTGTCGAAAGCAAGTTAAATGGTGTTGCCGGAGGTAATATAGATTTAAGGGGCGTTTTGGGAGAAAAGAATCAGATTTTTAAACACGATATCCCTGGTTTATATGCTCAAAATATAGACGGCTTAATGATCGAAGATTTTAAACTGGAATGGCCTGCTCAAACACCTTCTTTTTTTACCAATGCCATTACCGTTCAAGATTTTACCAATCTTAGTCTACATCAAATAAAGGGAACTTCTGCGCCTTCAAATTTAACTTTGAAGCCAATAAAACTGATAAATGGGGAGGGATTGAAAACTGACGTAGGTAAATCTGAATTGGATAAGGAAAATATTCGTTGAATGCTGTAAGTCGTCTATTTTCAGCTTATTGAAATATCATAGGTTTTAACAAAAACATCTTTTTTTAGGCTGCTTTAAGAATTAAAGAACACAACTGATTAATTTTAGAGATTTACCATGATGCTCAAAAAAATTATTTTTTCAATCTTTACGCTGCTTATTTTCTTTGCGAAACAAAGTGAAGCACAGCAAAATATTTTACAGCGACTGAAATCTCCAATTATTTTTAAAGGTGACGAGAAAACGGCTTACCGCGATCCGGCCATCCTTTTTCACAACAAAAAGATGTATCTATTTTTTACGTTGATAAGAACCGAAGAAGGAAAGGTCTATTCGTATACAGCGATGAGCGAATCAAAAGATTTGAAAACCTGGTCTCCAATAAAAATAATCACACCTAGAGACATGTCTTTAGATTTTTGTAGTCCGGGGAATGTAATTAGGTATAACAACGAATGGATCCTTTGTCTGCAAACTTATCCACGTCCAGATTACACGGTTGATCAAATGCCGAGATTTGGCACCAGCGATGCGCGTTTATACTTGATGCGTAGCAAGGATTTAGAGCATTGGAGCACGCCAGAAATTATGAAAGTTAGGGGTCCAGAAATGTCTTTCAAAAACATGGGCAGAATGATAGATCCATATTTACTAGCGGATGAAAAAGCGCCCGGAAAGTGGTGGTGCTTTTATAAACAGAATGGCGTGAGCATGTCTTACAGTTATGATTTGACAACTTGGAAGTTTTTTGGTCACACAGAATCTGGAGAAAATGCTTGCGTGTTATATGAAAACAATGAATACCTCTTAATCCATTCCCCAAAAAACGGAATCGCCATTAAAAAATCTAGCGATTTAATTCATTGGCAAGATTGGGGGAATTTAATTACACTCGGGCAAAAGCAATGGGATTGGGCTAAGGGGCGAATTACAGGTGGCGTTGTAATTAATCTAAAGAAAAACAAAAATGTTGGTAAGTATGTAATGTTTTTTCACGGCTCTGGCCCGAAAACAGAAGAACAAGGAGACTTCGATAAAAATGCTTCCATCGGTATTGCTTGGAGCGAAGATTTGTTAAACTGGGATTGGCCTAATAAAAATTGAAATGAAAAACAAACTTTTAAAAAACTGCGCATTTACAGGATTGGCCCTTTTCATTAGCCTTTCCACATTTGCGCAAAATCCAGATCAATCGGTTATAAATCTCTGGTTAAAGAAGGACTCGCAGTTTAATGCTCCAAATAACCACAACCCATTATTACCTGGTTATTATGCAGATCCAACCATCATAGAAGACAATGGAACGTTTTATATTTATGCTACCAGCGATATGCCAAATTGGAACGATACCAATAAAATGGCTGTTTGGTCCTCTAAAGACTTTGTAAACTGGAAGGCTGAATACCTTAATTGGCCAACGAAAGAGTTGTGTGAAAGCGCCACCGGAACTCCATCGGGCGTGTGGGCACCAAGCGTTATCAAAGCGCGCAATGGCAAATTTTATATGTATGTAACCATCGGCCAAGAAATTTGGGTAGGCGTTGCAGATAGTCCAATTGGTCCATGGAAAAATGCAAAAGCTGATAATGGACCTCTTGTAAAGCACAAAGAATATTTTTATGTAGAGACCATTGATGCAGAGTGTTTTGTGGATGATGATGGGCAAGCGTACCTCTATTGGGGATCTTCAGATTCTGGCCGCGATATAGAAGGAAGGTGCTTAGGCGTTAAATTAAAGCAGGATATGGTTTCTTTTGCCGGACTGCCACAAGATGTTACTCCACCACATTATTTTGAGGCGCCTTATATGTTTAAGAAAAATGGCACCTACTATTTATCTTATTCTTGGGGAAAAACTTGGGATGATACTTACCAAATACGGTACTCTACCGGACCAACACCCTTTGGTCCTTGGAAAGAAGGTATGATCCGTCCGATTTTAAGCACCGACGATTACGACAACAAAATTAAATCTACTGGCCACCATACCATTCTAAAATTTAACGATAAATATTACATTATTTATCACCGTTTCAATACGTTAGATAGCTATCCAATTTCTCAAAAGTTGCGTCAGGTTGCTGCCGATGAACTTCTTTTCAATCCAGATGGTTCTATAAAACGTGTGGTAACTACACATAGAGGTGTGCCCGCACTACAACAGATTTCTACGCAAACGAACATCGCGTTTGGAAGTATAATTACAAGTTCGCATGATTTAGATTCGATGGTTACACAAGCCAACAATGCGGTAGATGACAACAATACCACGCTTTGGATTGGTGGTAAATATGCTGAAGAATGGTTGCGAGTTGATCTTGGTCGCGTAAAGTCGTTTAAGGAGATTCAGGTATTTCCAGAATTCCCAATAAAGTATTATCAGTACAGAGTGGAAATTTCTGACGATAATAAAACTTGGAAACTTGCCGATGATAAAAGCGGGAATATCGAAATTGGTTCTCCAATGGTGAGTTCCGGGAAATTCAAAGCCAGATATGTTCGTGTAGTCATGCTAAATGGCAAGGATAAACCCAGACCAGGCATTTGGGAAGTTAAGATTTATTAAATGATGAAGAAGTTGTGTTAACAATACAAAAAATTACTATCCCGCTCTGCCCTCGGCTCGTGTCCCCACGAACCGAAATCCTTAGCTGGTTCAGTATAATAGTTTGTAAAACAGTTTCGTGGGGACACGAACCATGGAGTTAGTAAATAGTTCTTTCTGCCCTCGGCTCGTGTCCCCACGAACCGAAATCTTTAAAGCTGGTTCAGTGTCTTAGTTTTTAAAACAGTCTCGTGGGGACACAAACCAGGGAGTTTAAATAATAGTTTTCCTCTCTGCCCTCGGTTCTTGTCCCCACGAACCGAAATCTTTAAAGCAGGGTCAGTGTAATAGTTCTTAAAACGGTTTCGCGAGGACACTAACCATGGAGTTAGAATCCATTCGGCACGGGGTTACCTCTGCCCTCGGCTCGTGTCCCCACGAACCGAAATCCTTAGCTGGTTCAGTATAATAGTTTGTAAAACTGGTTCGTGAGGACACGAACCAGTGAGTTAGATTTATTAAATGATGAAGAAGTTGTGTTAACAATACAAAAAATTACTATCCTGCTCTGCCCTCGGCTCGTGTCCCCACGAACCGAAATCCTTAGCTGGTTCAGTATAATAGTTTGTAAAACAGGTTCGTGGGGACACGAACCAGTGAGTTAGCATATAGTTCTTTCTGCCCTCGGCTCGTGTCCCCACGAACCGAAATCTTTAAAGCTGGTTCAGTGTCTTAGTTTTTAAAACAGTCTCGTGGGGACACAAACCAGGGAGTTTAAATAATAGTTTTCCTCTCTGCCCTCGGTTCTTGTCCCCACGAACCGAAATCCTTAAGCTAGTTCAATATAATAGTTTTTAAGACGGTTTCGTGAGCACACTAGCCAGGGAGTTAGAATCCATTCGGCACTGGGTTTCCTAACCCCGAAAGCATTCGAGCAATTCCTCATCTTTTTAAAAAAAAAACGTTAAATAATGATGCAAAATGAGACATAAAAAAATAAATAATATCTAAAGTAATGCTTCTCAAAAAAAATGAAATGTCTCCACTTTACTATTGCAATTCCAAGCTAGGTTTATCAGAGTAATATTGAGAAACAATCAAAACAATCAAAGAGCTGGAATTTGGGAAGCTAAAGTTTTTAGTGTGCAGTTTACAACGATTTTAACTCTAGTGATCTACGCCTGATTAAAGTAAACTATCCATGATTATAGCTTTTATCTATTAGCCTATAAAATCTTCGAATAGCAACCATCGTTTTAAAACTGTAAATTACCAGACGTAAAACTTAATTTTCTAATCATGGAAGAAATATCGAACAATCATTCTAGCCCTGCGCATGATGCGAAGGTTGGAGACATGAATACCGAAAATGGCGCAAAGTGCCCATTTAGTGGCGGTACCCTACAACGCGGTGCTGGTGGAGGAACTAACAATAGAGATTGGTGGCCAAATCAATTAAAACTTAACATTCTTAGGCAAAATTCTGAATTGACCAACCCGATGGGCGACAATTTTAATTACGCTGAAGCATTTAAAAGCCTAGATTTAAATGCGGTAAAACAGGATTTATTTTATTTAATGACCGATTCTCAGGATTGGTGGCCAGCAGATTATGGCCATTATGGCCCATTTTTTATTAGGATGGCTTGGCACAGCGCAGGCACTTATAGAATTAGCGATGGTAGGGGCGGAGCGAGTTCCGGTTCTCAGCGTTTTGCGCCATTAAACAGTTGGCCAGATAATGCCAATTTAGATAAAGCAAGACAGCTTTTATGGCCGATTAAGCAAAAATACGGAAATAAAATTTCTTGGGCAGATTTGCTCGTTCTTACAGGAAACTGTGCATTGGAATCTATGGGTTTTGAAACATTTGGTTTTGGCGGCGGACGATTGGATATTTGGGAGCCAGAGCAGGATGTGTATTGGGGCTCTGAGACTGAATGGCTTGGAGATCAGCGCTATGTTGGCGATAGAGTGTTAGAAAACCCTTTGGCAGCGGTTCAAATGGGGCTTATTTATGTAAATCCCGAAGGACCTAATGGAGAGCCAAATCCGCTTGGATCTGCTAGAGACATCAGAGAAACATTTGGCCGAATGGCCATGAATGATGAAGAAACCGTTGCATTAATTGCCGGCGGACATACATTTGGCAAGACACACGGTGCCGCAGATCCAGCAAAATATGTTGGTAGAGAACCTGCAGCAGCTGGATTAGAGGAGCAAGGTTTGGGATGGAAAAACTCTTTCGGAACGGGCAATGCAGATTACACCATTACCAGTGGATTGGAAGGTGCTTGGACATCCACGCCAGCCAAATGGGCTAATGGCTATTTTGAGAATTTATTTGGGTACGAATGGGAGTTGACAAAAAGCCCGGCTGGTGCACATCAGTGGAAACCAAAAGATAATGGTGGGGTGGGTACAGTTCCAGATGCACATGATCCAAGCAAAACACATGCGCCTTTTATGCTCACCACGGATATAGCCTTACGGGTGGATCCCATTTACGAACCTATTTCTAGACGCTTTTTAGAAGATCCTGCATACTTTAAAGAATGTTTTGCAAAGGCTTGGTTTAAGCTTACCCACAGAGATATGGGTCCGGTAGAACGTTATCTTGGTCCAGAAGTGCCTAAAGAAGAATTGCTTTGGCAAGACCCTGTTCCTGCAGTAGATTTCCAACTTGTAAATGAGGATGACATAGCAGACTTAAAAGCTCAAATTTTATTGTCAGGGCTTTCGATTTCTGATTTGGTGACGACTGCTTGGGCTTCTGCATCAACGTACAGGGATTCTGATAAAAGGGGTGGTTCTAACGGCGGTCGTATTCGCCTTGCGCCACAAAAAAATTGGGAGGTAAACAATCCAGATCAACTGAAGAAAGTACTTGATAAACTGGAGTCAGTTAAAGAAGACTTTCAGCTAGGCGGTAAAGAAATATCGATGGCCGATTTAATTGTTCTTGGTGGAGATGCCGCAGTTGAACAAGCATCGAAAAATGCGGGACAGGCTGTAAAAGTATCATTTACGCCAGGAAGAACAGATTCCTCACAAGCACAGACTGATGTGATGTCGTTTGCGGCTTTAGAACCTGCAGCAGATGGTTTTAGAAATTACATAAACCCTCGCCATAAGTCTGCAGCAGAAGAAATGCTGGTAGATAAATCTCAACTATTAACTTTGACCGCGCCAGAGATGACTGTTTTAGTAGGTGGATTGAGGATGCTAAATGCCAACTTTGATCATGCTGATTTAGGTGTATTTACGGCCAATAAAGATAGTTTGACCAATGACTTCTTTAAAAATCTACTTGACATCAGTACCGTTTGGAAAGCCACTTCGGAGCAGAAAAATGTATTTGAAGGAAAAGATAGAAAGACTGGCGAAACTAGGTGGAATGGTAGTAGGATAGACTTGGTTTTCGGTTCTAATTCAGAACTACGTGCCATTGCTGAAGTGTATGCTTGCGACGGCGCTCAAGAAAAATTCACGAAAGACTTTGTGTCCGCATGGACTAAAGTGATGAATTTAGGTCGGTTTAATCTTAATGAAAATTAAGCTTTGAACGATCGAAAAAACTGAATTTATAAAAAAATAAGTAACGTTTTAAGGTCTCAAATGGCTAATTGTCATTTTTATAAACCAAGCCCAAATTTAGTTGGGCTTGGTTTTTTATTTTAATGGGCACCGTGTCCTTCTTCGCTATTTTTTAATTTTGATAACAAATCGTAAGCGCCTTTTAAAACTACATTCATAGTGTCCAAAGAGGCATTTTGTGGAAAATTAACTTCGGTAAATCCAAGCTCAGTTACGCCTGGAATTATCTTGATCATCTTAAAATGACTTTGTTTTCCATTGTTATGCTCTTCCGATGATTCAACAAAAATATAATGCGCTCCTTCATATCTTAAAATAGCTTCGGTAGGTAAAGCTGGTACTTTCTTACTGCCGCTTTCTACCAACGCTTGCAAATACATCCCCGGTAACAATTGGTTGTCTTCTCGATCTAGATGGCAATGAATATTAACGGTTCGCTCGGCACTAATCTGCCTTCCAATTAAATATACGGTTGCCATTCGCTCTTTGTTTTCGTTAGCTAGCGTAAACCTAACTTTCTGACCAATAGCCAATTTTGGAACGTCTTTTTCAAAAACCGTAAGTTCGGCATGTAAATGTTCGGTATCTGCAATTTCAAACAATACATCAGACGGAGAAACGGTAGACCCAATATTGCTGTGTACTTCAGTTACATAACCATTAATTGGTGAAAATAAGGTTATCGTAGATCGTAGATTTCCATTGTTTAATGTTGCAGGGTTTATGTTCATCAATTTAAGTCGTTGTTTTTGTCCGGAGCTTTTTGAAAGTGCACTTTCATAGTCGCTTTTGGCTTTTTGTAAAATTTTTCTGGCATTAACATTTTCAACAGCCAACTCAACCTGCCTGTTGTATTCAGTTTTTAGATAGTTTAGCTGAGTTTTTCCTTCTAAATATTCTTGTTGGATTTGGATGTAATCTGGATGCTCCAACACAGCAATTACTTCGCCTTTACGTACTTTTTTTCCCTGCAACATGGCTGTACTTTTTAGCATGCCGGTATAAGGGGTTGAGATGGAAACTTTGCTTTGCGGGGGCAAATCTAAATTACCGTTTACCTTAATGGTACCACTCAGCACCTTTAAACTTATTTTTCCTAGCGTAATTCCTGCCGTTTTGTATTGCTCTGGTGTCAATTGAACTTCATCTGCACTTTCTTCGGTCGTATGTTCTTCTTTCTGTTCGATTTTCTTCGAATCGCAAGCAGTCATTCCAAAGCAGACTAAAAAAGTAGCGAATATATATTGGGTAATTTTCATTTTATTAAATGTTATAAGTTAACGAGTTGGGTTGCCAATTAGGAATTCTAATTTATTTTTACTTTGAACAAATTGATTTAAGGTCGACAAATATGTATTTCTTGTCTCAATCGTTTTCTTTAAGTTTAAAAGATGGTCTTGATACCCAATTTCTCCGTTTTGATAAGCAAGCTGACTGTTTTTCTCAATGAGTGTCATATTTGGTAAAGCCGATTTCTCGTAATAATTAAGCGATCTTTTTTGCTTTAAATACGCCTGTAGGGTTTGTTGATATTCGCTGGAAATCTCTTGTTGATAGTAAGCAAGTTTTTCTGTTGCAATATCAGCTTCGATATCGGCCGATTTTATTTTACTGCGATGTGAGCCAAAGAAAAGTGGAATAGAAAGACCCAATTGAAATCCGTCGAATCGCTTACCGCTGTCAAAATATACGCTTTTGTCTAAAATATTCTGCGTTCCAATGATAGATTGATTGAAATAAGCTATCGTAATGTCCGGTAAACTTTTTGCTATTTCGACCTTTTTCTGTCCGTTTGAAATCTTAATTTGCTGCTTCAAAAAACTTAGGTATGGATTTAGCTCTACTTTCTTCGTTTCTGGATTTGTGATTAAATCGCTACTATTTAATGTCTTATCTGCGATTATTAGGTTTTCACCATCAGAAAGTAATAGGTTTAATTGTTGATATAAAACCAAGATGTCTCCATCGTTTTGTTGCTGCAAATTTTTAACTTCCTCTAATTCGGTTCGTGCGGTAGTACTTTCTAACAAATTACTCTCGCCAGTTTTATAACGCAATTCTGCCGATTTTAGAAAATTCCTAAAAATGCTGTCTTGTTTCTGCAACAGTAATTTATGCATATGTTCTAGCTGGAGCTCGGTATAAATTTGTTTTACCCGATAAACGAGTTCGTTCTGGGTAATGAGAAACTTTTGTTCTGAAGAATTAATTTTAGCAGCTGCAAGTTTCCGATTGGCAGAAAACAAGGTAGGAAAAGGAAATGTTTGCGAAACCGACAAACGATTATCGCTGTTTTCTATGGTATTTAGCTGCCCATATTCAAGCCCGAATTCAGCTTTCTTTAGTTCTGTTGCGCTTCTGCCCATCCTTTGTTGCAACTTAATCTCAAGCTCGACACTTTTAAGATTTTTATTTTGCTTTTTCGCCATTTCAATTGCGTCAAGTAGCGTTACCGTTTTGGTTTGAGCGTTGGCTATGGTAAGACTTAAACCGAAGCACAAAACGAGAAGTAGAGTCTTGTGAACAGCCAACTTCTTTTTCCCGATTTTTTCAAACCAAATGTACAATACGGGTAACACCAATAGGGTTAACAACGTGGCGCTTAATAGTCCGCCAATAACTACGGTTGCCAAAGGACGCTGAACTTCTGCGCCACTTCCGTTCGATAATGCCATTGGCAAAAACCCTAAAGAGGCAACGAGCGCGGTAATGATTACAGGCCTTAGCCGGATAGCAGTACCTGTTTTTATAATTTCTATAATATCTGTCATTCCTTCCTTTTTTAGCCGATTAAATTCAGCAATCAATACAATTCCATTCAATACAGCTACTCCAAACAGCGCAATAAAACCTACTCCTGCAGAAATACTAAAAGGCATTCCTCTAAACCAAAGCGCAAAAATACCGCCGATGGCTGATAAGGGTATTGCTGTAAAAATTAACAATGCGTTTTTTAAGGATGCGAAACTAAGGTATAATAGAAAGAAGATAAGCAAGAGCGCAGCTGGAACTGCAATGAGTAATCTAGCGTTTGCAGCTTCTAAGTTTTCGAACGTACCACCATAGGTTGGGTAGTATCCGGGCGCGAAAGCCACATCGACCTCAATTTTTTGCTTGGCTTCTTCTACGATAGATTTCACGTCTCTTCCTCTCACATTAAAGCCTACCAAAATTCTACGCTTTGCATCCTCTCGCTGAATCTGGTTTGGCCCTGTTCTATAGTCTATGTCTGCTAGTTGTTCCAAGGGAATCTGATTTCCATTTGGCGCCGTTACATAGACGTTTTTTATATCGTCTAGACTTTGTCTTTTGTCTTTTTCCAATCGAACCACCAAATCAAAACGCTTCTCGCCTTCAAAAACTAACCCGGCACTTTTTCCGGCAAACGCGGTGTTGATAACGGTATTGATGTTTTCGATGGATAAGCCAAATTGTGCGATTTTTGTCCTATTAAATTTAACAACCACCTGCGGCAATCCCGAAACTTGTTCTACAAATACATCCTGAGCACCCTCAATCTTTCTGACAATCTTTCCGATTTTCTTTGCATAAATACCGAGTTTATCTAAATCCTCTCCATAAATTTTAATCACCACATCTTGGCGCGCGCCTGTCATCAATTCATTAAAACGCATTTGGATAGGTTGTTGAAATCCGTAGGTAACTCCCGGAATGTACTGCTCTAGCTTTAACTGCATTTTTTCTGCAAGTTCGTCGCGGTTTGATGCACTTGTCCATTCGCTTTTGTCTTTCAAGACGACAATCAAATCGCAGGCTTCTACTGGCATCGGATCTGTTGGGATTTCTGATGAGCCAATTTTACCAACTACTTCTTTAACCTCAGGGAAGTTTTCTTGCAATATTTTAGCAGAGCGAGTGGCTGCTTCGATGGTTTGGGATAGGCTACTTCCTGTCAGTACCCTCATCTCTACGGCAAAATCACCTTCATCTAACGAGGGAATAAATTCTGAACCCATAAATTGAAAAGTAACGACCGCAAGTACCAATAAACTGAAGGCAAAACCTATCACTGCTATTTTAAACCGCAGTACAAAGTCTAGCATAGGTGAATAAACACGTTGAAAAAAGCTTATGATGCGATCTGAAATATTTCTTTTTTTACTTACTTTACGATTTAGAAATAAGGCACTTATCATCGGTACATAAGTAATGGAAAGGATGAAAGCGCCCAAAATGGCGAACCCAACTGTTTGCGCCATTGGGCGGAACATTTTTCCCTCTATTCCAATCAGAGCGAGAATCGGTAAGTAAACGATCAGGATGATAATTTCGCCGAAGGCTGCGCTATTTCTAATTTTTGAAGAAGATTGATAAACCTCTTCATCCATTTCCTTCCTAGTTAATTTTTCTTTGTTTTTCCGTATGGAAAGATGGTGTAGCGTTGCTTCTACAATAATTACCGCGCCATCTACAATCAATCCAAAATCTATAGCACCCAAGCTCATCAGATTTCCACTTACACCAAAGAGGTTCATCATTGCAACTGCAAAAAGCATGGCTAAAGGAATAACAGAGGCGACAATTAAGCCGGCTCTAAAATTTCCGAGAAGTAGCACAAGCACAAAGATTACAATTAAGGCACCTTCGGCCAAATTTTTGGTAACGGTTGATATCGCGTTATTTACCAGTTTTGTTCTGTCTAAAAATGCATCTATTACCACCCCTTCTGGCAAGGTTTTGCTAATTTGTGCCATTCGGGTTTTTACATCTTTTATCACTTGAGAAGCGTTTGCGCCTTTTAGCATAAGCACCAAACCACCTACAACCTCGCCACTTGCGTTCCTTGTCATGGCGCCATAACGGGTTGCGGCACCGATTTTAACAGTCGCCACATTTCTAATCAGTACGGGAATACTTTGACTATGTGTTTTAACAACTATATTCTCAATATCCTCTACGCTGTTTACAAGTCCCTCGCTTCTAATAAAATATGCGTTGGGCTTTTTATCGATGTAAGAACCGCCAGTATTTTGATTGTTCTTTTTTAATGCAGTAAAGACATCTTCGATGCTGATGCTCATGCTGTTCAATTTTTCTGGATCAAGCGCAACTTCGTACTGCTTTAAATAGCCGCCAAAACTACTCACATCGGCTACGCCTGGAACACCCAAAAGCTGGCGCTTGACCGTCCAGTCTTGTAAGGTGCGAAGCGCTGTTGCATTAAATTTAGATTCATAACCCTTTTTTGGATGGATGACATACTGGTAAATTTCTCCAAGTCCGGTAGTAAGAGGCGCTATTTCAGGAATTCCCATCCCTTCTGGGATAGATTTAGAAGCTTCATTCAGTCGCTCATTTACTTGTTGTCTTGCCCAGTATACCTCAACGTTTTCTTTGAAAACTACAGTAACAACCGAAAGACCGAATCGGCTAAAAGAGCGGACTTCTTCGATGCCCGGAATCGTAGACATGGTTTGCTCGACCGGAAACGTAACAAATCGTTCAATGTCTTCTGCGCCATTACTTGGGGAACTAGTAAGAATTTGGACTTGGTTATTGGTGATGTCTGGAACGGCATCGATAGATAACTGCTTAACAGACCAAGCGCCCCAAACGATCAGCAATAAAGTGAAGACAGCGATGACGAGCTTATTTTTTATGGAAAATTTGATGATATGATTGAGCATTTTTACTTGCTTGGATTAAAAATATAGTGAAATGAAACACAACTCGCTGCATTGATAAAAAAACAATGCAAAACGATGATTGTGGATGTTTAAATAGAAATTGTGAATTGGATTGACCTTTTCGATCGATCAAATAGGTTTAAGACATGAAGGTCAAACCAGGTTACAAGCCAAAAATTAAGCTAATTTAGGAGGTTGCCAAACAGAAATAGTAATGTCTATTGGTTGAGCAGTTAATTTTTCGGCATCTTTTGCGCTATCTATTTGAAGATCGAACGGAAAAGAATCGCTATTTTTTGCAATTGCTCTAACAGAACAGCAAGAGCAACCACAGAAAGGGCTGCATTCATCCTGGCTATGATTTTGATGATTTGCCGTTTTATCAACGGTTTCTGTATGAAGGTTTTCTTTAACGGATGCGTTATCTGCACATGGATGGAATGACATGCACAAAACAATTAAACCCGTTAAAAAACAAAATATTTTCATCTGATGTTGCAAACCTAACGTTATTTTTTTTATTAAGTGGATGTTATCAATGTTGGTTGTAAAAAAAAGACATCATTGATTTTTCAAAAGCCGCTGCATATTGATGTTTTTATGACGGTTACCTTGAATTTTCTCGATCCCTTCTGTTGTTTTTCTATCCGCACCATCAGCCGGTTTAATAAGTTTTTTAAAACAGGCTTGATTTGAAAGCGTTTATTTGCAGTATTTTTTATATTTTTAGGCCTAACCACTAAAGAAATGAAAAACATAGTACTTATTCTTTTAGCATCCTGTTTTAGTCTAGCTTCTTTCGCCAAAGTTAAACTGCCATCTATCCTCACAGACAATATGGTGTTGCAGCAAAAGACAAATGCATCCATTTGGGGCTGGGCAAAAAACGGGCAGCTCGTTTCGATAACCACAAGTTGGAATAAAAAGAAATATAGTGTTACTGCTAGTGCCAATGGCGATTGGAAAGTTTCTGTTGCGACGCCAAGCTATGGAGGACCGTATCAAATAAACATATCTGACGGAGACTTGACCGAATTAAAAAATGTGCTAATTGGTGACGTTTGGCTCTGTTCTGGTCAATCTAATATGCAATTGCCTTTAGCCGGATGGGGCAAAATAAATAATTATGAGCAAGAAGTTAAAGATGCAAACTATCCAAAAATCAGGTTGTTACAAGCAGAACATGTAACTAGTTTTATTCCACTAGATGATGCAAAGTTGAACAACGGCGACGGTTGGGAGGAATGTACACCAAAAAGTGTGGCAGAATTCTCTGCGGCAGCTTACTTCTTTGCGAGAGAAGTTTACAAGCAAACAGGAATTCCCATAGGATTGATTCATACTTCTTGGGGAGGAACTGTGGCGGAAGCCTGGACGAGCAAATCGGCATTAGAAACCATGCCCGCTTTTGCAGCGCCTTTAAAAATTATCCAAGAAAAAGCCGCTGTTACAACAACGCCTTATGCCGAGCAATTAAAACAATGGAACGATAAGGCGATGAAGACAGATGCAGGTTTTGAAGATGGGAAAGCTGTTTGGACCTTAGCAGCCTTAGATGATGCGGATTGGAAGACAACAAAAGTTCCTGGCGTTTGGACTACCGAAGATTTAAAGAATTTTGACGGAGTTGTTTGGATGCGTAAAGACATAGACTTACCTGCAAGCATTGTTGGCAAAGAGTTAGTTTTAAATTTAGGTACGATAGATGATGATGACATTACTTATTTTAATGGCGTTAAAATAGGAGAGACTGTTGGTGTGGCAAATGTTAGATCGTACAAATTGCCTTCCGATCTAATTAAGGCTGGCAAGAATACTATCACCACACGGGTTTTTGATACAGGTGGTGAAGGAGGCTTTTATGGTGATAAACCACCCAAAATTGATGTGGCCGGAGGAGAGTCAATTGCGCTTTCGGGTGGTTGGAAATATAAAATTGGTTTCAACCTCTCTAAGTTGCCAGCTAAACCAAGTCCGGATAACGACCCAAATCAAGTAACGGTTTTGTATAATGCAATGATTCATCCTTTTTTAAATTACACCATAAAGGGCGCATTGTGGTATCAAGGCGAAAGTAATGCAGACAGACCGGAGCAGTATAAAACACTGTTTCCTTTAATGATTGCGGATTGGCGAACAAAATTTAGGCAAGGTGATTTTCCATTTTATTTCGTACAGTTGGCTAACTTTATGGCTAAAGAGAAAGAGCCAGTAGAATCTAACTGGGCAGAACTACGTGATGCGCAGCGAAATACTTTAAAGCTAGCAAATACAGGAATGGCCACTATCATTGATATTGGTGACACGAATGACATTCACCCAAAAAACAAACAAGAGGTGGGAAGAAGACTTTCACTTATTGCGCTGCACAATGATTATCACAAGGACATCGAATATTCTGGACCAATATTTTCAAACAGTAAATTAGAAGGAAACAAGGTTGTTTTAGCATTTACACATGCTAAAGGACTGCATGCAAAAAGCGAGACTAAATTAAAAGGTTTTGCCATTGCTGGTTCCGATAAAGTTTGGCATTGGGCAGATGCAACCATAAATGGAAGCAATATTTCGTTGAGTGCAGCGGCCGTAGCGCAACCAAAATTTGTGAGATATGATTGGGCAAATAATCCTGACGGCAATCTATATAACAGTAGTGACCTGCCTGCATCTCCATTCCAAAGCTTAAAATAATCAGCAAAAAGCATCGGTAGAAGAAATCCACCGATGCTTTTTATTTTTTTTTCTTACTTTTTTGGCGGCAGATCAAATGCTATTGCTTCGTGCTCAAAATGATTTCTATGAGCGCCGTCGCAAAAAGGCTTGTTTGCAGAGAGACCGCACCTGCAGATCGAAACAATTGTTCTTCCTTGTAAGCCGTAGTTGTTTCCGTCTTTATCTACAATCTCAAAATCGCCCTCTATTTTCACAGATCCATTGTTATTGATAGTTAGTTTTGTTGTCGCCATAGCTGTCTTAAATTTTGTCCAAAGATATTCATCAAAGTGCCTTGTCGAGGAATATTAGTATAATTTAGAAACGTTATATTGTCTCAACCAACACTTGCAATTTCCGAAATAGTTTTCTAACAACATAAAATTGTAGGCCAAGCGAAAGCGCATATACAGGAAATTATAAATCGACATTTTCAAGACAAAAGCTTTTAATTTCATTTTATATAAGTATATTTAGCTATTAATCATTTCTTTTTAGGGATGGTGTATTACCAAATAATTCTTGTAGAAAATATCGGCGGTTTTGAAGGGTTAAATACTTCTGAACTGCGTTAAAATGACGCGATAAATTTTTATTTTGTCGTGTTTTTATGTCGAACTACCATCAGGCCATAAAATTTGAAATTAACTAAATCCAAATTGATATGATACAGATATTAAAAAATAATGAAGATTTACAGGCAATTAAGTATTTGTCATTAAATATGCTCCAGGTTATTTTTTACAAAGCTGGTGAACTAAACATCAACGATCTCCATATTAAAGTAGACAAGCCTTGCGCACTTTACGTAAAAAACGTAGACAGCGAGCTTCCTATCCTTCATTTAGAGGATTCTGCACACGAACATTCAAACATAAATGTACAATTACAGACTGCGGGATTTAAAATTGAAAGAAACATTAATTTCGATCTGCCTGTAGTAGATTGGACTGCTTCTAAGCCTTACCCGATTATGTTGAAGTAGGAACATCTACATTTTAGCATTCTTTGACACTAATTTTTCTTAAATTTCATTGAAGTAAGATGTTGTTTTAACTGTAAAAATTTACGTCAACAATGAAGGAATTATCTAAGTCTTCTGTGTAAACGCATCTAACACATCCATGCTCAATAAAGCATTTTCTGCACTAGACGGATTTAGACCTTTGTCTAAAAAATAATCTACTACTTTTTGAATCATCGGCTGTTGAACATGATCTAAGGGTTCAAATTCATATTTTTTATGTATACCTGCTGACGAAATGGTTACATCATAGCCGAAAACGGGGAATCGGATGACACCTTCAGATCCGTAAATTTCGCAAACATCCTTTCTGTCATCTGGCGCTACTGAAAAACACCACACACCATTGAACACCACCCCATTTTTGAACAATATGTTTCCAACCACCACATCATCTGCTGTAGAACCAACCTGTTGCGTACTCGAAACCCCAGAAAATTTCTCAGGCGCACCGAAATAGTAAATCATTAAATCTAACTGGTGAGGCGCTAAGTCGTGGAATAATCCTCCGCCGGATACGGCTGGATCAACTCGCCAGTTGGTCTCGCTTTTTGCAATAAGATCAGGATTTGCAGACTTTAACATTTTTAGATTTATAAATCTAACATCACCAATGACTCTTTCCTCCAACAACTGCTTTATCTTTAAAAACATGGGTTGCGCTCTTCTGTAGTGCGCGACCGAAATTTTTACATTGTTTGCAATAGCCGCATCTATCATACGCTGTGTAGCGGAGGAATTTAAGCTTACAGGCTTTTCTACGTAGACAGATTTGCCAGCGGCAATGGCAGCTATTGCATATTCTTCATGTTGCAGCGGAGGTGTTGCGATGTAAATTGCATTCACTTCTGGGTCGTCAATCAATTTCTGCGCATCATCGTACCATTTTGGCACGTTGTGTCTAAGTGCATAATCTGCAGCCATTTGCGCATCTCTCCGCATTACAGCAACCAGCTTAGAATTGCTAACTTTATTAAAAGCCGGACCACTTTTTTTCTCAGTTACGGCTCCGCAACCGATTATACCCCACTTAATTTCTTGCATTTTACAGTTTAAAGTTGGGAAGTTAAAAATAATTATCACATAACCACGGCTAGTTTTTTTTAAATTTCGACTTCGTTCCGTGCTCTCTTTACTTTATTATTATTTTGATTGCAATATTTATCGATGAAATGACTTGTAGAGATTTAATAAAAAATTTCGACTTTTTAGCCAATCAAGAAATGGTTGATGAAAGTTGCAGTCTGCTGGTTGTAGCAAAACTTGCAGATGCAGTTAATTGGAAAGGTGCCAAATGGAATTATATGGTAGTCAATGACACAAGTGTAAATTCTAGAGAGCAAGCCTGAAGCACATCGAAAATAAGGTTAAGCCGGTAGGTTAATAAACATGAATTTCGAGCTAAAAAGTTCTTCGTATTTAACAAAGCTTAACAAATAAGATTAGGAAACGCTGTGCCAGAAAGCACAGCGTTTTTATTTTACTAAGCAAATGTCTCTTTACGCATTTCTTGTGCAGCGGCAACCATTTTTATTAATGCTTGCTTGGTTTCTGCCCAATGTCGCGTTTTCAATCCGCAATCTGGATTAACCCAGAGCTGATCAGCAGGTATCACTGCTTTAGCCTTTTCCAACAGCTTAACTATTTCCTCTTCAGAAGGTATTCGCGGCGAGTGGATGTCATAAACACCCGGGCCAATTTCATTTGGATAGTTAAAACCGGCAAATGCATCAAGCAGTTCCATTTGAGAGCGCGAACATTCTATGGTAATTACATCCGCGTCCATGTCGGCAATGTGCGATATAATGTCGTTAAAGTCAGAATAGCACATGTGGGTATGAATTTGCGTTTCATCTTTTACTCCGCTGGCAGCAATTTTAAAAGCGTTGATTGCCCATGTTAGATATGCATTCCAGTCGTCCATTCGCAATGGAAGTCCTTCCCTGATGGCCGGCTCATCAATTTGGATTATCCTGATGCCAGCATTTTCCAAGTCAATAACCTCATCACGAATGGCAAGTGCAATTTGGTTACAGGTGACGGAGCGTGGTTGATCATTGCGAACAAAAGACCATTGTAGGATGGTAACCGGACCCGTGAGCATCCCTTTTACCAAGTTTTTGGTTAAAGATTGTGCAAATTTAGTCCAGTAAACTGTCATGGCTTTTGGTCTGCTAATGTCGCCATAAATGATAGGTGGTTTTACGCAACGGCTGCCATAGCTTTGTACCCAGCCATTATTGGTAAAAACGAAACCATTCAACTGTTCTCCAAAATATTCCACCATATCATTCCGCTCAAATTCACCATGTACCAACACATCGATGCCTATTTCTTCTTGCCAGCGAATGGTTTCTTCAGTTTCTTTCTTCAATAGTGCCTCATATTCGGATCGTGTAATTTCCCCTTTTTTAAACTTCGACCTCCAAGTTCTAACCTCGGATGTTTGCGGAAACGAACCTATCGTAGTTGTTGGAAAAAGCGGCAGGTTTAAGATTTTGTGTTGTACTTTTTTTCTTGAGGAAAAGGTACTTAAACGTTTATAATGGTTTTCCGTAAGGGCATGAATACGCTGTTTTATCGCTTCATCATGTATTAATGTAGCATTTTTGCGCGCTTTGGTGGCCTGCTTGTTTTCCGCAAATTTGGCATTTGTGAGTTCATCCGGAGTCGCCGACATTAAATTTTTAAGTGCAGCGACTTCATCTAATTTCTGTCTGGCAAAGGCCAACCACTGCTTAATCTCTGGCTTTAGTGTTCCTTCATCGGTTTCTAGATCTAGATCGCACGGCGAATGAAGTAAAGAACAAGAAGGGGCAATTAGTAGGCGTTGCGATCCAAGTTTTTCTGAAGCTTTCCTCAGCATAGATAACGATAATTCATAATCGTTTCGCCAAATATTTCTCCCGTCTACGAGGCCAAGCGATAACATCAGGTCTTGAGGAATGGCGTTTAACACATCATCTAATTGTTCAGGACAGCGAACAAGGTCTATGTGTAGAGCTGTTATCGGAAGCTTGGTGGCGAGAACTAAATTATCTTTTATTCCTTCAAAATAAGTTGCCACCAATATTTTAAGGTTAGGAAATTGCTTTCTAATTTCTGCATAAACAAAAATAAAGGCCTCTTTTGCTTTCATGTCGATGTCTAAAGCTAAAAACGGCTCATCCAATTGAATCCACTCTGCGCCTACATTTTTTAGTTCGCCAAGAAGCTGTAGATAAACTGGTGACAATTTCCTAATTAAATCAATTTTGTCAAAGCTAGCTTCTTTTGCCTTGCCGAGCAGCAGATAAGAAACTGGACCTATGATTACAGGCTTGCTAATAATTCCAAATTGTTTCGCACGAACAAATTCTGTAATAACTTTATCGGAAAACAAACTAAAGGATTGATCTTTAAAAAATTCGGGCACAATGTAGTGGTAGTTGGTATCGAACCATTTGGTCATTTCCATCGCGGTAATGTCTAAACCATCCTTTTGATAGCCCCTCGCCATCGCAAAATATAAATCCAGCTCATTATTTGCTTTTTTAAGGACCACCTCGTTATAGCGTTTTGGAATGGCACCAACTGTTAACGACATGTCCAGAATTTGGTCATAGTAAGAAAAATCATTTGAGGGAATAATGTCTATTCCTGCTTCTTGCTGTAATTGCCAATTTTGTTCGGTAATTTCTTTACCCTTTTGTAGTAAATCTGCCAAAGAAATTTTACCTGACCAATAGTGCTCGCTTGCTTTTTTTAAAGCTCAATTGTTGCCAATGCGTGGATAACCAAGGTTGTGTGTCTGCATCTTTTTTTATTTTTTAAACGGTTAATAATTATTTTAAACCTTGTTTATAAACTGTAGATGCTTTTTGTTGTAAAAATTGGAGTAGAAAAACGCGGGTATAGAATACCAGGCAAGCTGAAGCCATTAAAGGTTCTGCCCTGCATTATGCATTTGTCTGACTTCAAGCTTCAAATCGCGAAAGCATCGTCATTTCGAAATAGGTAGGTATCTTGACTTGTAACTTTTTTCATTCCAGCATTATCAAATTCCGGCTAAAAATTGTGTTACTTACAGTTGCGCGACAGTTCGTGATTTACACACGATTCCCTTTTGTTTTACACTTGGTAAAACCTTTTCGATTTAGAAATTTATAAAGAACTATTTATTGTACTAAGTTTTTAAATCTTTTCAAAGATAGGTTTGTGGATATAGAATCTACACTAGATATTTTAAAAAGATTAAAATTCTTTTAATTTATATAAATTAAGGATTTTATGTCGATATGTTTGTTAGATTTACCTAATAAAAAGAAAATTATTCTATGGAAGGATGTGATGAAACTGATTTACTACTGTTAAAAATATTGGGTAACAACTCTAGTTTCACCACGAAACAGCTCGCTGCACAGGTAAATTTATCACCATCGCCTGTTTTCGAACGCGTAAAGCGACTGGAAAACAATGGCTATATTAAAAAATATATCGCCGTGTTAAATGCGGAAAAGTTTAACAAAGGTTTTGTCGTTTTTTGCAACATTAAACTCAAACAACACGATAGAACCATTGGTCATAAGTTTGTAGAGGATATTCTAAGTATTGATGAAGTGGTAGAATGTTACAATGTATCTGGTGAGTATGATTTTATTCTAAAAGTATATGCAAAAGATATGAAGAACTATCAAGATTTTGTTTTTAACAAGTTAGGGTCGGTCGAAAGTATTGGAAGTACACACAGTACTTTTGTGATGGCTGAAATCAAAAATTCCCACAACATTAATTTTTAGAATTATTACATTTTGGCTGTGAAAGTGTACCTTCAAAGAATTGTTCAGCACGAATTCAGAAGGTTGAAGGGCAATTAAGCTCTTAGTAAATTAGCTGTTCTAACAATCGATTTTAGTTTTTTATCGCTTTAGAAGATTTCCATTATCTTAATCACCTTTTAGCCGAAGATTCTATTCATTTATTTTATAAACAAACTTTTAAGTTGTCATGACACATCAAAATATTAAAAAATACCTGATTTTCTGTTTGGTCATTTCGCTATTTAGCTCTTTTAGGGAGAAAGAAATAAGTTGGGTTGCCATTGGCGATTCGATTACGTATTTAAACGATCATCTGGATGAAACTGGAAATCGCGTAAGTAAGGGATATCTAACGCGCGTAACTGATCAACTGCCGGCTATGCATTACATAAATCAAGGCCATAACGGATGGACGTCTGGCGGAATTGCAGAACATATTAATAATCTAGCGCTAGTTAAGGCAGATGTTTACTCGATATTTTTAGGCACAAATGATTGGTGGGCCGGTAGGCCGGTTGGTAAGCTGGAAGATTATAAAACGAATGTTGGAAATACGTGCCTATTTGGATCATTCCGCATCATCATTGATAAGGTTCGTGCGCTAAATCCAATAGCTAAAATAGTCTTGATCACACCAATGCAACGCGTAGATTTTGTCTATATCTCAGATCCTAATAACAACGCATATGGTTCGTATAAAAAGAAAAATGGACAATCTCTGGAGGAATTTGCGAATGCGATTTTGGCAATTGGTAGATATGAAGGGCTCCCCGTTGTAGATCTTTATAATCAACCTGCTCTTGCTATAAAGCATTTGATGAAATTCAAGCGATTGAAAAACCAAAAAACAGGAGCTTATGAAAATTTTAAATTTCCACAGTCGACAAACATGATTTTTAACCCAAAAACAGACGACTATCCATATCCGCCTAATGCTGTAAATGTTGCATACGATGGGTTGCATCCATCCGATAAAGGAAATAAAATCATCGCCAAACAACTAGTGCAGGCCTTTAAGAAACTTGACATTTCCTCAGAGTAAAAGGATCAAGATAGCATTCAATCTGCCTTTAACGATAAATTAAAATAACCTCAGAAGCGGCCATCTACAGCGCAGTAAAAGTATATGTGGCTCCAACTTGTGTTTTGAAGTTGTATTCAAAGTTCACATCAGTTTTTTGTTTCGAATATAGAAAGCCTGCTTTTAATTCAGTTTTACTAAGCAACGTACAATCGGCACCGGCTAAAGACTTTAGCACAAATTTTACAACTGTGCCTTTTCTCCATTCTAAATTAGTAATCTCAAAATCTCCTCTAGCTTTTAATCCTTGTACTTGGCCATTAACCCATTGATCTGGTAGCGCAGGCAATAATTGTATTGCACCCATCTGACTTTGGATTAGCATTTCTGCGACACCGGCTGTATAACCAAAATTGCCATCGATCTGAAAGGGAGGGTGCGCACAAAGAAGGTTTCCGTAAATGCCACCGCCCGTATTATAATCCGTTCCCGAACCGCCTGCCAAGGTTATGAAATTATTTAAAATCTTATAAGCATGGTTCCCGTCCTTCAGCCTCGCCCAAAAATTCATCTTCCACGCCATTGACCATCCCGTGGACTCGTCGCCACGCGCAATAAGACTAATTTTTGCTGCCTTTGCTAGCTCGGGTGTCGTTAAGGTACTTATTTGCCTGCCGGGATAAAGGGCAAACAAATGCGAGACGTGGCGGTGTTTGTCATTTGGATCGTCGCGGTCGGTTTCCCATTCCTGCAACTGTCCCCATTTGCCAATTTTTGGTTTCAGCAAATGGTTCCTCATATCGGTAACTTTGTTCTCATAAGCTGGATCAATGTCTAAAATTTCGCAAGCTTCTAAGTAGTTGGTAAACAGATCGTAAATGATTTGTTGATCGTGCGATACACCATCTTCTGTAGGTCCATGCTCTGGCGACCAACCCAAAGGGGAAACCAGCGTTCCGTCTGGTCTGCGTTTTAAATGATCCTCCCAAAACTGAGTAATCTCTTTTAGAATTGGGTAAGCGAAATTTTTAAGATAGGCTTTATCCCCGGTAAATGTATAATGATCCCATAAAGACTGTGCATACCACGCACTGCCAGGTGTATTCCACGTAAAACTATCGCCACCAAAAATATTATTTTCGGTCCTTACCGTCCAGCCACGCACATTGCCATATTCTTTTTGAGTATGCAATTTTGCTACTTCCCGTATACTATTTATGTAATCTAAATAAGGAACTGCACATTCAGAGAGGTTGGTCGGCTCGGCCAGCCAATAGTTCATTTGAAGATTTATGTTAGAATGGTAATCACTGCCCCAAGGCGGATTTGAATTGTTGTTCCAAAGCCCCTGCAAATTTGCAGGTAACCCGCCTTTTCTTGAAGAACTGATCAATAAATATCGACCATACTTAAATAACAAGGCTTCTAAACCCTGATCGGGGTGTTTCTTGTAATTAATTATTTGCTGTTTTGTAGTTGTAGTCAGTTGTTCGTTACCTGGGTTGTCTAACTTTAAAGAAACCCTGCTATATAACTTTTTATAATCGGTTATATGGTTATTCAGTAATGTGGAAAATTGCTTTTCGCTTGCCTGCGCTAAAACGCGCTTTATCTTTAAGTCAGGTTTTTCTCCTTTCCAGTTCTTACCGCGTTCATTAACAAAGTCAGTAGCGGCGGTAAAAATAATAGTTATGACATTGCTTTTGCTTATTTTAAGTGCGGCGTTTCCATTCTTACCAATAATGATCGCAGCACTTCCGCCCTCTATTTTTACCAATGCCGACGCTTGATAAGCCATGCCATTTGCCAGATATCCGCTAAACTGTATCAAATTTTCTTTTACGCTTGGCTTGGCGCCATGATCATCTTTTAAGCTTATAGTGGCATTATAGGCGCCTTTTTTATTCGCTGTTAATCGCATAATCATTACTTTATCAGGAAAACTACAAAAGTATTGGCGACTGTATAAGACGTTATTTTGAGTATAATTAATTTTATGGACAGCGTTGCTTAAGTCTAACTCACGACGATAATTTGTGAACGGCTCATCGGCAGGATCAAAGTCTATAAATAGATCGCCAAAAGCTTGGTACATACCTCGATCTGTCTCGTCGCCACTCCATAAACTGTTGTCGTTAAATTGAATATGTTCTTGGTTAACACTTCCATATATCATTCCACCAATCCTGCCGTTTCCAATTGGATAGCATTCTGTCATCCAATCAGTTGCGGGCTTATCGTCCCAAATTGTTTCTGCGTTTTGAGTAGATGCTTGTATTTGCTGAGCAGCGAGTGGCCGAGTAACCCCAAATAAAATAAATAGAAGAATTAGCGTAATCAAAATTTTTGTTTTCAAAGCGTCCGTTATATACATTTATTTGGTTTTCTAGGTTGAGTAAATATAGTGCTTTGCTCTTTACAGAGTTTTCATACTTTCAGAAAGCTAAATATAAATCTTAAATCTATATTAATTTAACTTTAAAAACGCCAAGCTAAATTCGTTTAATATATCCTTCACAAAATCGGTCAATTGGTAAATGCTGGGAAATTTGAGATCAGCGCAAACACTTTTGTATGGACTGGCTAATAGAAATTCTGATGCCTTAGTCAACCTTCAGCAGGAAGAAGAGCGGTTATATTTAGAGCCTTCCCTCAAAATTAAAAGTTGAGTTAAACCCAAGTTGATTCCAGTAGTTGTATATTTAATCTATTCCTCCGATCAAAAAGCGGGTTTTAATACTTTCATCCTAATGCGAACTTTTAAAATTGCTTGATGGCATTTAGGTTTTTCAACTGTTTGATGATTAAAGGATTAAGTTAAACACCTGGATATTTAATTACATCAGTAAGGTAAAAACTATTTTAAGTCTATTGTATAGTTTATTTTAGATTGAAATCTAAAGAGGTTATATCAATTTCGAAAACACAAAACAGTCTTTTCTATCTCAGTAGTCATAAAATTACCTATAAAGTAATGTTAATATTTTTGGATGATGGATTTTTGATCGCTTAAATCATTTTATGAAGAAACACAAAAGCAGAAAATTAAAGGTATAATTATAAGCAGTATTGGTTAAAATCCAACAAGAGTTCAATTGTGCAATGGATTAACTTTGGAGATTGATGAGCGATGGTGTCGCTTAAAGCATTTAGTGAAGCCAATCCGAGAAAATTAAATTGCGAGAGAATTACGCACTACAGTAAACAATAATTTTAAAACGTTAACTAAAATATAAAATAATAATATGAGTATAAATTGGACGGGGGTTTTCCCAGCTGTAACGACCAAATTTACAGCAGATGATGAATTGGATTTTGAGGCTTTCGACGTAAATTTAGAAGCACAAATAGAAGCAGGTGCTGAGGGTATTATTTTAGGAGGTTCTCTGGGAGAAGCCAGCGTGCTTAGCGACGAAGAAAAATTTGGTCTATTGTCTCACACAATAAAAGCAGTTGACGGAAGGGTTCCTGTACTGTTAAATATTGCTGAAGGCACCACCAAAAAGGCAATAGAGGTGGCTTTAAGGGCTGAAGTCCTTGGTGCAAACGGCTTAATGTTGTTGCCGCCAATGCGATATTACGCTTCACCCGAAGAAACGCTCGTCTTTTTTGGGGCAATAGCAGAAAGCACAAATTTGCCGATTATGATTTACAACAATCCTGTCGACTATAAAATTGAAGTAACGTTAGATATGTTTGAGGTATTGACAAAATACAGCAATATACAAGCGATAAAAGAATCGACAAGAGACGTGTCTAATGTTACAAGATTAATTAATCGTTTTGGTGACCGTTTCAAAATTTTTACGGGGGTAGATCCCTTGGCAATGGAAAGTATTGTAATGGGCGCTCACGGTTGGGTTGCAGGTTTAGTTGATGCTTTTCCGAAAGAAACGGTTGCTATATTTAGATTGGTAAAACAAAATCGCATTGCAGAAGCTTTAACTATTTACCGCTGGTTCTTACCAGTTCTTGAACTTGATGTTCATCCAAAACTAGTTCAATATATCAAACTGGCCGAAGTGGCAACCGGTTTAGGTACAGAAGCAGTTCGTGCACCACGTTTAGCATTAGAAGGTGTCGAGCGTGAAAAAGTTCTGAAAATAATTAACGATGCACTAGCTGTTCGTCCTGAGTTGCCGGCAGGCAGCTGGGGCAAATAGTTTAACTATTAAATATGAACGGAAAAAACATTATCGCCTCCGAATACGTAACGACTGATGGGGTTAATTTAAAAGCAATAAGCCCTGCAACAGGAGCAGAATTGCAAGGCGAGTTTTCAAAAGCAGGAGCAAATGAAGTGAATGAGGCTTTAAAATCCGCAACTGCTGCTTTTCAAATTTATAGAAACCTAAACAAGGATAAGAAGGCTACATTTTTAAATGCCATAGCTGATGAGATAACTGCTCTTGGAGATGAAATAGTTAACCGAGCGTCGGCCGAGAGTGGATTGCCAGTTGCCCGTCTTCAGGGAGAACTAGGGCGTACAACAGGGCAATTGAGGTTGTTTGCAAATTTGGTTGCGGAAGGTTCTTGGGTTGATGCAATTATAGATATTGCCCAACCAGATAGACAGCCATTACCGAAATCGGACATTCGCAGAATGCTAATTCCAATTGGTCCGGTAGTTATATTTGGTGCGAGTAATTTTCCACTGGCGTTTTCTGTCGCAGGCGGAGACACTGCTTCAGCATTAGCATCAGGCTGTCCTGTGGTGGTAAAAGCCCATCCCGCACATTATGGAACAAGTGCTTTAGTCGGCGGTGCAATCATAAAAGCAGTAAGAAAGACAGGTATGCCTGAGGGTGTTTTTTCTATGTTGTATGATGACCGTTATGACATTGGATCGGCACTGGTGAAACATCCACTAACAAAGGCAGTAACTTTTACCGGCTCGTTTAAAGGCGGCATGGCTTTAGTTAAAATCGCTCAGGAAAGAGCGCAACCTATTCCGGTGTTTGCTGAAATGGGAAGCATTAATCCTGTTATTTTCTTGCCATTGGCTATAGATACGCAGGCAGCGGAGCTTGCTAAGAAATATGCAGCTTCAATTGCGCTCGGTGCGGGACAGTTGTGTACCAATCCGGGTTTGCTTTTAGCCATCGCCTCACCTCAATTAAATACTTTCAGAAAGGTGCTTGCAGAATCGATTTCCGTAATTCCGTCTGCAACAATGCTTACCGAAAGCATCGCAAAGAATTACGATAAATTATCGAATGAAGTTGTGACACAAATTGGAGTTGAACTATTGGGATTGTCTACAGTAAAAAACGAAACGCTAGAAAATCAGTCGCAACCTAAAGTTGCACAAGTTAAAGCGAGTGATTTTATAAAAAATCCAAAGTTGCGAGAAGAAATTTTCGGGCCATATTCGCTGTTGGTAGTTGCTGATAATTTTGCAGAACTTGAGGAGGCAGTTGAAGCGTTAGAAGGTCAGCTTACGGTGACTCTAATGGCTGCAAAAGGCGAACTTAAAGATTATTCCAACTTATTAAATATTTTAACCGACAAAACGGGTAGAATTATTTTAAATGGAGTACCTACAGGAGTAGAGGTTTGTGCTGCAATGCAACATGGCGGTCCTTTTCCTGCTACAAACGACAGTCGATTCACCTCGGTAGGTTCTACAGCAGTTGCTCGTTTTGTAAGGCCGCTAGCCTATCAAGATTGGGAACAGGATTTGTTGCCAGACGAATTGAAGGACGGAAATCCGTTGGGAATTTTCAGAACTGTCAATCAGCTTATAACAAAATAGAATGAGTAGAACTTTTTTTTGTGTCGACGCTCATACCTGTGGAAATCCGGTTAGACTGGTTGCTGGCGGCGGTCCACAACTTATCGGCGCTAATATGAGCGAAAAACGACAGCATTTTTTGAAAGAATTTGACTGGATTAGAACAGGTTTAATGTTCGAGCCAAGAGGACACGACATGATGTCGGGTAGTATTTTGTATCCGCCTCACCATCCAGAAAATGATGTCGCTGTTTTGTTTATCGAAACGAGCGGTTGCTTGCCCATGTGTGGTCACGGAACAATTGGCACAATTACTATCGGCATAGAAGAAGGCCTTATTCAACCTAAAATACCGGGTGTAATTAGGATGGAAGCGCCGGCAGGTTTGGTGTTGATAGAATATCAGCAGGAAGGTAAGAAAGTTAAATCGGTGAAATTGCGAAATGTAGCTTCCTACCTCGCCGCAGAAAACCTAGAAGTAGTCTGCCCCGATTTAGGCATGCTTACGTTCGATGTCGCTTACGGAGGAAATTTTTACGCCATTGTCGATCCTCAAGAAAATTTTCCCGGACTTGAGCATTACACAGCAACTCAGCTGATTGTGTGGAGTCAAACGATACGCAAACGCATAAATGAGCAATATACTTTTGTGCATCCATTAGACGATACCATCAACGGTTGTAGCCATATTCTTTGGACTGGCGAAACTTTAGATCCGAAATCTACGGCAAGAAATGCTGTTTTCTACGGCGAAAAAGCAATCGATAGGTCTCCTTGCGGGACCGGAACATCAGCTCGAATGGCACAGTGGTACGCCAAAGGAAAACTAAAACTGGGTGATGATTTTATCCACGAAAGTTTTATTGGGAGCAAATTTGTCGGTCGGGTAGAAGAAGAAGTAGACCTAAATGGCATAAAGGCGATTATCCCAAGTGTTGAAGGCTGGGCTAAAGTTTTTGGTTATAATACCATAAAGATAGACACTGAAGACGATCCGTACGCTTACGGTTTTCAAGTAATATAAAAGCAAAAAATAATGTACCAATGGAAATTCTTTTAAAAGAAGCATCGGATTATTCATTAAATTATCAACATACAGATAAAATACATGGCTAAGGTTTTGATTATTGGTGGTGGAATTATGGGGCTAACTTCTGCCTATTACCTACAGAAAAAAGGCTTTGAAGTAACTGTTTTAGATAAGGGTGATATCTCTGACAATTGTTCTTTCGGGAACGCGGGCATGATTGTTCCGAGTCATTTTGTGCCACTTGCAGCTCCTGGTATGATTAGTCAGGGAATTCGATGGATGTTTGATAGTAAAAGTCCCTTTTATGTTCGTCCTTCACTAAATGGAAATTTACTTAGCTGGGGGTTTAAATTTATGAAACATGCAACAAACAAGCATGTAGCCAGTGCGGCCGAACCTTTGCGAGATTTATCTTTACTTAGTAAAAAGCTGTACCAAGATTTGGCCAAAGAGCCAGATTTCGATTTTGAGTTGACAAACAATGGCATTCTTGCTTATTATAAAACCGAGCGGGCGGGAGCGGAAGAAGCACATCTTGCGCAAAAAGCCATTGCACTTGGACTTGATATGGCGATTTTAAATGTCGATCAATGTCAAGCACTACAGCCTAAATTAAACTTGAATGTATTAGGTGCGGTACATTATCGCTGCGATGCCCACTTACATCCAGCAAAGCTGATGAATGCACTGCTTTCTTATTTAGAGAAAAATGGGGTAAAAATTGTCCGTAATAAAGAAGTTGACAAAATCGAATCGTTAGGAAATAGAGTAACCAAGGTTTTTACAGGCAAGGCCGTTTGGGAAGCAGATCAATACGTTCTTGCCACAGGATCTTGGTCTCCTGCAATAGCCAAAATGGTCGATCTAAATATTTCGCTTATGCCGGGAAAAGGTTATTCTTTCATGGAAAAAGAACCCGAAAATCGATTGACCATTCCTGCCTTACTCTGCGAAGCAAGGGTGGCGCTTACGCCAATGAACGGAAACATCCGTTATGGGGGCACTATGGAACTGGACAAAATAAACACCCGTATAAACATGGTTAGGGTTAAGGGCATTGTAGAAGCCATACCTAAGTATTTCTCAGATTTGCACCCAGAAATGCCCGAAGAAAAGCACGTATGGTATGGATTTAGGCCTTCGTCTCCTGACGGTTTACCTTATATAGGAAGAAGCACACAAAAAGAGAATTTAATAGTAGCTACTGGACATGGTATGATGGGTTTAAGCTTAGGACCTGCAACCGGATTGTTGGTGAGTCAGCTTGTCGCAGAACAAACTCCGGAATTAAAAATGGAGCCTTACGCCATCAGGTAGGGTAGACTGTTAAATAACCAACGGCGGTTTAAGGGGTGCGTATCGCTTTGTTTCAAGTACTTAGAAGAAAACGCCTACATAGACTTGGTTAACGCAACGGATGATTTCTGTGATATTATCAAACATTGACCGTATTTTAACATTATTTCGCTTTTATTGGAATTTAAAAGTTAATATCCATATATTCATTTCATAATCAACCAACCGGAAACCAACTGATCTATGAAAGTATTGCCATTTACGCTGCTTGTTCCCGACGATAAAAGTGTGATCTCGGAAATTATTGAATTGCCTTATTTTTATCAATATTTGCATCGGCACGATGAATGGCAAATTACTTGGGTGCAGCGCGGCGAAGGAACGCTTATTGCAGGAAATGACATGCACTCTTTTCGCTCCGGAGATGTTTTTCTGATAGGCGCCAAGCTGCCACATCTATTTAAAAGTAATCCTGAATATTTTTCTGGAAATGAAAATAAGAGCATAAAGGCCTGTTCCATTTTTTTCAATTCCAGTGGCATTTTAAGCGCCTTGTTTAATCTTCCAGAAATGAAAATGGCTAGCTCCTTTCTCACACGCAATAAGCATGGTTTCAAAATCCCATCAGGTTTTGCCAATCATATTGCCAAGAAGATGTTTGCTGTGCACGAATCATCTGGAGAGGATGTTCTATTTACATTTATTAGGCTGATTAGAGGTCTTCAAGATTTAAATGAGACTGTAGAACCGCTTTGCTCTGATATGTATTCCTCAAATTTTAGCGAAAATGAAGGAATGCGATTGAGTAAGATTATAAATTTTATTACCGAAAATTACAACAACCAAATTGCATTGGAGGATGTCGCAAATGCTGCCTTTATGACTCCACAAGCTTTTTGCAGATATTTTAAGAAACATACAGGGCATACTTTCGTGTCTTTTTTAAATGAGGTGCGTATAAATGATGCTTGCAAAAGTCTAATATCCGGTAAAAAAGCTGATTGTATTTCAGGCATTGCCTATAAATCTGGGTTTAATAGCATTACCAATTTTAATCGGGTATTTAAAAGCATCATCGGCCAATCGCCTAGAGCTTACATAGACAGCTATAATAATGTAAGCAGGGTGAGTTACATAGGTTCTTAACGGTTCCAAGTCATTTTTTTCCTATAAAAACTATCTGATGTTTTGATCGGAGGTCATTATTATTTGTAATTTTATAACGATTTACAATGTTAAAAAATCAATCTTTCTACAATCTATCTCTAATATGCCTGGTCTATTTTTTAGTGCTAAACTAAGTGCGCATAGTCAGAATGACAGTCTTTACGAACAAACCAGCGAAATGGGAACGTTAATTGTAGGCTATCAAAGAGATGTTGACGCAATCGATGATTTTTATCACCCATATCCCAATTAAGGATACTTCTAAATACAGAAGCTAAAATGGCCTTTGGTATTTCTGAATTTGAAGCATGGGGACCGAAATTTAGATGGTTTAAAAACAGATAGCGTTTCCGAAATATCTAATCTGGCTAGCAAAATAAATGCAAAAGTATCTGAATCTTACACTCGCCATTTAATCAAATTAGCTTCATAAATGACGGCTAAGCCAACGAAACTTTTAGGTGGACGGCTTTTAATTGCACTACAAAAAACAGATTGGGTGGAATTTAGCTTTAATAAAAAGCAAATAGTAAATACCGTATATCTTACTTCTTTGACGATATAGGAGGCGTACAACCTCCAAAAGAATTTACGCAGCAAGATTGGGACGGTATTCGCTTTAAAGAAGTGGAAAGCGTTGCAAAAGAAGCCATCCATACCTATCGCCGGCATAAATACCTTTGTTTTTAAAGCTGTTAGTACCTCAAGATTAAAAGTGGTATTTACTCAAAAAAAAGAAAAAGTGTATACAGGCTTGTATGAAATAGAACTTTACAATGAGTGATTAAGTTTGATTTTAGCGTAATTAAAACAGCGCACCGCTAGTTTTAATTAGCTTATAGTTAAGCAGATAAACCCTATTGCGCTAAGTCGTCTGTTTTTAAATAACTCTAAAAATAATAATGGAAAGCTTAGGAAATAGTTCTAAAAAACAAATCAGTATTTTGTCTGAGAAAACGGTTACTTCGTCATTGTTGGAGTTATACACTACTTGATTGGCAACTCAACAAAAAATGTTGTTCCCTTATTTTTCCCCTCACTAACAGCCCAAACTTTTCCTCTATGAAGATTAACAAGTAATTTAACAATTGATAGACCCAATCCGGTAGATCTTTCTCGGCCAGTAGGTTGAGCGCTAAGCCTGGCAAATTTTATGAATAACTTGTTCATATCATCTTCCGAAAGCCCTAATCCTTCGTCAGTTATTGCGATGGTTATTTTGCTTTCTTCAGTAGTGCAGGTTACGTTAATATTGGTATTCTCGTTCGAATATTTAATAGCATTCCCGATTAAATTATCCATTACATCTTGCAGTTTCTCTTCATCTGCAAAAATTTCCGTCGATTCGTTATTCGGAAGTGTTAGGGTTTGATTTTTATTTTTAAGTGATAATTCGAAGTTATCTTGCAAGTTTGCAAAAATGTCTTTGAGCATCACTTTCGTTTTCATTAATTTAATCACTCCATGCTCATTTCTAGCAGAACTAAGCACATTATCGATGTTTCCAATGATATTTTTACTTTGTTGATATATTTTTCCAGCAATTATTTTGGCTTTATCGTTAATGTCTGCAATGCGCCCTAGGAGTTCAGACTGTAGCGAAATGGTGGTCATTGGATTTTTAAGATCGTGAACCATCATCTGCAACCGATCGTCGTAAGCTTTTAATGTCTTTCTAGTTGCGCGCCTTGTTTCTAATTTTTCAATTACGACTAGGGCAAGCTTTTGCAGCATTTCAAGTTGCTTTTCCGTCGGCTGTCGGGGCACACTATCTATTACGCAAACGGTGCCCAATTGAAAACCCTCTTCTGTTGTTATGGGCGAACCGGCATAAAAACGAATGCCACCTTTAGAAGAAACATAGGGATTTTTTTTAAACTCCTCATAAAGATAAGTGTCTGTAAACACGGTGGTTTTATCTTCTAAAATAGCTAAAGAACATAGGCTATGGGCTCTATCAACGGCATTTCCGTCTAAATTATTAATTGACGCTTTAAAAAAAACCCTGTCTTCATCAACAAAAGTTATAAATGCATTTGGCGTATCAAATATTTGTGCAGCTAAGCTTGCAATGGTATCAAATGAATGCTCTTGAGGCGTATCTAAAATTTCATATTGATAAAGTTTTTTCAATCGCCTCTTATCGTTTGAGGGAATAATACTAGTGGGAACGGCGTAATTTAGCATGGGGTTTTAACAATAATGTTTTCTTTGATAAAGATAAGAAAAATTAAAAATGGATAAATTTTGTGAAAACACAGTTATGTAAATTTTAGTTAGGCTTTAAAATTAAGGTAAATTTTAGTTACTTGCGTCGATAAAAACAACAACACTAATGAGGTTAAAAATAGATAGAAAATCGACCCAGATATTCCCTGATAGTAAAAGAGTAATTGCAAGATTTTTTTTTAATGGGGAGGAAAGGGCTTTGGGGGTGATGAAGAAAGTGCTTGAATTTAGCGATGAAAAGGTATTTGCCATTATCTCACCAATTTTGCAAGAATATAGCAGACGACACCGAAACATTACTAAAATTCTTGGTCGGCATTGCAATAAATTAAAGAAACAGTTTGCAAAACTAGGGGTAGATATGGAAGAGTTATCACTTTACAAAAAGTTGCTAATTGGCGCCTATTTCACGCATGAGTATTCCATTGAGTCTGCTGCATTTTTTAACCCTTCCATTATCGAAGATCCTGATCAAACCGATCTTGTTGAAGGAGAAAAGCGCATCATCATAAGTTTTAGGGCGGTTGGAGAAGGTCATATATCTTCTATTGTATTTCGCAGGGCTATTTTAGATGCCGAAAACAACATTACCGTGTTGCAAGTTGGCAACTATGTTGATGAAGCAGATGTAATAAAAAATGCCATCTACAACAAAAAGATTTTCTTTAAAAAAGCAACTTATGCCAAAATAGACCCTTCGGTTTTGCATGAAGTGGAGGAAAAATTAGAAGATAGATTTGAGTACAGTGTTTTAAGTGGTATTATCAAGGATTCTAAAGCTTTAGAAAAGGAAAATCCAGATAAATTGATGGAGTACAACAAGATTTTGTGGTTGTCTGAAACCTATCATACCATCACTTTTTCTAAGGATACCGACATATCTGATCGCGTGATATTTCCTATTTCTGAATTTGAACGAAAAGGCATTGAAGATGCGCGCTTTGTAAAGTTTATAGAAGATGACGGGACGACAGTCTACTATGCCACTTATACCGCTTATGACGGTTCGATCATCATCCCAAAATTAGTGAGAACAGAAGATTTTTATGAGTTTAGGGTAATTCCACTTTATGGAGACGGTGCCCAAAATAAGAATTTAGCGCTTTTCCCTAGGAAAATAAACAATAAATATGTGATGATGAGTAGGATAGATGGTCACAATAATTACTTGATGTTTTCTGATAAAATTAATGTTTGGAAAGAACCGATACTGCTCGACCAACACAAACATTGGTGGGAATTGGTGCAAGTAGGAAATTGCGGTTCACCTTTAGAAACAGAGAAAGGCTGGCTTTTGGTTACGCATGGCGTTGGGGCGATGCGGAGATATTGTATTGGAATAAGCTTGTTAGATTTGGAAGATCCAACCAAAGAAATTGGCCATTTACAAGAGCCGTTAATAATTCCTACAGGAGACGAAAGAGAAGGTTATGTGCCAAACGTCGTCTATTCTTGCGGATCCATAATCCACAACGGCGAGCTTGTTATTCCATATGGTCTATCTGATTATAGCTCGTCTTTTGCTACCGTAAATCTAGAATTACTTTTAAACAGATTGTTGGAAGATAAGAAATTAGAAGAACAGGCCTTGGTTTAATGCCGTTCGGCTTTAAGGTTTGATTAATATTTGTAGAAGCATGTAAAACGGTTTAGTAACTAATTTGAGCCACATTTATTTTTGCAAATGATGGAAATTTAAATATCTTTGGAATTGCCTAAGTGCATTTATCAGCCAATGTGTTTTAAATAAAAAGTTGATAAAAGCGTGTAGGACCTATGGTGTCATCACCTGATTATTAACCAAGTATTTAAAACCAACTCTTAACATGAAAAGAAGAACCTTTATTCAAAATACCGGTATGCTCGGCGCAGGTCTTGTTGCCTCTAAGTTTTCTTTTGCATCAAATTTTGCTCTAGAGTTTCCAATCGTTAGGGTTGCTGCGGGAAAGCGACATTTTGAAAGTGCGGCTGTAGACAAGGCGATTAAAACTTTCCAAAAAAACGTGAAGAACCCAGAACTTTCTTGGCTGTTTGAAAATTGCTTCCCAAATACGTTGGATACTACAGTGTATTATTCTGAAAAAGACGGAAAGCCAGATACGTATGTAATTACTGGAGATATTGACGCGATGTGGCTTAGAGACAGCTCCGCCCAAGTTTGGCCTTACCTACAATTTGTAAATGAAGACCAACCACTTAAAAAACTGATCGCCGGAGTGATAAGGCATCAAACCAAAAATGTTTTGAAAGATCCATATGCTAATGCTTTTTATCAGGATCCAACAAAAGTGGGAGAGTGGAAAAGCGATCATACTGATATGAAGCCAGGCGTGCACGAACGGAAATGGGAAATAGACAGTTTGTGTTATCCAATTAGACTCGCTTACCATTATTGGAAAAAAACCGGTGACAAATCTCCATTTGATGCAGATTGGAAGAAAGCGATAGAAAGTACTTTAATAGTTTTTACTACGCAACAACGAAAGGAAAATAAAGGACCTTATCATTTCGAACGGGAAACTACGCATCCAACAGATACGCAACCGATGGCAGGTTATGGTTTTCCCGTAAATCCTGTTGGGTTAATTTGCTCTGCATTTAGACCTAGCGATGATGCAACTATTTTTCCATTTCTAATTCCGTCTAACTTTTTTGCAGTAACTAGCTTACGCGAGGCTGCGGAAATGATTACGGCACTTCATCCTGATGAAAAATTACAAACTGGGTTAACAGCTCTTGCTAATGAAGTTCAAGCTGCCATACAAAAGCATGCGGTGGTTAAGCATCCTGTGCATGGCGATATTTATGCTTTTGAAGTAGACGGATTTGGTAGTCAGTATTTAATGGACGACAGCAATGTACCGAGTCTACTCGCTTTGCCATACTTAGGTTCGCTTGAGCTAAATGATCCTATTTATCAAAATACCAGAAAATTCGCGCTTTCTAAAGACAATCCGTACTTCTTTAAAGGAACCGCTGCAGAGGGAATTGGCGGACCGCATGCAGGACAGGATATGATTTGGCCAATGAGCATCACCATGCGTGGACTTACCTCTACCGATGATCAAGAAATAAAATATTGTATAGATACCTTACGTAAAACACATGCTGGTAAAGGCTTTATGCACGAATCATTTAACAAAGACGATCCGTCTAAATTTACTAGATCTTGGTTTGCTTGGAGCAATACGTTGTTCGGAGAGCTGTTGTGGAGAACGTACAACGAACGGCCCCATCTATTAAAAGCTTAATTTATGTTATAACTAAATCCCTTGGCAATTCCCAAGGGATTTTTGCATTTATATTATTTTGTTTTTTTTTCGCGGCATTATAGATTAAATCCTTAAAGTTTTTACATTTTTGTAAAGCGCGTTGCAAATGTGATTTAGTTCGTTGCTTGCCGCCTTAATGACATAGAGATGAGCACAAAGAAATACGATTTAAAAATTAGAGTTTGGCATTGGCTTACTGCTTTAGTAGTCACAGGTTCTTTATTAACGGTGTTAATAAATTCTACATTGTTAGATCGAAGTCAAACGCCGGCTGTGCAAAAAGAACTGCAAAATGCAGGCGTTCAACTTAGTGCAGAACAAGCAAGGGCCGCCACGCACGGCTTGGAAGATCAGGTTTGGGGAATTCATATTTATTTTGGTTATGCGCTAGCAGCACTTTTTGTATTTAGATTAATAACTGAAGCTTTTTTGCCAAAAGAACAGAAATTTATTGTTAAAGCCAAAGAGGCGTATAGGCGCTACCGAGATTCTCCATTGGTAAATTTGCGACACAATTTCTTTGTTAAAGTAATCTACGCAATATTTTATTTATTGCTACTCATAATGGTTTGTACGGGTTTATCACTCGCGTTTCAAGATGAGTTAGGCATCTCCCGCCAAATAGGGCACACCATTAAAGAAGTCCATGGATTCTGCATGTATCTGGTATTGGGTTATGTTGTTATTCACATCGTCGGCGTACTGCTTGCTGAAAACCAAGACAGTAAAGGCATCGTTTCTGATATGATTAATGGCGGACGAACTGATCTCCCAAATGAAATAGGAAGATAGCCTAAGAATTTAACGCATAGGTTCAGATTTAATCTTTTGGAATTTTAGGATAGTTTATGTTGGGAGCTTGGTAAAGACCAGCAGATAAGATCTATATTTCTTTGTTGTAACATCGCTTTTTCATAAGGAACAATCTTAAAAGAATACCCCAAATATTGATAGCCGTGCTCTTTTTTTGATGTGCTTGAAGCGGTAGCTAAAAGATCACTTTTTCTTTTAATAGCGCTTTTCCAAACTCCAATTCAAGTGCGTTCTTATTTCGGAAAAAACGAACTCAACATGTTTTCCTCAATGAGAATAAAAAAAGGGTTTAAGTTCAGTCGCCAATTTGAGTTCCATTTTTCTTAGGATAGAAGATGCTTTTCTCCCTCATTTTTGTGTTCAACTTTACATAAATCTATTTTGTACATCTTCGCGACCGTCGTTTATCTTGGAGCATTTCGGTAATATTTAGTGCAGATCCAATATCTATTCCCGGCTTTAAAATCAACTTTTGATTTTCCAAAATTTATGCCAAATAATATTATCCGTATAAAATTTGGCTAAAAAGACCTTCAGAATTAAATTCTGTTTAAAATATAATAATTTATATAACAGATGAATATGAAATTTAATTAAACCGTTTACTTATATGTTTGATGTTTTAATGCTCTCAGACCCTTAGTTTAGCCAAATAAAATATTGATTATGCTAAATATGTTATGTATTACAGCAAGTTATATTGATTATCTAAACTAATAGTTATACCTTTTGTAGGTAGAGATGAAATCTGTACGCATGGCTTTAAATCGATCAACTACCGTTTCAATAAACTGCTCGTCTAAGATTTCAAAAACATCATTTGTTCCTCCGCCGCTCAAATCAGTTTCTGCAATTTTATAGCTCTGCTCAAGCGCCCCCTGCTCAAACTTTACGATGAACTTATCATTCATTTTAAAAATACTGATTTTACACTCGGGGTGTGGCAGCTCTGCTATTACTCTCATAATGAAATTTATTTAATGTTAGTTAGTTGATATTGCAGACATGTTGATGCTTGGTATTGCATGATATTTATCCTCTTCGGGATTGCGCTCATCAGTTTATAATGACCTGACAATTTTACCTTTTTTTTCTTGTAGTAATTTTTTTTAATTATGTTTTGCAGCCGACACGTAATATGGCATCAAGTTGAAAAGTTTGCAACCATAGCGACGGCAATACCTCTTCATCATATTTAATTATTCGAAGGAGGCACCGGAGCAAATTTGGGATTTGCTTTTCGTTTTGCGAACCGCTTTCGTTCAGAATAAAATGTCCCAGCAGAAAGCACTCTAAAAATTTTAGTCAACAAGGGGCAGTACGCTAAATTAGAAATTTCTAAAAAATTTGGTTTAACGCCGCACCCGCAGGATTGCGGTAAAAACCTTGCATACGAGGTTGGTCTATAGCCATAACGCTAAGTTTAGCCAAATTTAATTGGGAAATGCTAAAAGCGTGTTTTTGAAATTCTGGAAGTTTAAAATTTTTAGGTCGCAAAAACCTATTTGCCTTCTTCTTTTTCCTGCTTATCTATCAGTTTGTCTAATTTAGAACCTTCACCGTCTGCAAATTTCTGCTCTTGTGGCGTATATTCGTTGTCCTTGACTTTTTTTCCTTCTTTATTGTCTTTTTCGGCTGGATCTTGTTCGTTTTTCATAAAAAATATCGATTGAAGTTGTATCACTTACTAACCCGAATAAGTCGAATTGGTTTTTGTTAGACTATAGATTTCGAACCTATTAGTAACTGAAAAACTTCTAAGTTTCTGGAACGGCGATCACATTATTTTTTCCGCTTTAAATGAGCTAGATTGTTGTTCAGCTCCATGCATCTGCTGCATTGATGTAAAATTCTGACCTCTAAACGCTATAGATCTATGTTAAGCCCAGTTTTTTCTTCTCAATCACATCTCCTCAAATAGAAATCAATTGCTGCTAGAAAACGTCCTACGATTTTTGGAAATCAACAACTTCGATTAGAAGTCTAAATTTATTAAATGCCGCTTCAAACGTAAATGTAATCTCAAAGTCGTCAGGGAACCATTCGTATTGTTAGTGCTGCATAACTAGTTGTCAGTTATCGATTTCTGATTATCGATGCTGATTAATGCTTTTAAGTATCGAAAGTAGGTCAACAACTCTAACTAAGATAAATGATAGCCGCTGTAAACTCAAATAAATGTGTTGCCTTAGCTTCTTCTACCGTTGCTTACGTGCGCTTGTTATGTCAGTCAGAATTCCCGGTTTTCGAAACATATTTAAGTTGCATTGCGAGAGATTAAAACAAGGAGGGGATTTTAGCAAAGGCATACGCTAAAACTTGGCGGCGAAAAGGCTTGCTTGGATCCGTTTGAAGCTTATAATTACAAGAAAAATCAGCGCATCTCCGTCCAAATCTAGTATTGAAAGTCAAAATTGCACTTCTCAGCTAAAACCATTGTATTTCTGTACTTATAACGTCAATATTTCGTTTCCTTTTACTCAAATATTCTCCTCTTAAAAAGTTCTTTCATTTTATTAAAGTTTTGTCGTGGTTTTTTGCAAAGATAAATTCTTTGATAAAGTTCTTCTTCATTATCTGCATAGGGATTATAAATCACCCTTACAAGTTTTACTTCTTCAAAATATGGAGTAAAAAAATTACCAACCCGATAGCTTAATCCAATAATGGTATTTGGCATCTGTCCTTTAGGCGCCCAAATGTAATAGCTTCCGTGATAGGAAAAGGCTTTGGGTAAATGGTAATTTGGCCCCAACAAATTTACTGCTCCTGCTTGACCGTAATGTTTGGCCCAAATCATTGCATTTTCTTTTTCATTTATTGGCAAACTGTCATAAACAGATTTTAATTGTCCCATCGTTTCTTCCCACTTTCCTTTGGTATAATATTCGTCATACTTTACCCCATATTTGCCACCATCTATGTCTTTCTTTTCATATTTATAAACAGCATGCAGATACCGATTGAAACTATAAACTGGCATTCCAAAGGGAATTAAGACTGCACCTAATAATAATAAAGCTGTTACTGGGTAAATTATCCATTTTCTTTTTTGCAAAATAACTTGTTCCCAAAAGATTCCACCAAAAGGAATAATTGTTAAAATAATAGGATAGAAGTAATAGGGTTTTCCATTATTAAGCGATAAGAAAACGGTCGACAAAATGATAGAGATTGCCAATGGAACGTTTATCGATTTGTGATGTCTAAACATATAAATGAATCCGGGAACAACGATGAGTAAAGAGGAGATCGGATTTATTTCAATCAACAATTGCCCTAAGTTACCTGCACGCGAAAGTTTGTCTAACTGTGTTTCATAAAGCCGGCTAACCATTTGCAACATGGGAAAGTCGTTTGCATATTGCCAAATCAAATTGGGAAGCAGCAATGCGATAGCTACGATTATGTGTTGCCAAAAATGTTGTTGTAGTAATGCCTGGCGTGTTCTTTTAAAAAACAATAAGGAGGATAATCCAAAGATGAAAAACACCGCATCATACTTGACCGAAGAACCTAAAACTACAAATGCGGTTAAATACCACAGACTTCTTTTGTCAAGGTATTTGATAAACCTGGTCAATTGGTAAAATCCTAACACCCAAAATAATTGACTGAAAACTACCGGTTGAAAAAGCTGTTGCGAACGACCAAAACTTGGCCCAATAAGAATACATAATAAAGCTAAAAAAACTGCTCTGTTTTGCCCACCTAATTCAATTATCGTTTTAGCAACATAGATAATGATGAGCATACTTGCAAGGTGCACTAAGAAATGATTTAGATATACGGAGCTGCTTCCGAAAATATTTTGGATAAAAGCCATTAGACCAATCAATGGCGGAAACTCCATATATCCAAAAGCTAAATGTCTGCCGGTCTCAATGTGCAATAATTCGTCACCCTGAAACCCTGAATGGCTGTCGGCAATTAAATGAAGTGATAGTTTTATTATGCAGACAATCAGAATGATTAGTTTAGTCTGTCTATTCATCTGAGATTTTATGTTGTTTGTTCAAAATGGCACAAAAAGGACTGAGGCTGATGAGCGTAGCGGATTTTTAGCAAAAAGTTCAGTGGAATGAATTATTATAGAATTTTGCATAAATGTTTTGTAGAAGCACTACATCTGCAATGTTGCCAAACCGCTGTTAATGGTTCTGGCTTTGTTTTAGCGGTTACTAATCAATTTTTTCTTGTTCAAAATTATCAAAATAAGTAAAGTCTTTTGTTATAATTCCGTTTTCAATTGTCAAAATAGTACAAATTGGCAATTCAAATCTTGAGCCATCAGGTGCAGTTCCACTTGACACAAATTCTACAATCATATGCTTGGCACCAGAAGGATAAACTTGAATTACTTGGTCGTGAAGGTTTGGGAAAACTTGATTTAGTTCTGAATATTTGTCAATAATTTGCTGTCTAGTTTGTTTTATAATCCCTTGTCCTAAAGACGGGTCTTTAAATTCAGAAACCTCCGAATACATATTAGCCATTTTCGTCCATTCATGATTATTGAAATGTTCAAAATACTGCTTTACTAATTTTTCGTTATCTGCGGTCGTCATACTGTTGTTTTTTTGATTGTTACAAGAAATTAATGCACAGGTTACAAAAAATAAAATTGTCAACTGTTTCATCTTTTTGTAATTTAAAATTATTTTTATCTTTAATTGACTGTCTTTTGTATGCCGTTTTGTATGCCATTTTGTATGTCGCTCAGAGCCTGAGCGCTAACCCTCCGCTTAGCCCAACCCTCATCACCTTTGCCCAATATTTAATCCCATAATACTATAAAAACTAACTTGCGTATGTCCCTGCTTAAACGTTTATACTCGGCTCATCCTACCCGTATCATCTTCAAAACTTAAACTTTCTATATCAATCCTATTCACCAGAAACCTTAATCTTTAAAAAAGATCGACCTATCCCAACAGAAATTAGCGTTAACAAGTTGCACCTAAGATAAATGATACTGTGAATAAAATCAAATAAATTGCCGATTAAGCTTCCTATAGTTTTGGTTTACTAGGGAATATTTCTTGAGGGGCGAACTGCAGCGTATATTTTGGGAAACCAACCAAGTAATCCCCTTGCAAGTTGATAACCAGCGGTCTTGGCCAGCAAAATTATTTCCTACATATGTTAGATAGCAGTTTGGGAGGGATAGTGGCAAAACGAAAAGTCCTTAGGGTAACGCCCAAATCATTTAAATAGATTAAACTTTATCCATAGTCAACACTATTAATTATTATTTGGGCGATTTGACACGCGGTCCATTGTATCTTTAATTGGCTTTAAGGTGCCAAGTAAAGGATGCCATTCCCATCGTTAGCGCACCTCTCATTTCGGCTAACGGTTAGCGATTGCAGTGGAAATCCTCCTTTTTTGCGACGTACGAATAAAAAGATTAGAACGTAAAGCGCGACCCTCTTCAGGGGAACGCCCAGATTATGTAAAAAATTTCTTTAGTTTACATTGAGGATTATTTGGGCGCTTTCACACGCTGTCCATTGTATCTTTAATTGGCTCCTAAAGGCCAATTAAAGGATGTCATTCCCATCGTTAGCGCTCGGACGTGATGTCTATTAACGGGTTAGCGATTGCTTGGAAATCCTTTTTTTGAGGCACGAGTAAAAAGATTGCAACGTAAAGCGCGACCCTCTTCAGGGTAACGCCCAAAATGAGCTAAAAACTTGTTAGATTTATTTAAGACCAAGAGTATTTATTATTAGGGCGCTTTTACACGGTGTCCTGTTTTTTCAATCTGCCGGTTTGTTTGGGATTTCGGTATTTGTTGTTGGAGCACTTCGTTCTATAGTTTGTCGTAATAACTCAAATCGCAGGTGTGAATGGCGTTATCATCTGTAAGAAGATCATAATTATAATAGGCACAATCTATAAAAGTAGCGAGGCTATTTTTTGTTTTGGACCTTAATAAGGTGCCTTTAGATTTTTCGTTGGAAATTATACTTGCTCTGTGCACCATCCAATCTATATCTTTTGCTTCTTCTGCCAAGTAGTTGATTACAGCCTCATTGTCTCTATGCTGTCCAAGCAGCCCCGAAAACCGCACAAGAGTGTTTTTAAGCACCCAAAAGATTAAGGAAAGACTTTGCTTGTACGGTCTACTAAAGCCCCCAGCTTGGTAAAGAAAACGTTTTATTCCATATTGGCGCATTGCCGGAATGAGCTTTTTTACGAAGTTGGCATTTACATTTTCGTTTTTTTGTAAGTCTTTGTCCCCCAACATGCTGACCACAAAATCAACACCGTCAACAAGTTCGTCGAAATTTTCGAAATCAATAATGGAACCTTTCACCAGTTTTAAGTTTTGATTTTCGATTAGATTTTTATCTGGATTGCGCACCAAAGCCCTTACGGTATGTCCTTCTTTTAGTGCCAAGGAAACAAAATGTTGCCCTGTTCTACCCGTAGCTCCAAATACTAAAAAAGTCTTTTTCGAATCTATCATTTTATTATCTTTCAATGTGTTGGTTTTTTTTGCTAAGTTTTTCTTAATCGCCCAAAACGGCAGCTCGAGTGAAATTCGACACGTAATCGCTGAGGATCCAATATACGGTCATCTGTTAAGACATGTCCATCTTTAAAATTGTTTATGAGTTTGTACTTTTCTTAATATTTTCGTTCAAAAGACCTGCCATTAAATTGATATACACCGCTTGGATTTCCACCTCCAAACCATAATCCCCCATGTTTACTTTGATAGATGAACCAAATATTTTTACTCTCCAGTCCGTCTTCCTTTGCAAAGTTTTTAACAGAATTGCCATCGTACCTCCAAACACCCGACCCCACCGTACCAAACCAAATGTTTCCTACACGATCTTCGCCAACGGAAAAAACCTTTTTAAGCGCATTGCCTTTTGTGTTTTCCTTGTTCAATTTATGTTGTTCGGTAAAATTGATTATTTTTTTCCCATCGTATTTCAAAACGCCCAATCCATTATTACCAATCCATAGGTTGCCTTTACGGTCTTCCATTATGCTACGAACATGCAAATGCGGACTTAATTTATTTTGTGCTAGATATTTGTTGTCTATTATTTTAAAATTGGAACCGTTATATCCTATAACTACACCGTATGCACCAAGCCATAGCGTTCCATTTTTTCCTTTTACAAAAGACGTTGAAATTGAATTGTTAAAATTAAATCGTTTTTCCGAATATGGTGGAACAGGCAACGTCCGATATAAAAGTGTTTTTCCGTCATACTGATACACGCCTGCGTTCCCTTCAGTTTTGTTATAGCCTTCAATTTCATTGCCTTTAAACCAAAGGTCATGTTCTATTAACTTCCATTTGGCCCTCGATTCATAATCTCTTTGTTTGTAAATGGTCATTTGTTGTCCATTGTAAGTGCTTAATCCTACGCCGCATTCAAACCAGACGATGCCATTTTTATCTTCATAAATACTCCTGACCTGATTGTGACTTAACCCGTTCTTTGTGGTGAAATATTTAAGCTTACCATCATGAAGTAAACATACGCCTTCATTGTAACTACCAAACCAAATATTTCCTTTGCCATCTTCTAATAGTGAACGAATTCCGCTGGTGTATTTTAACTTTACTGTTGAAACGGTTTGCATATTATTCTTGAATGCTACCAGCTTATTTGATTGACTTTGATTGTTGCAAGAGATGGTTAACACCGTCAGAAAGGTTAAATAAAGGCTAAATGAGTGTTGACTAGCTGATTTAATTCTCATTTAATTTTTTTTAGGATGACGCACAATATATTGGCGCTTGGCGACGGTAGGCGATCTTTTTGCAGAAAAGTTCAATCGAAGAAACAAACCCAAAACTTTTTTAAATGCTTAACCGAAGCCGTTTATCCCGCTCTTTTTGACTACCCATTATTTGCCATTCGCTGTTTTCAATTCACCGTATTCTTTTATCTGTATTTAAAAGAAAGTCTTTTCCAACCAAGTGTGGGTATTTCCTTTAATACATTGTTGTCGTTGGTGAGTTTCTACCTACAAATGTATGGATATGATTTAAAATGACCGGGGAAACAAAACTTTCGCAATGGCTGTCCAAATATTTATCTCTAATCTCAGGATCAGGTCGGATTGGAATCCATTTTCCGTTGTTACAAAGTCTACCACCTAGCTTGTCACGAATTTTTAATTAGGGGGTTCCTTCATGTGAAATAGGTTGGGCTGCGTCGGGAAAAGTTAAAACATTATCTCTTACTATTTCAAAGTCGGCATAGCTAAAAGTTAAGTTTTTTCAATGTGCATTTGTTTGAGTGCTTACCGACCAATAGTTTCCTGCAAAGTCATAAAAAGAGCCTCTGGTATCGGGGTCGCCTTCCGTATTTACTGGCTTATCAATTGTTATGCAACCTTTTTCTATGGCTGTGTCAAAAGTTTTAAAAACGTCTGGCACATAGATGTGAAGCATCGTCTTGTTTGCTTTATGGCTTTCGGTACTTTCGCTAATCATAATTACGGAATCGTCCAACAACAATTCTATATGAGCAATTTTTCCATTGTTGTGGTCAAAGCGTCTCAAAGTTTTCGCATCAAAAATTAGCGTCAATAAATCCACCAATTTTTGAGCATCGTCCACAATTAAGTAGGGGGAAAGGGAATTGTAATTTTCGGGTTTATAAGTGCTCATTTCTTATCTGTTTAACTTTTATTGAGTGTCGATTTTCTTCGTCCCTCCTGATGTAAAACTACTGTTAGCGGTATTTTGTTCTACTTTCAAGTTGTTTCTGTATTCTATTTAGTCTGTTGTAGAAATATAAATATCAACCTCAGCATTGCTCCAGTCTCTACTTCTTTCGTCATATATTTCAAAATCATACGTAAAGTTTCTTTTAATTTTAGAAGCCCAAATTTCTTTCCAAGTTTCAGTTACACATCCTGTCATAACACCTTTAGCAGTAAATTTTTTGTATTGTTGAGCAGGAATTATCAATTCTTCAAGTTCTTCGGGCGTTTTTGAATGCTCATCTACTTTACATCCGATAAAATAAGAATAAGAGGTTGTTTCATCTTTCTCATAGTCAAAATAAACCGCGTAGACTTCATTAGATAATTTTTCAGGAATAATTTCAAAAATTCTATCCTTTTCAAATTTTTGCCATAGGTCACCACAATCTTTACTTGATTGATTTTTTTGATTTGTTGTCTTACCGTCTAACTTCAATCCTACTAATTTAAAATCTGCTTTGTCTTCTGTCATAACGTGTTTTAATTGAATAACTTTTATTCTATCGTTCTTTTTAAAATGTTCGGTTGCGTTTAGCAGTTCCAAAAAGTTGCCGAGTGCGGAGAAGAAAAACTATCTGAAAACGCATAACTTGTTAAAAAATAGAGCGGTTCAATTAATCGGTGAACCCACGTTTTTGCTAAATGTGTGTTGTAGTCAGTGTTCTTTATTGCTAATTATACTGTCTATTTTTAAAGTTAATTTTTTAGCACCAATTTCGTTTAAATGGTCTCCATCATAAAAATCTTTAGCAATAAATGTTTTGTCTGTCAAGAAATTATAATAAGCTGTATTTGTGTTCTTTGCAGATAATTGTTTAATAATATTTACAGAATTGTCAAGTTGAATTGGATTTAAATTTTCACTGTATGTTAAATATGCAGGACAAGTGATAAAAATAATTTTCACATTATGATTTTTCGCAAATTCAATTATCGATTTAACAGTCTGAATATTTTCAGAGAAAATTGTTTGGTTGTTTTCTAATTTTATAGTATGCCTTTTTGCAGCAGTTTTACCAGTTTCTATAAGGTCTTTACTGTCTTGTGAGTTATAAGATGTACCAAACCCAAATTTATTACACGTAATATCCGATTTTTTATTAAACAAATATGATTTGGCTCTTAAAATATTTGTCGGTAATTTTCCATTAAATATTTCAAAGCCACTCCAATAATTTCCAAATGTGGAAATGTCATAATAAATTCTGTAATTTTTTACTCGCCAATTTTCAATACCATCTTCAAGTGTTGAGTACATTGAGAAATAATCAATTGGAATAATAACATATTTTAAATTTTCCCATCTATCGTTGTACTTTTCGAGTATAGCTAAATCAAAATTTAATGATTGAGAAATATGGGCTCCGTTAAAAGATTTTCGAGTAATATATTCTGGGTCAATTCCAAAATAAATATGAGAACTACCCAAAAACAATACTTCTATAGTATTAGATTTAGCATTCAAGTAATTATTTTTAAAAGAATAATCATTAGGAATATTTCTCAATAGTAATTCAAATGAAATCATTCCAATTAGGATTGGGAGAACAAATAATATAAGATGTTTTATGAATTTTTTCATCATTAAAATTGAAAATAGATAAATTGCTGTTTAGCACCTGCGAAATAAAATATTGCAAACACTATTATGTAATAAAATCCATGTCGAATAATTTGAGGAATTTTCAAGCTAAATTTTTCAATAGCATACTGATTTTCTCTACCAAACCATTCAATAATGAAAAATAGCACTATTAAAATGAATAATGTATTTGGTCTTATTGTAGGAATTGTAAATAGAGAATTTGAAAATATTTGTGAGATATAAATCATAGCGTGACCTATATTTTCCGCTCTAAAAAAAATCCAAGCAAACACAGTTAAGCTAAACGTAATTAAAATAGAAAAAAAGTCTTTCAGATTAGGTAAATATTTTCCTTTTGCAACAATTTCAAGGTTATTTCTATTTGTCTTAAATATTATTGAAGGCATTATGTACAAAGCATTTAGAAAGCCCCAAGCAATGAATGTCCAATTTGCTCCATGCCAAAAACCACTTACAATAAAAATGATAAAGGTATTCCGAATCTTCATCCAAATTCCACCTTTACTACCACCCAATGGAATATAGAGGTAGTCTTTAAACCAAGAAGAAAGTGAAATGTGCCATCGTCTCCAAAATTCGGCAATGTCTCTTGAAAAATACGGGAAAGCAAAGTTTCTTAAAAGATCTATGCCGAAAAGTCGAGCTGTCCCCAAAGCAATATCAGAATATCCCGAAAAGTCGCCATAAATTTGGAGAGTAAAAAATATAGCACCAAAAACGAGTGTGCTTCCTGAATAGTCTGCAGAATTATTGAAAATTTGATTGGCATATTCGGCACATTGGTCAGCAATTACAACTTTTTTAAATAATCCCCATAAAATTTGTCTTAATCCATCAACTGCTTTCCCATAATCAAAAGCTCTCTTTTTTTGTATTTGCGGTAAAAGATGAGTTGCACGTTCTATTGGACCAGCGACTAGTAATGGAAAGAAACTAACAAAGACAGAATAATCAATGAAATTCTTTTCTGCTTTAATTCGATCTTTGTAAATGTCAATTACATACGACAAGCCATGAAATGTGTAAAATGAAATACCTACGGGTAAAATAACTTTCAATGTCCATGGATTAACGTTTAATCCAATGTTATCTAAAGCGTGTGCAAAGGATTCAGTGAAAAAATTATAATATTTAAAAACACCAAGAAAGCCAAGATTTACAGATATGCTTAACCAAAACCAAAATTTTTTTGAATTTTTATTTTTTGCTTCCGACATTTTTATTCCCGTAAAATAATCAAGTAGTGTTGAAAAAATTAAAAGAAATAGAAATCGCCAGTCCCAACAAGCATAAAAAAAGTAGCTTGAAACGAGCAGTAAAATATTTTGTAGCCTTAAATTACCTTTTGTCGCAAACCAGTAGAGTAAAAATACAATAGGTAAAAAAATTGCAAAATTTAATGAGTTAAAAAGCATATTGTCTCTCTGTTTTTGTAATTTTTGGTTTTAGCAATGGCTTTTAGCCCGACCCACAACTCACGGCTTGGCCCAACTGTTATCCTCATAACTAAATATTTACAGCTAAAAATCCCTGTCGTACCGTTGCACAAATAACCGTTCGTAAAGGGTTAACGTAGTATTAAAAAAGTGATCCATCCTGGTGGAGTCACGAAACTAACCTTTCTATGTTAATCCTTTTAAGGAGAACGGTAACCTTTAAAAAAGATCGGTTTATCCAAAGAGAGAAAGTAGCGTTAATAAGCCGCGACGAAGATAAATCAAACCACGGATAAAATCAAATAAACGAGTTGATTAAGCTTCCTCAAATTTTGGAACTTGAGGGGTAATTGTTAAGAGGTCAAGATACAGCAACAATAAGCTTAATCTTACAGGCTGTTGCGTTGGTAATCTTGTTAGGAGGGTTGCTTGTAAAAACAGGTAGATTGACTGGGAGGCAAGTTAAACAAAAGGAAATTTATAAAATTCGTGTACGAGACGGGGGCTTGACAGGCGATGGAGTGGGCTTGCAAAATTCGGAAACGCGAAAAGGGTGTTGATCACTAAATTTGATGCGAAGCGTTACGCATCGTGTTTTTTTGGCAATTTTCTCCATACGCTTAACTTCTTTGTTGTCGTTCAGTTTATTTGTTTTTAAAAACTCTAATTAATTTTCAATCAAAGTTAACTACTTTAGACTGGGGTATTAGCGCTTCAAGTTTTTTATTTGCTGTTGTCGAAAGTCGCACCCTTAATTAGTAAATGGTTCCAAAATGATGAATGGCGTATGCAATTTGCGGAAAGGTAACTTTTGTTTTGTCAATTAAAAGACTTCCGAAACTCCAACGGAGACATTTCCGTTTTGGTTTTAAACAATTTATTGAAAGACTGAGAATGTTCAAAACCCAATTCGTACGCAATTTCGCTTACAGATAGTTCAGTTGTTGATAGTTTTTCTTTGGCTTTTTCAATCAGCTTTTCATGAATGTGCTGTTGCGTCGATTGTCCCGTAAGCGTTTTCAGCAGACTTCTCATATATTGTGGCGACATCTTAAATTCATCAGAAAGAAACTGAACGCTGGGCAATCCCTTTGTTTTAAAATCATCTTTTTCAAAATAATCATTAAGTAGTGTTCCTAATTTTTCTAAAAACTGATGATGCGCCTTATGACGCGTAATAAATTGTCGCTGATAAAACCTTTCGGAGTAATTCAAGAGTGTTTCTAACAGGGAAATAATAATGTTCTGACTGAACTTATCAATGTTAGTTTGGGTTTCCTGCTTAATATTTTCCACAATTTGCTGCATTTTTATTTCCTCGTCTTCCGATAAAAATAACGCCTCGTTTACAGCATAATCAAAGAACTTGTATTTTTTTATGACACTTGTTAATGGCGTATTCCAAAGAAAATCCGGATGAATCATAATCGCCCATCCGGAAGGGTTTTTGCCATTTTCTTCTCGGGTGACGGTTAAAAGCTGATGTGGCGCCATACCAAACATCACGCCTTCATCAAAATCGTAATCCTGCTGCCCGTATTTGTATTTATGATCCATATCTCTTTTTACGGAGATCATATAAAAATCAAATATTAAACGCTGCGTTAAACTTTCTAAAGAAGGCGCCATCTCTTCAAAATTGACCACACTGATCAGCGGATGTTTGGGCTTTGGAAGGCCACGCAAGGTGTGGAACTGAGAGATGGTTTTTATTCTTATTGGTGTGTCAGACATTGGTTTAATATTTAATCAAATTTAAGGAATGGATTGTACAGATTATTGTTGATTGGTAAAATAAACATCCCCTTGCAAATCTTTCATCAAGGTTGGATGTTGAGGATGCCAATCTAATGCTGCCTTCGTTTCTTCGCTAGAAGACAGATTATTAAGTTTAGTAAAATGCGCAAACCATCCAAAATGTTCTGTTGCCTCCTCATCTGTAAGTGAAACTACCGGAAGCTGCAACTTTTCTGCGATAAATGTAGCAATGTCTTTAAAAGCGATTCCCTGTTCTGCCACGGCGTGATACCTTGTTCCACTTTCAAATGGTTTTTCCAACGCCAATCGGTATAATCTTGCAGCATCCAACCGGTGCACTGCAGGCCAAAAATTTTCACCATCATTAACGAATGCGGAAACTCCTTTTTCTCTGGCAATATTAATTGAAGTTGGAACAAAACCAATCACATCGCCTTTGCCATGAACAGATGGGGACAATCTGATGACAGCCACCTTTACGCCTTTTGCAACTACGGCGTCAGCGGCATTTTCTGTTGCAATCCTAGGGTGTGGATTATTTGAATCAAGGTCCTTTTCTGTGGCGATCCCATCTTTCGAAAAAAGTGCAGTGCCCGAAGTGATGAGAAAAGGTTTGTCTGTTCCATGCAAAGCATTGCCAATGGTTTCAATCACTTTTCCATCAAGTTTGCACATTTCCTCAAATTTTGTAAAATCGTGAACAAAACCCAAATGGATTACTGCGTCTGACTTAGCAGCTCCAGATTTCAAACTTTCGAAATCGTTTAAATCTCCATGATGTGCCTCAGCTCCTGCTTCAGTTAATTTGTTTGCCGATGCTTCGGAACGTGCTAGTCCCAACACTTCATGGCCGTTTGCTAATAATTCTTGTACCACTGCAGTTCCTATAAAACCTGTAGCGCCTGTAATAAATACTTTCATGTTGCTATAATTTAATAAAGCAAAGTTGAGGTTTCCCAACTGTACGCTTGTAGCCGAAAAGTATTTTCTTGTAGCCGAAAAATTTAATCAAACGATTTTCTGAATTTTGGAGGGGAGATTGTTATTTGTAGAAATAGCGCTTTAATGTTATGACTCATTTTTCTTGTCGTGTCAGTCGTCGTTCTACTTTTCTTTCAGTTTAAAGTGTCCTGTTTGCAACGGTGGATTACCTATCGTATAAAGCTGACCGTTTTTTATTACGACATAAAACGCTTCTAGTTGTCCTTTTGTGAATGATGCCGCTGAACCAAAGGGTATAGTAAATGATAAGAAATTGTCGGTGAGGAAATTTTTACGATCAATTGTAAGTGTAATAAAATCTGTCCCTTTTTTTTCTTTGAATATGTTCTTGTCAACTGGAATTTTAAAAAGTCCAATCGCATTTCTTAACCTGTCATAACCTTGTAATTGTTTTCTTGTTTTTCCGTAGGAGTATTCAAACTGGATTTTGTCGGCCTGTCTTGCAATAGTTGAATCAAGTTGGACGTAAATCGTGTCTTTAAAGGGGGATTGAAAAAGGAATTGGCCTATTGTCATAGTTGCTGAAATCTTATAAAGCGTGTCACTGACTTTGCTTATTGTTCCAATATGCTCACCATAAACAACATTGCTGTGTTTGTTATAAATAAAATTTATTGTACTGTCTTTGTTTACTCGTATAGTGCAATTATAGGCTTTCAGCTTGTCTGTCGAAGTACCAACGAAAGTTTGTCCAAACAATAAGGTATTTGGCAAAATAAAAGTCAATAGGATTATTATTTTTCTCATTGTTGTCTATGTTTTTAAAATGAGCCATATCGTTTTGAAAATTTGTACAGAGATGGCATTGCTTGAAGAATCAGTCCCGACCGTACTAAATTAAATAAATAATTGATGACTTATGATAAACCATCGGCGCCATTTTTTGGCGACATTTGCCATCAGCGGTTGTAGTTTGTCTGTTATCGCCTCGCCGGCGCACGCGTGCCGCGTGTGCCTTTACTAAAACCATCATAAATTTTCTATTTTAATCAAACCTTTACCACCACTATAATCTATTGTAAGCTATACTTCCAATGCCGGGCTTCATTTACAAAACCAAATACTACTGGATTATCACGTAAATAATCTGCTTTCTGTTCAATAACAGCTGTACAGATAATTTTATATTCTTATTGTTGTGCCGCCTAAAATGGCTTCTTTAAACCCCTCGCTGGCGCACGCGTGCCGCGTGTGCATTACCTAAAACCATCATAAAGTTTCTATTTCGATCAAACCTCGCTGGCGCACGCGTGTCGCGTGTGCATTTAATAAAAAAATCTGTCGCGTGTGCATTTCCTAAAAACATCATAATTATTTCATTTCGATCAAGCCTCTATCACCACTATAAGCTATGGTAAGCTGTACCTGCAATGCAATGTTCTCAAACATATATCGATCTCGTCGGGATGTTAAGCTTGCGCATCCCGAAGTAGAGGAAAAGCGGATTTCAAATCCGGAAAAAAAACTTTCTCCTTGGGATTGCTGATCCCGATTTATCTTTTATTCGACATCGTCCTGAGGAAGGTGTCGAACAGCCAGTTAAAATAGAGAAAGTTTTTAAAAAAGCACGCCACACGGACGCATTAGCTAAGATATCCTCGGTTATCTTAAGCGTATCCCCCGCGTTTGCCGCTTTGAAACATTTGCTTTAGTTGTAGCTTTGTCGGTATTCAATGGGCGTTAAGTTGGTTTTGCTCTTAAACAGTTTGCTAAACGACTGCGGATATTCAAAACCCAATTGATAAGCAATTTCACTTACGGTGAGGTTAGTTGTGGTTAAAATTTCTTTTGCTTTTTCAATCAATTTACCATGAATGTGCTGTTGCGTGTTTTGTCCTGTTAAGCTTCGCAACATATCGCTTAAGTAGGGGGATGACACATGAAGCGCTTTTGCTAATTTCTCTACGGTGGGCAATAATACCTCTGAATCGTTTGTAAAACAGTTGTCTAATAGCGTCTCAAAGTTTGCAAGCAAATTGTTGGTGGCCATCTTTCTTGTAATGAACTGTCTGTTGTAGAAACGGTTGCAATAGCTCAAAAGCAATTCCAGGTTAGAAACAATTACATCCTGACTAAAATTGTCTAATCTCGAGTTTATTCCTCTTTGAATGTTTTGAAGAATGGTTTCAATGGTTTGCTCTTCTTCCTCTGAAAGATGTAAGGCTTCGTTTAGAGCATAGGAAAAGTATCCATAGTTTTTAATGACTTTTCCTAAGGGGTATTGCCTTATTAAATCGGGATGAAACAATAACGACCAACCATCTCTATTTCTATCTTCTTCATTGTCTACGCTAATGATTTGGTGCTATAAACGACATGGTACCCTCATCAAAATCGTAGTTATTTTTTCCATATTTCAACTTTCCTTTAAAACTTCTTTTGATGGAAATATTATAAAAATCTAAGAGCAATTTTTGGTTATTGGATTTGCTTTGGTTTTGTGTTTCAGCATGGTTTATAATGGTCAATAGAGGATTTAATGGACTTGATAAACCCATAAAAGTATGTAACTCGTTTACTGAATTTATTTTCTTGATATTCAATTCTTTTTCTCTCATCGTTAAATTAGTAGGCAGAAGTGTTGCCGCCTATATTATATTTAAGTGAATTTAAGCATTTAGAAAATCAACACCTGCACTTCTGTCCATTGTCATTAATTCTAGCACATTTGCAGGATATTCAACTGGCAATTTGCTTACTTCATTTAACTCGTTAAGTTCCTCTGCCGTAAAAACAACATTAACCGCATTTAAGTTGTCTTCAAGTTGATGTATTTTAGTAGCTCCAATAACAATGCTGCTTACAACAGGTTGATGGAGCAGCCATGCCAACGCCAATTGAGAGATTGAAGTTTGCTTTTTTTCGGCCATTGGGACAAGCACTTCTAAAACATCATAGGCTCTTTCTTCGTGAAAAGGAGGAAATGGAAAATTGTTTAGTCGGCCTTCTTCTTTTTCTCCGTTTCTTTTGTATTTCCCTGTCAGCAAACCACCGCTTAAAGGACTCCAAACCATCATTCCTACTTTTTGGTCTAGTAAAAGAGGTACAATTTCTCGTTCTGCATCTCTCACATCCAAAGAATAATTTGCTTGGAGGCATGCAAATCGATCTAAACGGTAATGTTGCGAGTGGGCCAAACCTTTCATTAATTGCCAGGCCATTAAGTTACTTGCGCCAAAATACCTTATTTTTCCACTTCGCACCAAATCGTCCAATGTTCTGATGGTTTCTTCCATTGGTGTTAATGGGTCTGCGGTGTGAATTTGATATAAGTCTATATAATCTGTACCAAGTCTTTTCAAACTAGCCTCCACCTGTTGAAGAATGTGCTTTTTTGAAAGACCCAGGTCGTTTTGGCCTTTGCCTGTTGTACCTCTCACTTTTGTTGCCAAAATTAGATCGTCTCTATTGCTGGAAAGATTTTTAATTGCTTGTCCAATCATGACCTCAGAAAGCCCTTCGGAGTAAATATTGGCGGTGTCGATAAAATTCACCCCTGCTTCTGTTGCTGTCCTAATTTGTTCATCCACGGCTCTTTGGTCAAGATTTCCCATATAACCAAAAAAACCTTTTCCGCCATAATTCATCGTTCCTAAACAAAGTGTTGAAACTTTCAAGCCGGTAGTTCCTAAAATTTTGTACTTCATCATTTTTATGTTATTTGTGAAGTACAAAAGTCGGTGGATTAAAAACTTTAGGTGTGTCCAAAATGAAGTTGTTTGTATTCAAAATCAGGTTTCAAGGTTTTTTTGGTTTCTAGGGGGGGAGCACCATCCACGATGATTGCTTGCAAATTTGTGCAGACATGGCATGGCCTGCTTAATCTTTGTTACACCGTAAAGACTCATTAAATAGGAATGAGGCTTACTCAAACCACTGTCAGCCATTTTTTTTGAAAGTTTGCTGTTTGGTATTTTTTATGGTATGTCGTAATAACTCGGATCACATGTGTGAATAACGTTATTATCTGTTTGGAGATCATCCTCGTATTCCCTTACAATAAATTAAGCGCTCTACCAGAATATCGCTATACAATGGTCTAACAAATACAGCTAATCCAATATACGGTTGAAAAACTTACAAAGTATAGTCTTCTTTATTATGGAATTTATATCTACAAATCATTGTTCTGGGTATCTTCAAATTTAATTACTCATTCACACGCGACACGCGTGCGCCAGCGAGGGGCTGATATTACTTTGTACTTCTTTCATACTCCGGCTAGCGCTGCTTCGGTAGAGAAACACATGAAGAAAGTTTTGGAGAATATAAAGTTCACAGAATAAGAATGGATCCACATATAATTCATAATAATCAAACCCGCTCTTCAAAATGCGTAGCTTGCTCATTCCGAATTATCTATAACACGAATTTACTAATCAGCTTTTATCGGGATTGCTCCAAAGGAGCTACTGTGTAGTAAATCCCGTTTTATCTAGAGTTCGACATCGCCCTGCGGAAGATGTGAACAGCAGGTTCTACTATTTAGTCTTTTTCACTTCAAACGTCTGCTCCCCATATACCATATCCTTGGTAGTAAGTCCCTGCACCACAATCTTAAACCTGCCGGTAATATCATTGCTGTAAAATGAGAACTCGGCCGTCTTTAATGATGTTACTTTAGCAAGATGTTTCCAATATAGGGTAGAAACATATTCAGGGGGCGAATTCGGCTGCGAAAGATCAGATGGGTAAAACTCTTGGGCTGCATAAATACCTGTTGATAATGTGTTTTTTGCATCTTGCTTTTTAAGCTCTTCAAAGCAAGCGTAAACAATAGTTCGTTTAAAATGGTCATCAAGATAATAGCGTTTGCCTATTATGGGCTGGAAATTATATATAGAACCGCGATGTAATGGGCAATTCAGTATTTGGTAGCTACAAACGTAGTCACCGCAGGCATTGGCCCCCCGGCCCTGACCGTAAAAAGAATCGTCTTTCTTACTCGTTATTTTCACTTCCTTTAAGTTGATAGCCCGTTGCATCCCGGTCATTTCAAGTAATTGTGTATTGGGTTGCTGGGGCAAATTTCGGTCTGGAAACACAAGTTCGTTTATGAGCTCTTCAGAAGTAGCCAGGTAAGGGTCAACTAAATTTACCAGAAAAGTTTCCTGTTTGGCATCCTTATTCACAAAGATATTCAGCTTTTTATTGCGCTGAACAAGTAGTCTCTCTGCCTCTATGGTAAAATTCCCTGCGGAATCGGTAGGGATGAGCTGAAAGGGCGCATTGGCATTGACCACTTCTACCGGTTTCCTTATCTTAGAACCGTTACGGGTCACCAAACCTTTGAATATTAAATCACTTGACTTGGTTATGGTATCGGCAGGGGTGGTCTTCAGCATATCCAGCCACGTATATCTTCGCCAGCCTTTTATCAGCAGGATATCTTCCAAAAAGCGGTTGTCGGCTTCTCCTGCACCCATATAGCTTTCCCTTACCGGCAGATCGCCCAGCTGGCTTTTCAGATAAAAATAACTTTCGATATCGTTTTTATTGTTGACTGACAACCTGTTTTCCTGAACGCAGGCTATAGATACCAGGCCACTGTCGGGCAAGCTGGCATTATCTAGTTTTAGGCTGAGCGTTATCTTTTCTCTCGGTTGGTAACTTGCCTTGTCCGTTCTGATCTGTAAAGTGGGGCGCTTATCAAAATGTGCAAAAAAGAGTCTTTCAGCGAGTGGGCGTCCCAGGCTATCCGTTATGGTCGCCTGTGTGAGACCCTTGGGCATATCGTCTAGAAGCACACTGATTTTTTTCTCCCCAATATCCAGACTTATCGGCGTGCTGGAGAAAAGCTGCGCATAATTATGCAGGTTCAGGTAGATCAGTTGTGGCTTATCCGTATAGAGCTCAATAGAGAATATATTGCCTGCAACGGCCGCCGGGACGGACATTACGGGGATATGACTTACCGCGGCGGGTAGCTTATACAAGGTGTCTTTCTTGTTTAGGCCCAAAAGCTTTACTCGATATGCCGCATTGGACTTTGGTGTCAACGAAAACCTGCCGAGCCCGTAGCTGTTTGTATGAATGGTATCGATGATGGTTTTATTTTCATATAGAATCGCGCCTGCAGCCATGCCATGACCAGCATGGCTTTTGACCTCCCAGGCAACCACGTTTTTTAGACCCAAAACGAGATTGCCGCCTTCGGGAAAGAACCCCACTACGGCAGGTGCTGGTTGAGCAGGTAAATCGATGTTGAGATCCTTCACCTCATCGGCCTGTCTTACCCTTACATGAAGCCTGTTTTCGCCCTGCCGTAGCATGGCAGATGGGATATCGAAAACATATTGTCCAACAATGCTGAGCTTAACATCGCCTTTCATTAACGGATGGGCACTGTTGCCCAAATAGTAGGAAACTTCTGTTTTAGGAGCCTTCTTTTTAACATCATTATTGAGGACCGTCAGCGTTACCTTTTGTTGTGTGTGTACAAGCGAGGTATCAAGTGGGCTCAACGAGGCAATAAACCCGCTCTGTGCGTTTCTTTTTATGGTGATGCTTTGCGTAAACAATACATCGGGCTTACCATTTAACAAACGGTTGCCATAGGCAATAAAACTGTAATGGCCCGCTGCCGTAGTGTCTGGTATGACGGTATTGCCAAATGCCAGACCATTATTGACCATGAACTTTTCATTAAAGGCGATCAGATCGTCATCGTCCCTTACCAAAGCTACCGACAAGACTTTATATGCTCTTTGATCGCTTAAGTGCAGAAAATATGCCGTAAACCAGACATTTTCATTATTGGTATAAATATTTTTATCAAAATGGATGAACAATATGGGCGACTGTGTTTTATGGCCAAATAGCTCCAGCTTATTGGCAAGGCTGTCGGCCAGGTCATTGCTGTTGAGCCCCTGTGCAGAAACACTTTTTACAACAAAGACGAGAAGAAAAACCATTGAATACCCGGTCATGAATTTTATGATCCCGACAAGGTTGTACAGAAACTTTAACGGCCTAGCGAATAGCGATATCCTCACGGTTGGAAATAGTTAGGTTCAACTTGGTAGCTCATCAAATCTAATGAAATTTTACTTCTATTATGCAGCGCTTATAAGCGTCGCTGGCGCACGCGTGCCGCGTGTGCATTTACTAAAACATCATAAATATTCGAGTTCGATCAAACCTTTACCACCATTATAATCTATCGTAAGCTTAATGGTCTAACAAATACAGCTAATCCAATATACGGTTGCAAAACTTACAAAGTATAGGCCTTCTTTATTATGGAATTTATATTTACGACTCCTGGTTCTCTATGTCTTCTTACTTAATTACGCATTCACACGCGACACGCGTGCGCCAGCGAAGGTTCTATTGCTATTAAACCTTTACCCTCGCTGGCGCACGCGTGCCGCGTGTGCATTTTTTAAGACATCATAAGTATTCCATTTCGATCAAACCTTTACCACCATTATAATCTATTGCAAGCTTAATGGTCTCACAAATACAGCTATCTAGTTTACGGTTGCAAAACTTACAAAGTATAGTCCTTCTTTATTATGGAATTTATATTTAAAACTTTTTGTTCTCTGTGTCCTCTTAATTAATTAAGCATTCACACGCTACACACGTGCGCCAGCTTATATAAATACCTTGTTACCTGCTGGCGTTTTTTAAACTTTATCTTAATTTAGGCAGGAATAATTTTTTGCATTTTTAAGTCATCGAATAAACTAAAGAACGATTCTCTTGTATCTTGATATTCTTTAAATCCTAATTTACGACTTTTGGCCATATTTGTCATCACTTCTATAGGTCGTCCTAGATCAAGGTCTGTATGCCAAGGTGAAGACAATCTGTCCAGTTGTGATTCTGCCAATTGATATTTGTTTGCGATCTTTTCCCATATAGCTTCATCACCTTTCATCAGTTCTTCCAAACTCTTATTATTTTCAACATAACCTTGATGCGCTATACCGAAGTATTCAGCAATTTGTTTCCACAACCAACTCCAACGAAATACGTCTCCATTTACAATATTGAACGCTTCATTTGCAGCCTCAGGTGTAGTTGCAGCCCAAAGGAATTGTTTGGCTAAAATATGAGCGTCTGTTACGTCAGATATTCCATTCCATTGCGCTTCTGAACCTGGCCAAATGAAAGGTGTACCATTTTCTTTACAGATAGTGGCGTAAATGGCTAAAGTTGTTCCCATATTCATTAGGTTTCCAACTGCATGTCCAATCATCGTATGTGCACGGTGAATACTCCATGTAAAACCATCACGTTTTGCGGCCTCAAAGACTTCATCCTCTTGTGCATAATAAAAATTAGGCAATTCCAATCTTGGATGCTCTGTTCTAACCGGTGTTTCGGGCGTAAATCCTGCTTTGGCGTAATTTTCAAAAGGACCTAAATAATGTTTCAATCCAGTAACCAAAGCAACGTGACGTACAGATTTTTTTGGCGACAGTACTTCAAGTATATTTCTAACCATTTTACCATTCACTTCAATATTTTCTGCTTCTGTTTCTTTTCTCATCCAAGCTGTAAAAAATACGTGACTTGGATTTACATCTTTTAAGGCTTTTTCCAAAGATGCAGGGTCAAGCAGATCCGCCTTTATGTTTTTCAATCCTTTAAGTGTTACTTCAGAGTTACGCGTAATGCCATAGGTTATCCAATTATTTTTAATTAATTTCTTAGCAAGATTGTTTCCTGAAATACCGCTTGCTCCAACTATTAATGCTGTATTTTCCATAATTAACTTTTTTTGTTTCTAACTTTAATACAAGATTACAGTGAATTTGCGGGCTGTACATTGATGTGAATCAATAAATAATTTTGATCTAAATCTATATTATTGCTAGAGGTTTTTCTTTATCCTGCTAATGGTTTCAGGAGTTAGCCCCAGATAAGAGGCAATTAAGTTTTGTGGAATACGTTGAGAAATAAATGGATACATTTTTATTAAATGCAGATATTTCTCTTCGGCAGTGTAGGTGTTGGAACTGATTAACCTTCTATCTTTTGTAACTAAAGTATTTTGAAATAAAATTCTGAAATACCGCTCCATAGAAGGAATTTCCACTAAAAGCCGTTCATAATTGGCGCGCGATATTAAAAGTACTTCACTATCTTCAATGGCATAAATAAAAAGTATTGCCTTTTCATCACAGATAAAACTTTTAAAATCGGATACCCACCAACCTTCCCAAGCAAGTAAGCTAATATGTTCTTGGCCTTTATCGTCAATTGTATACGATTTTAAAGCACCTTTCGATACAAAAGCTAGATTTTTGCAATAATCGCCTTCTTGAAATAAATATTGTCTTTTTCGCAGTTTTTTGGTCTCAAAGAATGTAGAAATACTTTCTTTCTCCTTATCAGTCAACACTATTTTTTCTTCAAGTTGGCGAAAAAGTTCAGGGTACATATCTACTTTTTTTAGTTTGTTTTTCAAGCTTGCCTAAAACGTTTTGCAGCTACCCGAAGGCGGGACTTTTACCACAAAACTTGATTTGAAAAACTAATGTTTGATTAACCACAAAACTGTCTACGGAGCACGAAACCCCGCCTATTGCAAATGTGCTGTTATGCGTTCGCCCTTCTTGTCCGCACCGATGATTTAGTATTAATTATTCATCACCTTTTTTCTTTCGTTCTTCTTTCCATTCGTTTTCAGCGTCAACTAATGGCTTATGCCAGTCCCAAAGCTCTTGCAAAGTTTTTATGTCTTTGGTAATTGGATTTGATGCACTAAAAGCTTCGTCAATTGTCAGCGGTAGATTGTGCTGATGGTAACTTTCAAATGTTCTTCTTGGGTTGTATGCAAGTGATGAACTGAAATAGTCATTCGTATAGTCGTAATGATGCGAATGAATAAAATTGTCCCACCGTTTTACACCTTCTTCTTCTGGTCTTATGTCGATGATTTCAAATTGCTCCATATTTCTCTTGCTGGCTGTCCCCCAAGCCGTATTCATCAGACTAACCGCCTCAACATCTGTGTCAGGTGCTCCGTATCCGAAAACAGTTACACGTTTTGTGCTGTCCTCGTGTAGCCATCCTTTTACTCTGTCCCATTCCATACTGATAAATTCGTCTTCTGTGTAGTTTTTCTGAGAAACAGGATATAAAAGCGGAGTTGGTTCAAACAAACCACCGTCTCTCCTCATTTGCATACCTACTGGGCCACATCTTTTGTCCTCTTTGCTATAACCAATAGAAACAGAACCATGTAAAAAAGATAAATATGGCATGTCTGCAATGTGTCCATTTCTACAAAATGCTTGATACAAAAATGGGTCCCAATTAAATGTTGCTATTAGGTCTCTTGGTCGAAGTGAGAGAACTAAGAGGTCATAAATGGTCGCTTCGTTTTCGGGCAATTTCATATCCTTGAAATAGTCGTAAACTCGATTTTGGATTTCAAGAATTTCGTCTGAGTTAGGATTGTCGTTGTGTAAGTTGGTATAAAGTTGCTCGAAATTTTTTGCTCTCAACTTTTCTGGAAGGCTATCCACGATGTCGGATAGTCCTACAAGGTCAATAAAATTGTCCATTGAGGGTAGCCGTTTACCAGAAGGTTCAGGATTTCTAAATGTCGAAGCGATACTTGCTCCAGCACCTAAAATTACAACGTGTCCACCGCCACCATAAACGGTTTTAATTCTATCTTCCTTTGTCTTTGCCATTGTCTGTCATTTTGATGTTAGCACTGTCGGTCATAGGGTGACGCATAACGATTGGCGAATTTGTGTTGTAATGGCATAAAAGCAGAAACTTATCTGCCCGTATAAACTTAGTTAATTGCGATGAAATAACGTAAAGCAGTTCAGCCATTATAATACAAGCATCCATGTAAAAGCAGTAAATTTAAGTTCCACAAAAACAGCAATGTGGCACAGGAATACACCTGTCCACCCAAACTTTAAAGCTATGGCA